>NZ_FOCS01000004.1:0-306781 GCF_900110155.1 Methylobacterium sp. UNC300MFChir4.1 | reverse complement strand
AGCCGCAAGGACAAACGCCGCCCGCGTCTCCCTTCCTCATTCCAACTTGTCAAAGAGCGCCTCAGTCGCCCGAGGCTCATCAGAGGCAAACAGAAGACCGCCCGGCAATCCCGCCGGCCAGTCCGGCCGCTTGTCAGAAGATGGCTCAGCGCCCGGTCCACTTCCGCGGCCGGCGCCGATGAGCCGGGGTATAGAGCCCTCGAATTTGCCCGTCAACAGCCCTGTTCCATCTCCGGGCTGTTTTTTCGCACGGCCCGGGCGATCGCTGCCGCGACGCCTCCCTGCCCTCTCAGGAGGCCAGAGAGGTCCGGGATCCGGTCAGTACCCCTTCTTCACCTGCGCGAGCGCCGCGCTGAGCCCCTGGGCTACCCGCGCCCGCTCGTCCGGCCCAGCGTCGCGCGCGACCAGCGCCTGCTGCCGGCGCGAGACCAGGGTCAGGCGCTGGAGGCCGTACTCGTCGTCCTCGACCGTCTCGAGCTTGGTCCAGAGCGGATTGAACCGCCACTCCCGCCGCTCACCGCGGTGGCTGACCCGGGCGAGCAGGATCTCGATCTGCGAGATCATCACCTCCTCGAAGGAGCGCCCGCGCCGGAAGCTCACCTTCAGCGCCGCGTAGATCGCCAGCATGTCGAGGCCGAAGAAGCCGGCCACGGGCCAGAAGCCCATGCGCCACGCCCAGACCGACACGGCGACCGAGACCGCGCAGCAGCCGGTCATGACCACCCGGAAGCCGCGCCGGCTCAACGACTGGTGCGGCCGGATCGTCGCGGTGAAGACGGGCCGGTCGATCGTGTCCGGATCGAGCCCGTACGGGTGGACGGAAGGATTGCCGCTCGCCATGCGATCCATATAACGCGCCGATGCCCGCCAGAAAGACTCCCCCGCCCGTGACGGATCGCGCCGGTCGCGCCGCCGCGGGACCGGCCGAGACCGCGTCCGAGACGGTATCCGGGACAGCCCCGACGCGGCGGGGCAAGGGCAGGTCCGGGAGCAAGGCCGTGGGAGCGTCCAAGAAGGCGTCCGGGCGGGCGTCCAAGGGAGCATCCGAGAGCGCCGTCTCCGCGCGGCTCGGGGGTCCGATCGGGCCGGCCGTCACCGCGCAAGTGGACACGGCTCCCGAGGCCGTCGACGCGGCTACCCTCGCCGAGATCTTCCGCCGCTTTCAGGCGGCGGAGCCGGAGCCCAAGGGCGAGCTCCACTACGTCAATCCGTTCACGCTCCTCGTCGCCGTGGTGCTGTCGGCCCAGGCGACCGACCGCGGCGTCAACCTCGCCACCGGCCCGCTCTTCGCGGTCGCCGACACGCCCGAGAAGATGCTGGCGCTCGGCGAGGACCGGGTCCGCGACTTCGTGCGCACGATCGGGCTGTTCAACACCAAGGCGAAGAACGTGGTCGCCCTCTCGCGCATCCTCGTGGAAACGCACGGCGGCGCGGTCCCGGCGAGCCTGGAGGCCCTGCAGGTCCTGCCCGGGGTCGGTGCTAAGACCGCGAGCGTGGTGCTCAACATCGCCTTCGGGGTTCCGCGGATCGCCGTCGACACCCACATCTTCAGGGTCTCGAACCGGATCCCGCTCTTCGTCGGCGCGACGACCGACAAGGTCCAGGCCGGACTCGAGGCGATCGTGCCGGACGCCTACCGCCTCCACGCCCATCACTGGCTGATTCTCCACGGACGCTACACCTGCAAGGCGCGCAAGCCCGAATGCCCGCGCTGCCTCATCGCCGACCTCTGCCGCTACCCGTCCAAGACGATCGATTGACGACCGCACGACGACCGCGAGACGCGCGCGCGACGGGTCGCGAAGGTCGTCCCGGGCACGTCCCGACCGGCCTCCGCAATCCCGCCCTGCGGGCTAACGCGTTGTGCTGGAAGCCCGCTTCCGCTAGTTTGGCGGCCGGTCGCCGGGGCCCTCGGGCAGAGGCCGTCCGGCGGCCCGACCTCGCGTCCGGTCGCCGCGCCGCGGATTCCTCCCCATCGTCGCGCATCAGGAGCCTCGGCCCATGGACTTCCTCAAACCACGGTACACGCCTATGAATCGCCGCCGTCGCATCTACGAGGGCAAGGCGAAGGTCCTCTACGAGGGGCCGGAGCCCGGCACGCTCATCCAGCACTTCAAGGATGACGCGACGGCCTTCAACGCGAAGAAGCACGAGGTCATCGACGGCAAGGGCGTGCTGAACAACCGGATCTCGGAGTTCGTCTTCCAGCACCTCAACGACATCGGCGTGCCGACGCACTTCATCCGCCGGTTGAACATGCGCGAGCAGCTGATCCGCGAAGTCGAGATCATCCCCCTCGAGGTCGTGGTGCGCAACGTCGCGGCCGGGTCGCTGGCGACGCGCCTCGGCCTGGAGGAAGGCACGCAGCTGCCGCGCTCGATCATCGAGTTCTACTACAAGAACGACGCGCTGAACGATCCGATGGTCTCCGAGGAGCACATCACCGCCTTCGGCTGGGCGACGCCCCAGGAGATCGACGACATCATGGCGCTGGCGATCCGCGTCAACGACTTCCTGTCGGGTCTCTTCCTCGGCGTCGGCATCCGGCTGGTCGATTTCAAGATGGAGACCGGCCGCCTCTGGGAAGGCGACATGATGCGCATCGTCGTCGCCGACGAGATCTCCCCGGATTCCTGCCGGCTCTGGGACATCAAGTCCTCCGACAAGCTCGACAAGGACCGGTTCCGCAAGGATCTCGGCGGCCTGATCGAGGCCTATACCGAGGTCGCCAAGCGGCTCGGCATCATGTCGGAGAACGAGAAGGTCCAGGGCGGCGGCCCGCGCCTCGTGCAGTAGGCCCGGTCAGGCGCCCGGCCGGCGCAGGGGCGCCGGTCCGGCCTCGGGAAACCCCGCGCGCAGCCGCGCGTGGGTCGAGAGTTCCGGGTCGAAGCCCGGGTGATAATGGGGGTCCTGCACCAGCAGCGACCCCCATCGCGTTCTCAGAGCCGCGATCTCGCGCGCGTGGCGGGCCCGGGCCTCTCGGGTCCAGCGGCGGCTCGCCGCCTCGCGGTGATGGAGGACCGCCCCGGGGACCAGGAGCGTGCGGTAGCCGGCCGCGTTCAGGCGCAGGCAGAGATCGACGTCGTTGAAGTCGACCGCGAAGACCGCCTCGTCGAAGCCGCCGACCGCGCGGAACTTCGCCGCCTCGACGGCCAGGCACGCCGCGGTCACCGCCGACACCGTGTGGGTGACGCGCAGGGCCCCGAGGTAGCCGGGGGCATCGCCGGGAAAGTGCCGGTGCCCGTGGGTGACGAGGCCGCCGGTGCCGAGCACGATGCCGCCGTGCTGGATCCGGCCCTCGCCGTCGAGGAGCTTGGCACCGACCGCCCCCACGTCCGGACGGAGGGCCTCCCGGGCCATGCGGGACAGCCAGTCGGGCCGGAAGGCCTCGACGTCGTTGTTGACGAAGACCAGCAGCCTGCCGCGGGCGCGGGCCGCGGCGGCGTTGTTCATCGCGGCGAAGTTGAACGGCCCGGGCCAGGGGACGACGTGCCCCCTCCCCTCCCCCTCCAGCGCCCGCAGGTAGGCCAGCGTCTCGGGCTCGCGACTGTCGTTGTCGCAGACGATGATCTCGGTCGACGGCCAGTCGGTGCAGCCTCGGAGGCTCTCGAGGCAGGGGCGCAGGAGATCCAGGCGGTCGCGGGTCGGCACGATGAGGCTCGCCAAGGGCCGCTCGTCCGGCAGGGGATGCTCGACCTGCACGAGACCGTCGGGCCCGACGGCCACGCCAACGCCCTCCCGCCCTGTCCGGTCGAGGTGATCGCGCACCAGCGCGTGGTGGGGGACGCGCCCGGTTTCGCCGCCCCGCGTCGCGGTCGAGGCGCCGCGCCGGACCGACAGGATCTCCGGCAGGTGGCCGATCGCGCCGGGACCGAAGCGCTCCGCGATGCGGAATGCGGCCTCGGCGGGACTGCCGGGATCGTCGCCGGGCTCGAGGGCGCCGCGTCGGCAGGCCAGCACGGGTCCGAGATAATCGAGGGCCGCGAGCCGGTCGGCGTCGAAGACCGGCGGCAGAAGCGGCAGCACCGCGCCGCCGGGTCTCTCCTGCACCAAGGCGTCGCCGTACAGCGCCTGCAGGTCGGGCTCGCGCGCGAACGCGGCGGCGATCCGGCCGGGCGCACCGGCGACGAGGACCCCGTCGCCGATCACGCGGATCGCGTCTCCCGGACCGGTCGGCGCGGGGGGGAAGCCGTCGAGGATCCCGGGCGGCAGGGCGAGCCGATGGTCGATCCCGATCAGGGCGGCGAGCGCCTGCCGGGCGCGCAGGCGCTTACCCGTCACGCGCGCGCGCAGGATCGCGGCCGCCGCCCGGGGATGCGCGAGGAGCTGGCGCGTCGCGCCCACCAGCGCGCGCCAGGAGCGGCGCGACGGTCCGAGATACGTCGCGGCATCGTGGCCCGACGCGCCGTCCGATGCGCCGTCCGACCGCGGCGTCATTCCAGATCCTCGCCGAACGTCGTGACCGACAGGGCGGGGTGGTAGAACGGATCGTGCCGGATCGCGGCCCGCCAGCGCTCGGAGAAACGGGCGGCCTCCTGCTCGAAGCGGGCGCGCTTGGCCCCGACGGACGGACCTCGGCTGACGGATTCGAGATGGGCCAGCGTCGCGGCCGGCGTCCAGACCGTCTTCCAGCCGGCGGCGCCGAGGCGGAGGCAGAAATCGACGTCGTTGAAGTCGACCGGGAATGCCTCGGCGTCGAAGCCGCCCACCGCCAGATACTTCTCCCGCGCGACGGCGAGGCAGGCGGCCGTCACCGCCGAGACCTCGTGCGCCACCCGCAGCTGGCCGAGATGGCCGGGCGTGTCACCGGGCCGGCGGCGCAGGATGTGGCCGGCCCGGCCGCCGAGTCCGACGACGACGCCGGCATGCTGCAGCGTGCCGTCGCCGTAGAGAAGCTTCGCCCCGACGGCGCCGACCTCCGGTCGGTACGCCTGCCGGACCATGGCCTCGAGCCAGCTCGGCTCCAGCACGGCGACGTCGTTGTTCAGCAGGACGACGATCGTCCCGGACGCCGCGGCGACGCCGGCGTTGACCATCGCGGCGAAGTTGAAGGGCTGCGGGTCCATGAGGATCCGGACGCGCGGATCGCCGCGCAGGGTCGCGTAATGGTCGAGCACCGCTGGATCGGCGGAGCCGTTGTCGACGATGATCAGCTCGATCGCCGCGTAGGCTGTCTCGTGGAGCACCCCGCGGCAGACGCGGGTGATCAGGTCGAGGCGGTCGCGCGACGGGATGACGACGCTCACCAGCGGCACCGGATCCGGCAGGGGCCACGCGAGGCGAACGGCACCGTCGTGGATCCCGGCGCGGAACAGCGGCTGTCCGGACCGGTGCGCGTCCAGGGCCGCGGCCCGGGCCGACGGGTCGAGACCGTCTCCGGCGCTGCGGGCGAGAATCCGCGGGACATGCGCCACCCGCGCGGCGGTGGTCATCGCCGCGATCGCGATGGCCGGCGCGAGCGCGGCCATCGGGCCGACCGGGCGCGCCATGGCCGCGGCCAGCCACGCCCGCGACAGGAGCAGGGGAAACCCGGGATAGCCGGTCGCCAGGGCGAGGTCCGGGCTCCAGTCCGGCTTCAGTTGCGGGCGACCGTCGGGGCCGACCGCGTCGCCGTAGGCGATGTCCGCTCCCGACAGGGCCTGGGCCAGCAGCGCCAGGGCCTCCGGCTCCGGGACGTCGCCGGGGCGCAGCAGGCACAGGGCGTCCGCCTCGCCGGAAAGTTCGTCGAAGCCGGAAGCCGCATCCCAGGTTCGATGCGACAGCGGCCCGTCGACCGATGCGGGCGGCGTCCCCGCCCACGCGACCTGGATCGAGTCGGGGCGGTGCGTCTGCGCGTTCAGCGCGTCGCGCGTGGCCGACAGCGGCGCCGCGTCCTCGGCTCGCGCGAGAACGACGCAGCGGATCCGCAGGGCGGAGGGCGCGACGCGGGCGGGCCGGGTCCGGGCGGCGGCCCAGGCCGGGAACCGGGCCATCGGGGTCACCGCGCAGGCGCCGCGCAGGATGTCGCGGTAGCGCCGTTCCGAGCCGCGGGCGCGCTCGTAGAGGGCGGAGACGCAGCGCCAGGGCCGGCGCAGGAGGCACTGCGCGAGCACCTCGACCTCGCGCCGGGCGCCGACCCGCTCGAGGGCGAAGTCCGCACCGGCAGAGAGACGAATCTCCCGGGTATCGGAGGGGATCAGCCCGAGCCAGTGGGCGAGCCCCTGCGCGGCTCCCGGCAGGAGGAAGTCCTGGACCGTCTCGTCAGGCCCTCGCAGGACGCGGAGGATCGGGCGCCGGGGCGCATTCGTCGGATCGCCGGCATAGCTCAGCACGATCCAGCCGGCGGGGTGGTCCGGGAGCACGAGGCGGCGATCGAAGACGGGATCGTCCGTGGATTCCAGCCGGAACCGGGTCTTCCGGCCGAGCCAGAGCCTGTCGCGGCCGGTCCGGGCAATCAGCGGGGTCGGATCGCCGAGGCGCGCCGCGGCGTCACTGGGCAGCGTCGCCTCCGCCGGGTGGCGCCGCGGCGACAGCCGGTTTGCGGCGGCGCGGCTTCGCGGCGGGCTTGCCGCCCGCACCCTTGCCGGTCCCGACACCCACCGCGATGTCGTAATCGGCTGTCATGGCGGCCGGAACCTGCAGCTCGTCGGCCACGACCGTGGCGAAGCCCTGCGCCTCTCCGGGCCCGACGATCACGCCGGCCCGCTCGGTGCGGCTCGAGACTGTCTTGCCGTCGTGGCGGATCTGGAACGTCACCGGCACATCGAACCGGCCCGGCGCGCCCGCCGGCCCGAGCAGGACGTTGATCTCGGCGCCCACCTTGACGGTGATCGAGCCGTCCTGACGCCGCGTGCATTCGCGGGCGAGACGGCCGAGGGAGAACTGGGTGCGCACCGTGTCGCCCGCGAGCGTGCGCGAGGCGGCCCCGCCCTCGGCGACCTCGACCGTCGGGCAATAGGCCGGGTCGAGGGCTTCGAGCTGCGACGGCGGGACCGTCGTGCCGCCGTACTTGAACAGGTTGGAGAAGATGTTGCCCTCCTCGGCCCGGCCCGGGGCCGGGGCGGCGAGCGACGCGGCGAGCACAAAGCCGCAGAGCCGGAGAGCGACGGTCCGGCGCCGGGCCATGTCCGGGGACCGCGTGAGGCTCCTGTTCCGATGTCCGATCATCGCACGGCTCCCGAACCGCACCGTCATTTCAGGCTGTCGAACCCGGCCGCGAAGCCCTTCATCGACAGCGGGATGCCGACGCCCTCCTCGGGCGTCTGGAACACGATGAAGGTGGCCTGCGTGCCGTTCTTGAACTGGCGGATCAGCCCGTCATCCATCACGACCTCGGCCACGCACCCGGTGGTGAGGCAGCGGACGAAGCCGGCGCGGCCGATATCCGTCTGGTCGATCTTCAGGCCGAGGCCGGACGGCAGGAGAACGCCCAGCGGCGCCACCACCCGCAGCAGGTAACCGCGATTGTCGGCGGTCTTGAGGACGATGACCACGAGGGTCAGGTTGGGCCTGTCCTCGGCGGCGAGATACTGGACGAGGGCGCACTGCTCGGCCTTCGCGCCGGCGGGCGTCTCGCAGCGCAGCTGCCAATCGTCGAAGGTCTTGCGCACCATGCCCTGAGCCGCGGCCGGCCCGGCGGGCGCCAGTGCCGCCGCGACGAGGGCGAGGAGAACCGGCAGCGCGGCGCGCCGGAAACGAACGAGCCTCGCGTGAAGCGGCACCACCGATCCCTTCGGAACGCTCCGGCCGAGGACCGGCGGGAGCCGTACAATCGGGCGTGTTCCGACCATGGTCCGCCCCGCGCTGTCAAGCGATGCGGGCGCGGTGTTGCGCGTCGGCGCTACCCGTAACGGTTTCAGCGGCCTAGATTGTGTTCGAACACTCCTCCAGCGCCGGATTTTGACGCCGTGATGCGCCCGCTCACTCTCTCGGCCGCCTGCTTGGTGGCCACCCTCGCGCAGGCGGGAGCCCAGTCCCTGCCGGTCGGAGAGACCACCTACATCGAACGCTCGCTGAACCACTCGGACACGCTGGTGATCGAGCATCCGCCCGTGGCGGCGAACCCGTACGGCCGCCGCAACGGTCAGGCGGCCATCGCCGGCTACTGCAGGGACGGCGGCCTGGTCCGCCGCCGGGACGAGTTCGGCAACCCGGTGATCATCCGCCAGCGGGAGATCTGCGACAGCGTCGCGCCGCGCACCCTCAGCCCCGGGCAGGTCGATCCCCGCCCGAGCTGGCCGGCGGATGCCGTGGCGCGCCAGCGGGTGCTCCGCGTCAAGGGCTGAGGCGGGGCTGATGCGGGTCTGAGGTCGGCTCAGCCGTAGCGATGCAGGCCGGTGCCGTGGCGCTTGAGCCACGCTTCGGCAGCGTCGGTGTTCGGGCAGAGCGCCTGCACCAGCGCCCAGAAGCGCGGAGAGTGGTTCATCTCGCGCAGATGCGCCATCTCGTGGGCGACCAGATAGTCGAGCACCATCGGCGGCGCGAGGATCAGGCGCCACGAGAAGTTCAGCTCGCCGCGGGCCGTGCAGGATCCCCAGCGACTGCGGGTATCGCGCAGCGTGACCCGGACCGGCCGCTGCCCGAGCCGCGCCGCGTAGCGCTCGATCGCTTCGGTCAGGTCGCGCTTGGCCTCGCGGGCCAGGAAGTCGCGGACCCGGCGCGCCACGTGGGCGGCGTCGCACGACACCGACAGCACCGCCTCCCCCTCGACGGACTCGATGCGGACGGGACCGCTCCGGGTGCCGCGCTGGCTGATCCGGTGGGGCTCACCGCGGAGCGGCAGGCTGGCTCCGAGCTCGAAGAGCACGCGGGTCGGCACGCGCGCCATGCGCGCGGCGATCCACTCCGCGTGGCTCGCCGCGAAGCGCTGCGCGGTGTTGATGGCGGTGCGGCTCGGCAGGGTGATCACGGCCTCGCCGGTGGCGGCCGACACGCGGAGCGTGATGCGGCGCGCGGTCGGCCGCCGACGGAGGGCGATGCGGAGGCTGGCCCCCTCGTGCTGGACCTCAAGATGATCGGGATCGGGGCGACGCAGCAGCGCGAGGGGCATGCGCGACTTCTAGCTGGGCCGGGCCCGGGGCTCCAGATCCCGCGTCTCTGAATCGCCGCGGCGGCCTCAGCTGGCGAGGGCCCGGGTCCAGACGTCGGTCTCGGGGAGGACGAGGAGCGCGGCGGCGGCCAGCGCGATCCCGTACGGGATCCCGGTCTTGGCGTCGTGCAGGTGCAGGGCGAACGGCATGCGCGCGATCCGGCCGGGCAGCGGGTGCGTCCGCGCGAACAGGATCGCCAGGGTCAGGGCGCCGCCGAACACCGAGGCCACAAGGAGGTAGTCGCCGAGGCCGTCGAAGCCGAGCCACAGGGCCGTGGCGGCCGCGAGCTTCGCGTCGCCGCCGCCGATGACGCCGAAGGCGAACAGCGTGAACGTGACGAGCAGGACGACCGCACCGGCGGCGCAGTGGAAGCCGACCTCGGTCCAGCTCATCGAGCTCGTCAGGGCCAGCAGCGCGAACCCGGCCACGAGGGCGAGGGAGATCCGGTTCGGGATCAGCATGGTGAGCAGGTCGCTGGCGGCCGCGTAGGCCATCAGGAAGGGAAACAGGATCAGGAGACCGAAACCGGCCGGGCCCAGACCCGCCAGTCCCAGGCTTGCCGTCGCTGAACCGACCATCTCGGCGCCCATCTCGTCGCAGCCTGTCGCGTCACACAATACGGTCCGCCCCGGCGGAGTGCCGGCCGGTCCGGACCTCGGATGTGCCGGGCGGCGAGCGCCGCCGCGAACGACGGCGATCCCGGCAGGCCGGGAACCCCCGCCTCTCTCCGGGTTGCGAGGAGAGGCGGGATGTCTCGAACCTGCCGCAGATCGGACGGGTCTCGATCAGTTCAGGTTGCCGGAGATCTGGCTGAACTTGCTGGTCAGGCTGGTGCCGACCGTCTTCAGGGCGGTGATGATGGCCACGGCGATGAGGGCCGCGATCATGCCGTACTCGATCGCGGTGGCGCCGGACTCGTCCGAAGCAAAACGCGTGAACAGGGTCTTCATAGAGGGTGATCCTTCGATCAACACAGAGCGAGATAAAACTTGCGCGATGCCCGATGAAGAATTTTCAGGTCTCGATCGGCGGCCTGCACAGACTGCCGATTACGCCTTGAAAATCGGTTAAATCGATCCCGCACCGACCTAAAAGGCTGTCTCGCTGCGAGTTTGGTGAAGGTTGGGTTTCACCGATACGGCACAGTGCCGCGACTTGGTCTTGCTTAGCGCTTCCTTCACGGGTTCCGCGCTAGCCTCGGGCCTCGGGTAGGCTCTCTTCGACCGCCCGCCGTCTTGAGGAACCCCGATGCGTCGCACCCTGTCGATCGCGGGCCGCGCCGGCCTCGTCGTCCTGCTGACGGGCGCCGCGGCCGCGGCCGGCCAGCCCGATCTGCTGCCCGTCGTGACCGTTCTCGTCGACAACGCCAAGGTGCTCCGCCTGCCGGAGAAGACGTCGACCGTCATCGTCGGGAACCCGATCATCGCCGAGGTGACGCCGCAGAAGAACGGCGTCCTCGTGCTCACCGGCAAGAGCTTCGGCTCCACCAACCTGATCGCCCTCGACAACGGCGGCGCCATGATCGCCGAGACGACCATCCGGGTCGAGGCGTCGCGGGACTCGACGATCACGGTGCAGCGCGGTCTCGATCGGGAATCCCTGTCGTGCACGCCGGGCTGCCAGCCGTCGGTGCAGCTCGGCGACTCGGCCAGCTACTTCGGTGCGACGAGCGGTCAGGCCGATGCCCGTCGCAAGCTCGCGACCGGCGGCGGCGCGGGCACGGTCCCGGCGGCCGATCACTGACCGGGCCGGGGTTCCATCGCGACATCGGCCGCGGCCTGGGGCAGGATCCCCCGGCCCTCGCCGATTCGCCGCGATGCCGCGGGGGCGCTGACGCCAGGGAGACGTCGAGGCCGATGTCCGCCATCACCCGCAATCCGCCGCCGCCCGCCGTCGACCCGGCCGTGCTGGCGGCCTTCCGCGATGTCTCGACGGCTACGATCAGCGACTGCCTGGCGCGGATGCCGGTCCTGGCCGGCCTGCGCCCGTTCCATCGCGGCGGGGCGCTCGTGGGAACGGCCTTCACGGTCCGCGTCCGGAGCGGCGACAACCTGGCCATCCATCAGGCTCTGGAAGAGGTCCGCCCCGGCGACGTGATCGTGGTCGACGGCGCCGGCGACACGAGCCGCGCGCTGGTGGGCGACATCATGAAGGCCATCGCGGAGAGCCGGGGCGTGGCCGGCTTCGTGATCGACGGCGCCGTGCGCGACACGGCGGCGTTCGCGGGCGCGGACTTTCCCTGCTACGCCCGCGACGCGACGCCGCGGGGGCCGTTCAAGACGGGCCCCGGCGCGATCAACGTGCCGGTCTGCGTCGGCGGCTGGACGGTGAGCCCGGGAGACGTGGTGGTCGGCGACGCCGACGGCGTCGTGTCGTTCCCGCCCGGCGACGCGGCCGCCCTGCTCGACGCCGTGCGGGCGCAGGCGGCCCGCGAGGCGGAGGTCCTGGAGCAGATCCGGGCCGGTCGCTACGACGGCCGCTACGCCCGGGTGGCGAAGGCCTGATCCGGCCGGGCGCCCTCGGGCGCCTGCAGGCGCCGCCACAGGGCATCGGCCGCGCCGCCTCGGCCCTCGCGCATCCGGAACAGCCGGATCTCCACCGGAACGTCCAGCTCCTCCGGGCCTGCCCGCACGAGCTGTCCGCGGGCGATCGCCGCCTCCGCGAGCGTCACCGGGAGCCACGCGACACCGTCGCCCCCCTGGGCCATGGTCATCAGCGTCGCCGCGAGGTGCGACGTGAAGGCCGGCCCGTGGCCGGCCGCCGCCCCGCTCGCCGCCAGGATCCGGCCGAGCCCCGAGGCCTCGCCGTAGGCGAGGTAGCGGACCGCGCCGCTCAGGGGCCAGAGCGGCGCCCCTTCGGACGTCGGTGCGCAGAGCGGCACCAGGCTGTCCGCGCCGACGCGGACCGACTCGCAGCGGCCATCGTCCAGGGGCGTGGGGAGGTCCGCGCGGTGGTGGCACAGGAGCAGCTGCACCTCGCCGGCCAGCAGGATCGCCTCGCAGGCCGCCATGCTGTCCGAGATCAGGTTGAGGGCGCCCAGCGTCTCGAAGGGTGCGTGCCGGCGGATCCAGCCGGGAAAGAACGTGAACGACAGCGCGTGCGTGGCCGCGATCGCGAGGCTCGCGTCCGCGCGCGCGCCCGCGGCCCGCGCCTCGCGGCACGCCCGGTCCAGGCCCCGCATCAATTCCTCGGCGTGCGGGCGGAAGCCCGTTCCGGCGGCGGTCAGGTGCGCCCCTTGCGCGCTCCGCAGGAACAGGGGCGTCCCGAGCCACGCCTCGAGCGCGCGGATCCGTCGGCTGAAGGCCGGCTGCGTCACGTGCCGGACCTCGGCGGCCCGCGAGAAGGTCCGGTGCTCAGCGAGCGCGAGGAAGTCCCGCACCCAGTCCAGATCCATAGCGCCTCTCCGACAGGACGGGGCCGATGCCGCCCGCGCATCGCGCGCTCCGGAAACGGCATTGGCTGACCGGGGGCCGCCGACGCTATGGCACCGGGACGCACCGGGGAGAGTGAGCCATGCGCATCGTCGACGTCCGCGAGGTCACCAAGCCGATCGCATCGCCGATCCGCAACGCCTACATCGACTTCTCGAAGATGACCACGAGCCTCGTCGCGGTGGTCACCGACGTGGTCCGCGACGGCCGGCGGGTCGTCGGCTACGGCTTCAACTCCAACGGCCGCTACGGTCAGGGCGGCCTGATCCGCGAGCGCTTCCGTGACCGGATCCTGGAGGCCGACCGGGACAGCCTCCTCGTCGATGCGGGCGACAACCTCGACCCGCACCGGGTCTGGGCCGCGATGATGCGCAACGAGAAGCCCGGCGGCCACGGCGAGCGCTCGGTGGCTGTGGGCACCCTCGACATGGCGATCTGGGACGCGGCGGCGAAGATCGCCGGGAAGCCGCTGTTCCGGATGCTCGCCGAGCGGAAGGGCGTCGCCGCCGACCCGCGGGTCTTCGTCTACGCGGCCGGCGGCTACTACTATCCCGGCAAGGACAATTCCGCCCTCCGCGCCGAGATGCGCGGCTATCTCGATCGCGGCTACACCGTCGTGAAGATGAAGATCGGCGGCGCGCCGCTCGAAGAGGACCGGCGCCGGATCGAGGCCGTGCTCGCCGAGATCGACGGACGGGGCCGTCTCGCGGTGGACGCCAATGGCCGCTTCGATCTCGAGACCGCCATCGCGTACGCCCGGATGCTGCGGCAGTACCCGCTGTTCTGGTACGAGGAGGCGGGCGACCCGCTCGACTACGCGCTCCAGGCGGCGCTCGCGCCCTACTATCCCGGGCCGATGGCCACCGGCGAGAACCTGTTCTCGCACCAGGACGCGCGCAATCTCCTGCGCTACGGCAACATGCGGCCCGACCGCGACTGGCTGCAGTTCGACTGCGCGCTGTCGTACGGGCTCGTGGAGTACCTGCGCACCCTCGACGTGCTGGCCGAGTTCGGCTGGTCGCCCGCCCGATGCATCCCGCATGGCGGGCACCAGATGTCGCTCAACATCGCGGCCGGGCTGGGCCTCGGCGGCAACGAGAGCTACCCGGACCTGTTCCAGCCCTACGGCGGCTTCCCCGACGGGGTGCGGGTCGAGGACGGCCACATCACCATGCCGGACCTGCCGGGCATCGGCTTCGAGGGCAAGTCGGACCTCATCGCGGAGATGCGCGCCCTCGCGGCGTAGCGCGCCGACCCGGGCGGCCTTGCGGAACGCGCCACCGCGTTGGACGATGGCGCATGGATTCCGGCCCCCTCACCTACGCGATCGGCGACGTCCACGGCTGCGCCGCCCTCCTCGACGCGCTGCTGGAGCGGATCGCCGAGCACGCGGGTGACCGTCCCCACCGGCTGGTCTTCCTCGGGGACTACATCGACCGCGGCCCGGACAGCGCCGCGGTGCTCCGCACCGTGAGCCGCCTGAACTGGGCCGAGCCGGAGCGCGTCGTCTGCCTGATGGGCAACCACGAGCGGATGCTGCTCGACGCACTCCAGACGGAGAGCGCGGCCGCGCACTGGATGTACAACGGCGGCGAGGCGACGCTCGATTCGTTCGGCGCGCGGGATCCTGCCGGCCTGCCCCGGGACACCCTCGACTGGATCGAGGCGCTCCCGACGCTGCACGGTGACGGCGCCCACTGGTACGTGCATGCCGGGCTGCGGCCCGGCACAGACGCCCTCGGCTCGGACGCGCATGATCGCCTCTGGATCCGCGAGCCGTTCCTCGAGGGCGACCACGATTTCGGACGGTACGTGGTCCACGGCCACACGCCGCAGCGGAGCGGGCGCCCGGAAGTGCGCCGGTTCCGCACCAACCTCGACACCGCGGCCGTCTACGGCGGCGCGCTGACCGCCGGGATCTTCTCGGACGCGCAGGGGCCGGCCCTGGAGTTCCTGCAGGTGAGAGCATCATAGGGCGCGACGGCGCCGTCTTTGCGAGCGGAGCGAAGCAACCCAGGGCAGCGCCGCATCGCGCGGCCCGGCGCCGCGTGGACTGCTTCGCTCCGCTCGCGAAGACGCTGGCCCGCGGGCCGCCGGCCGGACCTGTCAGACCCCGCGTCGCGCGGGCACCAGCGCGCAGAGGATCCCGGTGAGCCAGCCGCCCATCAGGGCGAAGCCGCCGGTGGGCGCCGCCATCGGGAAGAGCGCGTGCTGAAGCCATGCGCGCACCGAGAGGTCGCCGCAGAACAGGATCAGGCCGGCGACCAGCAGCCCGGCCGCGACGCGCGCGAGACCGGCCCGGACGAGGCCCGCGGCCCCGAGACCGACCAGCGCCAGGATGGCGGGGGCGTGGAACAGCAGGAACTGCGCCGCCGTCTTCAGCGAGTCCGCCCCTGGGATGTGCGCCGCGGCGGCGCTCAGCGCGACGCCGAGCAGCCCGGCAAGGGCGGCGAGCGCCGCGAGCGCGCGGTCGACACCCGCGAGTCTCACGCGCCGCGCTCCGCCAGGAGCTTGGCGATGGCCGCGCGCAGATCCGGCACGCCGGAATCGTCCCGGCTCGAGGTGAGGATCACCTGCGGGTAGGCGGCCGGCCGCTTGGCGAGCCCTGCCTCGATCCCGGCGATGCGGCTCGCGACCTCGCCCTTCTTGAGGGAATCGCCCTTCGTCAGCACGACCTGATAGCTCACCGCGGCCTTGTCGAGGCCGTCGAGAACGTCGGTGTCGATCGACTTGAAGCCGTGCCGGGCGTCGATCAGCATGAACACCCGGGCGAGGTTGGCGCGGCCCTTGAGGTAGGCGTGGATCAGCCGGGTCCACGCCTCGACCTTGGCCTTCTCGACGGCGGCGTAGCCGTAGCCGGGCATGTCGACCAGCGACAGGCGCTCGCCGATCCGGAAGAAGTTGAGCTGCTGCGTCCGCCCCGGCGTGTGCGAGGTCCGCGCCAGGGTGTTGCGCCCGGTGAGCGCGTTGATCAGGCTCGACTTGCCGACATTCGAGCGCCCCGCGAAGGCGATCTCGACGCCCTCCATGGGCGGCAGCCGGTCGAGGATCTGGGCGGCCGCGTAGAAGTCGGCCGGGCCGGCGAAGAGAAGGCGGCCGGCCTCGAGGAGGTCGGCCGCGTCGTCGTTGGTCTCGCTCACGGCGTCTCGCCCGTCAGCTCTTGGTGGCGGCCGCCTTGGTGCCGCCGCGCTTGAACGTGGTGCGGAGGTTGTCCCACAGCTCCACCTTCACGCCGTTACGGCGCATGATGACGTATTGCTGGATCACCGACAGGGTGTTGTTCCAGGCCCAGTAGATCACCAGGCCGGCGGGGAACGAACCCAGCATGAAGGTGAACACGATCGGCATGAAGGTGAAGATCTGCGCCTGGACCGGGTCCGGCGGCGCGGGATTCATCTTCATCTGCACGAACATCGTGATGCCCATGATGATCGGCCAGACGCCCAGGTGCACGAAGTCGGGTGCCGGGAACGGCAGCAGGCCGAACAGGTTCACGATGCTCGTCGGATCCGGCGCCGCGAGGTCGCGGATCCAGCCGAAGAACGGCGCGTGGCGCATCTCGATGGTGATGAACAGGACCTTGTAGAGCGCGAAGAAGACCGGAATCTGAATCAGCACCGGCCAGCAGCCGGCGACCGGATTGATCTTCTCCTTCTTGTACAGCTCCATCGTAGCCTGCTGCTGCTTCATGCGGTCGTCCTTGTACCGCTCGCGGATGGCGGCCATCTCCGGCTGCACGGCCTTCATCTTGGCCATGGAGACGTAGGACCGGTTCGCGATCGGCAGGAACAGCAGCTTCAGGCAGAAGGTCACCACCAGGATCGAGACGCCGAAATTGCCGAACAGGTGATAGAAGAAGTCCAGCGCCCGGAACATCGGCTTGGTGATGAAGAAGAACCAGCCCCAATCGATCATCAGATCGAAGTGCTTGATGCCGAGGTCCTTCTCGTAGTTGTTGATGACGTTGACTTCCTTGGCGCCGGCGAACAGCCGCTGCGTCGCGGTCGCCGAGGCGCCCGCCGCGAGATTCACGGCGTCGCCGCGCACGCTGGCCTGGTAGACGTTGGTGGCACCGTCGGTCCGGTCGGTGAAGGCGCCGGTATAGGGCGCGTCCTGATCGGGGATCGCGGCCGCCGCCCAGTACTTGTCGGTGATGCCGACGAAGCCGCCGGTCACGCCGCTCCAGGCCTTGCCCTTGGTGTTGGCGCCGCCGTAGGCGCCCTCCTTGGCGAGCTTGTCGTAGGTGAATTCCTGCAGGCCGTCGTTGCCGAGATAGCCGATCATGCCCTCGTGCAGGACGTAGTAGCCCTGGGTATGTGGCTTACCCCAGCGGGAGACGAGGCTGTACGGATAGAGCGTGATGGCGCCCGAGCCCTTGTTCTCGACCTCGTCGCGGATCGTGAACATGTACTTGTCGTCGACCGCGATGATCCGCTTGAAGACGAGGCCGGCGCCGTTGTCCCAGGTCAGGGTCACGGGCATGCCGGGCGACAGCGTCTTGCCGTCGCTGGTCCAGAGGGTGTCGTTGGTCGGCAGCGGACCGGCATTGGCGCCGACCCAGCCGAACTCGGCGTAGTAGGGCGTCTCGGTCCCGGCCGGCGAGAACAGCACGATCTCGGGGCTCTTGGGGTCGATGGTCTCGTGGTAGTTCCTGAGCGAGACGTCGTCGACGCGGCCGCCCTTCAGGGCGATCGAGCCGGAGAGCGCCGGGGTCTCGATCCGGACGCGCGGCGAGCGGGCCAGCGCCGCCTCGCGGGAGACCGGGCCGCCCTGGGCGGTCGGCAGCGTGCCGGGCGCGGGGGCCGCCGGGCCACCCTCCTTCGGGGACGGCGAGGGCACACCGTCCGGGGTCACGCCCGGGGGCTGCTGCTGCGCGGCCTTGTTCTGCGCCTCGATCTGGCGCTGCTGCTCCATGCGCGGGCCGGCCACGAAGTACTGCCACCCGAGCAGCACCAGCAGCGACAGGCCGATGGCCACGAACATGTTCGTCTTGTCATTGCCCATCAGGGACACCGCCGCACGCGTTCGGAGTGGCAACAGGAACGTCGCCGGCCCCGGAGGACCTGCGCGCGCCTGTGATTCGGGGATCTCTGTCGCACCCCTGCGACGGGCCGATGTCGGCACCGCCGGGTGGGGCCGCCTGCGCGGAGGCGCGGCCAGCTTCGTGCGGGAGAGAGGACGACTGAGAAGTGGCCGTGTCAGGGGCCGGCTTGGCGCGCCGACCGCCGGATCGGCCGGGCGACCTGTCCCCGCGGGGCACGGCCGCGCGGGTCACCGCGGGAATCGCGCGGCGCAGATCCTCGGCGAGGGCCTCGAAGGAGGCTTCGAGGGCGGGGCGGCGGGCGATCAGCACGATGTCGGCCGGAAGGCCCGCGAGCTCGCTCGGCAGATCGGACGCGACCAACCCCACGGCAGCGCGGAGTCGGCGGCGGATGCGGTTGCGCTCCGTCGCGTGGCCGACACGCTTCGTGATGGTGAAGCCGAGACGGAGGCCGGGGCAAACGTCCGGGTTCCGAAGACGCCCCTGCGCGGTCATACGCGCGGTGTGGAAGCGACGCCCCTCGGCCGCCGCCAGGAAGTCGGGTCGTTTCTTAAGCCGCTCGATCGTCGCCATCGATGGTTCGATCCCGGCCGATACCACTTGCCTCGTGGCGCGGATGCGTCGGAGCGTCCGCGCCGGCGAGGATCAGGCCTCAGGCCGACAGGCGCTTGCGGCCATGGGCGCGACGGCGCGCGATGACCTTGCGGCCGCCGGCGGTGGCCATCCGCGCACGGAAACCGTGACGGCGCTTACGGACGAGCTTGCTCGGCTGGTAGGTTCTCTTCATGGCTCAGAGCCTTCAAAGGTCGAGGCGCGCTCGCGGGCAGCTATTGCTGCACCCGACCTTCACGCGTCCTGGTTGTCTGCAAACACGAAGGGCGCCCATGCGGGGCGCCACGTCGCGAGTGGCGGGCTTATGACGGATGAGCCCCGCGAAGTCAACGTTTCGCGGGGCTCAATGACCCTCGAACTGCATGAGAGTGCGCACCTCGACGCCCAGGTCGCGCAGGCGCTGCGCGCCGCCGATCTCGGGCAGGTCGATGACGAAGCAGGCGGCCACGATCTCGGCGCCGATCTTCTGGAGCAGGTTCACGGCCGCGATCGCGGTGCCGCCGGTGGCGATCAAGTCGTCGACCAGCAGCACCTTGTCGCCGGGCCGTACGGCGTCGACGTGGATCTCGATCTCGTCGGTCCCGTACTCGAGGGCGTAGGCCATCGACACGGTCTTGTGGGGCAGCTTGCCCTTCTTGCGGATCGGCACGAAGCCGCAGGAGAGCTGGTGGGCGATGGCCCCGCCGAGGATGAAGCCCCGGGCCTCGATGCCGGCCACCTGGTGGATCTGTCCGCCGGCGTAGGGATGCACCAGGGCGTCCACCGCCCGCCGGAAGGCACGCGGGTCGCTCAGCAGCGTGGTGATGTCGCGGAAGATGATCCCCGGCTTCGGGTAATCGGGAATCGAGCGGACCGATTCCTTCAGCGCGACGTGGCGGCGGGCTTCCATGCGTTCGGCCTTCCGTGGGGAACCGCGGGCTTAAAGCAGAAGCCCGACGGCCTGACCAGTCGGTGGCGGCTCAGGCCGCCTGGACCTTCTTGAGGATGGCGACGAGGTCCCGGTGAAGCCCCTCGTTGCCGCAGGCCACCGACCGGGGCACCAGCGGCTCGGCCGCGCCGTCCGCCGAGGTCACGAAGCCGCCCGCCTCGCGCACCAGGATCACGCCGGCGGCGAAGTCGTAGGTCTGGAGGTCGCGCTCCCAGTAGGCGTCGAGGCGGCCGCAGGCCACGTAGGCCATGTCGAGGGCCGCCGAGCCCATCCGGCGGGTCCCGCCGGCCACCGCCATCACGGCGCCGAGCTCGCGCAAGAGGCGCGGGTGGCTGCCGCGACCGAGATAGGGCGTGCCGTAGCCCACCAGCGCGTCCGCCATGTCCTGGCGGCCGGAGACGCGCAGGCGCCGGTTGTTGAGATAGGCGCCCTTGCCGCGCTCGGCGACGAACAGCTCGTCCTTGATCGGGTCGAAGATCACGCCGGCCACGATCTGGCCCTCGCGCTCGAGACCGACCGAGACCGCGAAATGCGGCACGCCGTGCAGGAAGTTCGACGTGCCGTCGAGGGGATCGATGTGCCAGGTGTGGCTCTTGTCGGTCCCCTCGATGATCCCGTTCTCCTCGAGGACGAGGCTGTAGCCCGGACGCGCCTTCATCAGGGCGTCGCGCAGCACCTCCTCGGCCTTGCGGTCGGCCGCGGAGACGAAGTCGCCCGGACCTTTGCGCGAAACCTGCAGGTTCTCGACCTCGCCGTAGTCCCGGCGCAGGCCGCGCGCGGCCTTGCGCACGGCATCGACCATGACGGTCATGAGGGGTGAGGAGATCATAGGCGGACTTTTCGCGGATGAGGATTGACGCCGTCGTTACAGGTCGGCGCCGGAAAAGACGAGATGGGGACGGGACATGGAAGCGCTGCGGGCCGCTGCCTCAGCGCGGAGCCGGCGCGGTCAGGCCGGCCTCAGCATACCGGCGCGCCCGTCTTTGCGAGCGGAGCCAAGCAATCCAGGGCAGCAGGCCGGCCGCGGATGTGGCATCCCTGGGTTGCTTTGCTCCGCTCGCAAAAACGGGCGCCCGCAACACGGCCCGGCCGGGACGGCGGCGCGGATCCTACTCCGCGGCCTCGACGAAGACAGTGCCGGCGCGGGGCAGGTCCAGGGCCTGCCAGGTCTCGCCCAGCGCCGCGGCGAGGCGCTCGATATGCGCCGCGTCGTGGAACGGCGACGGCGTGATCCGCAGCCGCTCGGTCCCGCGCGGCACCGTCGGGTAATTGATCGGCTGAATGTAGATCGCGTGGTGCTCCAGCAGATGGTCCGCCGCCGCCTTGCACAGCTCGGCATCGCCGACCATCACCGGCACGATGTGCGTCTCGGTCTCCAGGACCGGAAGCCCCGCCGCGCTCAGCGCCGCCTTCGTGGCCGCCGCCTGACGCTGGTGCGCCTCGCGCTCCGCGCTCGAGCGCTTCAGGTAGCGCACCGACGCCCGCGCCGCCGCCGCCACCGCCGGCGGCAGCGCCGTCGTGAAGATGAAGCCCGGCGCGAAGCTGCGCACCGCGTCGCAGATCGCCGCCGAGGCGGTGATGTAGCCGCCCACGCAGCCGAAGCCCTTGGCCAGCGTCCCCTCGATCACGTCGACCCGGTGCATGACGCCGTCGCGCTCGGCGATGCCGCCGCCGCGCGGGCCGTACAGGCCGACGGCGTGGACCTCGTCGAGGTAGGTCATCGCGCCGTAGCGCTCGGCCAGGTCGCAGATCGCGCCGATCGGCGCCACGTCGCCGTCCATCGAGTAGACCGACTCGAACACGATCAGCTTGGGCCGGTCGCCGGCCTGCCGCAGCAATTCCTCGAGGTGGGCGAGGTCGTTGTGGCGGAAGATCGTCTTGGCGCAGCCGGAATGGCGCACGCCCTCGATCATCGAGTTGTGGTTGAAGGCGTCCGACAGGATCAGGCAGTCGGGGATCAGCTTGGCGATGGTCGAGATGCCGGCCTGGTTCGAGACGTAGCCGGAGGTGAAGACGAGGCCGGCCTCCTTGCCGTGCAGGTCGGCGAGCTCGCGCTCCAGGTCGACCAGCGGCGAGGTGTTACCGGCGATGTTGCGGGTGCCTCCGGCGCCGACGCCGCAGCGGGCGGCGGTCTCGGTCATGGCGGCGACCACCTCCTTGTGCTGGCCCATGCCGAGGTAGTCGTTGGAGCACCACACGGTGATCTCGGTGGTCTTGCCGTCCGGCTGGCGCCACTTGGCGGTCGGGAAACGCCCCGAGATCCGCTCAATGTCGGCGAACACCCGGTACCGCCGTTCCCCGTGCAGCTGATCCAGGGCCCCGCGGAAGTAGCGCTCGTAGCCGGATCCGGCGCGCGTCGATCCCGCTTGGGCGAGCATCGTGCTGGGCATCCGGGTGACGGTCATCGAGCGTCCTTCGCGTGTTCGGCCGCGCGGGCGACACCGCGTGAGCGGCGTCTCAGGCCCGCGATCGAGGTCCGGCCTCGGTCCAGTCCTTCGCGTGAGGGCCGCAAGATACGCGCGGATCTGGAACTGGTTCAAGGTAAGGTTCCGACATCGCAGCGTTGCATCCGTTGAGAGGCCCGCGTGAACCCGCTAGCGTCCGGCACGTTCTTCCGACCCGAACTTGGCTCTCGCCCCCTGCAACAGCTCATGTCTCCGACCGCAGATGGCTCGTCCGGCGTGGACCGCGCGGCCCCGACCTTGCGGCGACCAAGGGTCGCGCCGTGACGGACTCCAGGGACGAGCGGGCGGAGCGCCTCAAGGCCGCGCTGCGCCAGAACCTGCGCCGCCGCAAGGCGCAGGGCCGCGGGCGGGCCGAAGGAAGACCGTCTCCCGGCGTGGATCAGTCCTGCGCGCGGGAATCGGACGGAAACGGTCCTGATTCCGACAAATCCGGTCTATAGGGCACGGCCAAGCCTGGGCGCTGCCGCGCCCGCGATCAGCACGGCCGGCCGCGCGCCCTCGCGGGTGCGCCGCCCGAGGACACACGATGGACCGCATCCACATCACCGGCGGCGCGCCGCTCAACGGCGTGATCCCGATCTCGGGCGCCAAGAACGCGGCGCTGCCGCTGATGATCGCGAGCCTGCTCACCGGCGAGACGCTGGAGCTGATCAACGTGCCGCGGCTCGCCGACATCGCCGCGCTGACGCGGATCCTCGGCAACCACGGCGTGGACCACATGGTCGTGGGCAAGCGCCCCGGTCAGACCACCGAGACGGGCCAGACGATCCGGCTCACCGCCTCGAACGTCATCGACACCACGGCGCCCTACGAGCTGGTCTCGACCATGCGGGCGAGCTTCTGGGTGATCGCGCCGCTGCTCGCCCGGTTCGGCGAGGCCAAGGTCTCGCTGCCCGGCGGCTGCGCCATCGGCACCCGGCCGGTGGACCTGCTGATCATGGCGCTGGAGAAGCTCGGGGCCGAGATCGAGATCGACGCCGGTTACGTCGTCGCCAGGACCAAGAACGGCCTGCGCGGGGCCGAGTTCGCCTTCCCGAAGGTGACCGTGGGCGGCACGCACGTGGCGCTGATGGCCGCCGCCCTGGCCTACGGGACCACGGTGATCGAGAACGCCGCCCGCGAGCCGGAGGTGGTCGACCTCGCGGAGTGCCTGAACAAGATGGGCGCCAAGATCCGCGGCGCCGGCACGCCGCGCATCGAGATCGAGGGCGTGGCCCGCCTGAACGGCGCCCGCCACGAGGTCCTACCCGACCGGATCGAGACCGGCACCTACGCCATGGCGGTGGCGATGGCCGGCGGCGACGTCGTGCTCAAGGATACCCGGGCCGACCTGCTCCACTCGGCCCTCGACGTCCTGACGACTACGGGCGCGGAGATCACGCAGGTCGAGGGCGGGATCCGCGTGCGCCGCAACGGCGCCGGCATCGCGGCGGTCGACGTCACCACCGACCCGTTCCCAGGCTTCCCCACGGATCTCCAGGCGCAGTTCATGGCGCTGATGACGCTGGCGAAGGGCCAGTCGCACATCCGCGAGACCATCTTCGAGAACCGGTTCATGCACGTGCAGGAGCTGGCCCGCCTCGGCGCGAAGATCCGCCTGGAGGGCGACCTCGCCATCGTCGAGGGCGTGGACCGGCTGAAGGGCGCCCCCGTGATGGCGACCGACCTGCGCGCCTCGGTCTCCCTGGTGATCGCGGGCCTCGCCGCCGAGGGCGAGACCCAGATCAACCGGGTCTACCATCTCGACCGCGGGTTCGAGGCGCTGGAGGCCAAGCTCGGCCGGTGCGGCGCGCAGATCGAGCGCGTCCGGGCCTGAGCGGCAGCGCTCGGTCCGAGCCGGCCGGCGCGCGGCGACGCCTGAGGCTCAGTCCTCGATCTGCCCGCGCCTGTAGCCGAAGCCGGGGATCTCGCAGCCGCAGGGCGCGTCGGGAGGCCCCGGGCGCACCCTGCACGTGCCGCGGGCCGTCACGCAGACGCTGTCGTCCCACTGGCGCCCGAAGTCGCCGCGCCAGCGCGGGCCGCGCCTGTCGTACGCATCGTCGACTGGCGGCGGGGGCGGACGCCAGCCATACCCGTCATCCGCGGGCGGAGGCGGCGGACGCCCGCCGGGCGGCGGCGGTGCGTAGAGATCCCGATCCGGCGCCGGACGACCGTAGATATAGGGCCGCGCGTCCGGACCGACCTGCGCGACGGCGGGTCCGGCCGCCTGCAGCCCGACGGTCAGCACCGCCACAACCGCGCGCTCGGTGAGTGCCGCCATATGAGACCCTGCCCCGGCTCGACCGCCGGCGCGTCTAAACGGCGACGCTGGCCCGAGCCTGTGCCCGGCCGGGATCGCGATCCCCAGACCAGCCGTTGCCCGAACGGGGCCGCGCCGCTACCTACGCCGTGCCGCGGACCGGCCCTCGCCGCCCGACCCGCGCCCCGTATTCCCCGAGGACCCTCTGCATGGAGCTGCTCAGGCTCGCCGCCCTCGACACCGAGGACCTGACCGTGATCTCGGCCCATCTGCAGGACGCGATCCTGCGACCGCAGGACCTGACCTTCCTCGCCGGCGAGCACCGCTTCCTCATGGCGGTGCGCCGCTTCGACTGGACGCCGAGCGCCCCGCCGCGCCGGCGCCTCGCCGGCCTGCACGTCGAGCGCGTGCTGGGCGTGAAGAGCCGCGGCCTGAAGCCGGACGACGCGACGCCGATGAGCCTGCTCGCCCTCACCTTCGAGCCGACGGACGCGCCCTCCGGGCACATCGACCTCGTCTTCTCCGGCGGCGCGGCCCTGCGGCTGGAGGTCGAGTGCATCGAGGTCCGGATGAAGGATCTCGGCCCGGTCTGGGAATCGGCGAACCGTCCCGGACACGACATCGACACCGATACGGCCGCCGGCTCGGCGGCCTGACGCGAGACAGAAGGCTTCCCGATGGTCCGGCTCGACAGCAGCGATCCGAATTTTGCCGCCGCCTTCGCGCGCCTCCTCACGGTGAAGCGCGAGATCGCCGAGGACGTGGACGAGGCGGTGCGCGGCATCATCGCCGACGTCGTCGCCCGCGGGGACGAGGCGCTGGTCGATTTCACCCGGCGGTTCGACCGGCTCGGCGCCGATTTCTCCGCCGCGCAGCTGCGGGTCACGGACGCGGAGATCGAAGCGGCCGTCGCGGCCTGCCCGTCGGACTCGCTGGAGGCCCTGCGCCTCGCCGCCGAGCGGATCGAGAGCTTCCACCGGGCGCAGCGGCCCGCGGATCACCGGGCCACCGACGCCCTCGGCGTCACGGCCGGCTGGCGCTGGACCGCGCTGGAATCGGTCGGCCTCTACGTCCCGGGCGGCACCGCGAGCTATCCCTCCTCGGTGCTGATGAACGCGCTGCCGGCGCGCGTCGCCGGGGTGCCGCGCCTCGTGATGGTGGTGCCCACCCCGGACGGCCAGATGAACCCGCTGGTCCTGGCCGCCGCGCAGCTCTCCGGCGTCCACGAGGTCTACCGGGTGGGCGGCGCCCAGGCGGTCGCGGCCCTCGCCTACGGGACCGCCACGATCGCCCCCGTGGCCAAGGTCGTCGGGCCCGGCAACGCCTGGGTGGCGGCGGCCAAGCGCCGGGTCTTCGGCCAGGTCGGGATCGACATGATCGCCGGCCCCTCCGAGGTGCTGATCCTGGCGGACGGCCACGCCAACCCCGACTGGATCGCCGCCGACCTCCTGGCCCAGGCCGAGCACGACGTGGCCGCCCAGGCGATCCTGATCACCGACAGCGCCGAACTCGCCGGCGCCGTCGAGGCGGCGGTCGAGCGCGCCCTCACCACCCTGCCCCGTCAGGAGATCGCCCGGGCGAGCTGGCGCGATTACGGCGCCGTCATCCGGGTCCGCACCTTCGACGAGGCCGTGCCCCTGGTCGACCGCCTCGCCCCCGAACACCTGGAGATCGAGACGCAGGACGCGGAGGCGCTCGCCGCCAAGGTCCGCAATGCCGGCGCGATCTTCCTGGGCTCGCACACGCCGGAGGCGATCGGCGACTATGTCGGCGGCCCCAACCACGTGCTGCCGACCGCGCGCTCCGCCCGATTCTCGTCCGGGCTGGGCGTGCTCGACTTCATGAAGCGGACGACGATCCTCGCCTGCACGCCGGAGAGCTTGCGGGCGCTCGGCCCGGCAGCGATAAACCTCGGCCGGTCCGAGGGCCTGGAGGGGCATGCCCGCTCCGTCGCGATCCGGTTGAACCTGTGAGGTTTTGGGGATGGCGGAGAAGCAGCGCGGGCCGAACCGCCTCGCGAAGGTGAGCCTGGACGAGGGGTCCATCGCCCGCGGCAATCCGGATCAGGAGCACGAACGGGCGATCGCCCTGTTCGACATCCTGGAGGACAATTCCTTCACCATCCCCGGGCGGGAGGGCCCCTACGCGCTCACGCTCGGACTCGTCGAGAACAAGCTGTCCTTCGCCATCACCACGGTGGACGGTGAGCCGGTGATGATGCACCTCCTGTCGCTCACGCCGTTCCGGCGGGTGATCCGCGACTACGAGATGATCTGCGAGAGCTACTACAACGCGATCCGCACCGCCTCACCGTCGCAGATCGAGGCGATCGACATGGGTCGGCGGGGCCTGCACAACGAGGCGTCCGAGACGCTCAAGCAGCGGCTCGAGGGGAAGGTCGACCTCGACCACGACACGGCGCGCCGCCTGTTCACCCTGATCTTCGCGCTGCACTGGAAGGGTTAGGCGCCCTCCGCGCCGACCGGCGATGGCTGAGCCCGCTCCCGAGCCTCCTCCCGAGCCTTTTCCCCACGCGCCCCCGAAGAAGCGGCGGGTGCAGTCCGTCCTGTTCATGTGCAACTACAACGCCGTGCGCTCCGTGGCGGCGGAAGCGATCGCGCGCGCCTATTTCGGCAAGTCCACCTACGTGCAGTCGGCCGGGGTGCGCTCCGGCGAGCCCACCGACCCGTTCATGGTCGCCGCCCTCGACGAGGTCGGCATCGACGCGAGCCGGCACCGCCCGCGCACCGTGGAGGAGCTGGAGGACTGGGAGGGCCTGAACTTCGACCTGATCATCACCCTCGCGCCGGAGGCGCACCACCGGGCACTGGACCTGACGCACACCCTCGCGGCCGATGTCGAGTACTGGCCGACCCCCGACCCGACGCTGCTGCAGGACGCCTCGCGCGAGCAGCGCCTCGACGCCTACCGCGACGTCCGCGACGGGCTGACCCGGCGGATCAAGGCGCGCCTGAAGGCATAGGCGGACAGGCCGCCGCGACGCTGCCTTGCTGGCCGACCTCACGCGCTTGGCGGAAACATCCTTTCCCGATGGCCGCTGCCGGGAATCCCCGACGTCAGCCGCGGTTGCCGACCAGCCAAGCGCGCATTCGGCCGGCGAGGAGCGGCCGGGCGCGCCCGATGTCCTCGTCGTCGAGCAGCGGTGAGGCCGCGAGGGTCGCGAGATAGGCGTCCTCGGCGGTCCGGCAGGCCCGGAAGGCGGCGTCGGCGGCGAGATCCCGGTCCGTCAGCGCGGCCTGGATCCGGAAATTGCGGCTGACGCAGTCGCGCCACGCGGCGTGGCGGGCTTCGGTCTCGCTCGCGGCCCGGGCGGTGCCGCAGGCGGCGGCGACGAGGACGACCGCCAGAAGCGGGAGCGGCGTCACGTGGCGGGCTCGCGGCATCGTTAAGGCACTCCGTCGCCCGACAGAGTGGCGCCGCAGGGTTAGCGATCCGTTAAGCAACGGCGCGTGCGGCCGAGGTTCCACTGCTCGCCGCGTGGCTTGTTCACCGGTTTGCGGTGGTGACCGGGGAGGTGACGCCGCCGAGGGAGACCCAGGCGACGGCGTCCTGGCTCTCGCGCTTGATGAACACGTAGCCCGTCTTGTGCCAGGGCAGGATCGCGCTGGTCTTGTTGTCGAGCACCAGGTCGCCGCGGTCGGTGATCAGGGTCAGCACGGCGTGGCCCTCGCCCTTCTCGTCGATCACCACGGTCATGCGCATCGCCCGCCGCGGCAGGCCGGCCTCGGCCAGCATGTGGCGCTTGAGCAGCTGGAAGTCCTCGCAGTCGCCGATGCCGTCCTCGGCCAGGTCCCAGCGGTCGGCCACGTGCAGGTGGTCCTGGTCGGTCATCGGCTCGATCGCCTTGTTGACCCGCCGGTTCACCGACACGATCGTCGCCCAGGTGGCGGGCGTCAGGCTGATCCGGGCCGGCTCACCCCGGTCCAGCGCGCACTCCGCCGCGTAATTCTGGCAGAACGTCACCCACGCCGCGATCGGCTTGGCATCGCCCTGCACCCGGGCGCCGGCCTCGGTGGGCAGGCTCGCCAGCGTCTGCGCCTGGGCCGGGGCGGCGAGCCCCGCGACGGCGAGGGCAGCCAGGGCCGCCCGGCGGCTCCGGGAGAGCCGACGCGAGGCGGGTCCCTTGACCAGGCCCTGCATCATGGAAACCGCGAACCGCATCGCCGGGACCCAACCGTTAAGCTCTCGTTAACGAAAGCTCTCACGCCGGCGGGCCGGCGGCAATCCGCCGATTAACAAAAGGTTAATGCTGTGCGCAACGCGGATAAGCGCACTCTCGGCCGGTCATCGTGACGCTCACCGGCCGTGCGCGAAAACGTGAAGGCGTCTCAAGGTGTTCTCGGACGAGATCCGCCGTTATCCCGGCACCGCGCCACCAAGAAGAAGCCTGTGGGCGGCAGGAGGAAGACGTATGCGGTGCGTTGCAGACAGAGTGGCCGGCCTCGTCCTGGCCGGGCTCGCAGCGGGAACCCTGGGGATGCTGCCGGCCTCCGCCGCGGCTCCGACCGCCGCCCCGCCCGCGACCGACCTGAAGAGCGAGGGGCCGACGCAGCCGGCCAAGGTCCAGGACGGTCAGTACACCGACAAGAACGGTAACCCGACCTACCACGTCACGGACGGCGGCAAGATGGTCGACTGGTACACCATGTCCGGCTACGTCCGGTACAGCGCGAACTGCATGGCCTGCCACGGCCCCGACGGGCTGGGATCGACCTACGCGCCGTCGCTGGTCGACGCCCTCAAGGGCATGGACTACGCGCAGTTCGCCGGCATCGTCGTGGGCGGCAAGAGGGACGTGAACGCCTCGCAGGAGCTGGTGATGCCCGCCTTCGGCGAGAACAAGAACGTCACCTGCTACCTGCCGGACATTTACACCTATCTCCGCGCCCGCTCCGACGGGGCGCTCGGCCGCAACCGGCCGTCCGAGCACGAACCCAAGCCCGCGGCCTTCGAGAAGGCCGAGGATGCCTGCATGAAGTGAGGCCGCCCCGGTCCGGCTTCCCGCGCGAACCGGACCGGGTCGACACGCCCCGTTGCACCGCTCGATCGCGCACGACATACTCCGCCCAAGACGCTGAAGAGCGGGCGCCAAGCCTGCCGAGGGGGTCGCAGGGGGTGGAACGTGGCTCAAGGATCGGGAGTGCGCCGCCATCTGTGCGGCATCTGGACGGCCTGGACGGACGCGGCCGGGGCCGCCGACGCGGCCGCGGAGGTGGCGCTCGCGGTCGGTGACACCGCCCTGTCGCAGGTCGTCGCGTTCTTCTCCGCCGATTACGATGCCGAGATCCTGGCCCGTGCCCTGGAGACCCGGTTCCCCGGCGTGCCGGTGGCCGGCTGTTCGATGTCGGGCGGCATCGCCCCGGCCGGCGGCCTCGACCGCGGGCTCGTCGTCATCGCGTTCCCGGCCGAGCGCTTCCGGATCGTCTCGACCGTCCTCGACGCCATCGACCACCTCGACGTGGAGCGGACCGCCTCGGCGGTCCGGGCGCTGCGCCGGACCCTGGACCCGCTGGACCGGTGCCGCGATGTCGACGCGGCCGGCACGGGCCACCGCTTCGCCCTGTCGCTGATCGACGGGCTCGCCAACGCCGAGGAGACCGTGGTCTCGGCGATCGCCTGGGCGCTCGACGGCATCCCGATCGTCGGCGGCTCGGCCGGCGACGACCTGCGCTTCCGGGACGCCGTCATGCTCCACGGCGGGAAGATCCACCGCAAGGCGGCGGTCCTGGTGCTCGTCGAGACCGACTTCTCGGTGGAGATCTTCAAGAGCGACAATTTCGAGCCGACGCGGACCAAGTTCGTGGTCACCGCCTCGGACGGCGAGCGCCGCACCGTGCACGAGCTCAACGCCGAGCCGGCGGCCCGGGAATACGCGATGGCGATCGGCCTCGACCCCGAGGGCCTGTCGCCGATGAGCTTCGCCGCCTACCCGCTCGCCGTGAAGGTCGGCGGCGAGTATTTCTGCCGCTCGATCCGGCGGATGAACGAGGACGGCTCGCTCAGCTTCTTCTGCGCGGTGGATGAGGGCGTGGTGCTGACCCTCGCCGAGCCGCGCGACATCGTCGCCTCGACCCGGGCGGAGCTGGCGCGCCTCGACGCCGTGCTCGGCGGCGTCGACCTCATCATCGGCTTCGAGTGCGTGCTCCGCCGCCTCGACGCCGAGAGCCGGCAGGTCCGGCACGGGATCGCCGACCTCTACCGCCGCTACAACGTCGTCGGCTTCGAGACCTTCGGCGAGCAGTACCGGGCGATGCACCTGAACCAGACCTTCACGGGCATCGCCATCGGCAAGACCCTCGCCGCGGGCGCGCCGGCCGCGGCCCCCGCCCCGGCCGCGTCGTGACCCTGCACCCGAACGGACTCGAGACCGACGCGTCGCTGCACCGGCGGATCGAGAAGCTCGAGCGGATCAACGCCGCGCTGATGTCCCATGTCGAGCGCTCCATGGACCAGCGAGGCAGCGCCTACTCGCTGTTCCAGACGGCGATCATGCTCGAGGGCCGGGTCCGCACCCGCACCGAGGAGCTGACCGGGCTGATGCACCGGCTGGAGCGCTCCAACGAGGCGCTGGCCGCGGCCAAGGAGGAGGCCGAGACTGCCAACCGCTCGAAGACGCGGTTCCTGGCGGCGGCGAGCCACGACCTGCTGCAGCCGGTCAACGCCGCCCGCCTCTCGATCTCGGCGCTCGCCGACCTCGACGTGCCGCCGGAGGCGCGCACCATCGCCGGACAGGTGGAGCGGGGCCTGCAGACCATCGAGGACCTGATCAAGACGCTGCTCGACATCTCGAAGCTCGATGCCGGGATCGTCCGGCCGCAAGTCCAGCCCGTCTTCCTGCCCGACCTGCTGGCGGGGATCGCGGAGAGCTTCAAACCCTTCGCGCAGCGCAAGGGCCTGCGCCTGTCGGTGCACTGCCCGGACCTGACCGTCACCAGCGACGTGGTGCTCCTGCAGCGGATCCTCCAGAACCTCGTCTCCAACGCCGTCCGCTACACCCGCACCGGCGGGATCGTCCTGGCGGCCCGGCGCCGGTCCGGCGGCGTCTGGATCGAAGTGACCGACACGGGCTGCGGCATCGCCGCCGAGGAATGCGAGCTCGTCTTCGACGAGTTCTTCCGAGGCGGCGACCGGCCGAGCAGCGGCGAGGAGCCTGGCCTCGGCCTCGGCCTGTCGATCGTCCGCCGCATGGCCCTCGCCCTCGATCATCCCCTGCGGCTGCGCTCCCGGGTCGGCCACGGCACCCGGGTGTCGCTGACGCTGCCCCTGAGCGCGGTCCCGGCCGCCGCGGCGCCGCCCGCCCCGGTGGCGACCCGGCTCTCGGGAGCCCACGTCCTCGTCGTGGAGAACGACGCCTCCACGGCCGACGCCCTCGCGCGCCTGCTCCAGAACTGGGATGCAAGGGTCTCGACCTTCCGCGACCTCGCGGGGGTGAAGGCCGCCGTCGCGGCGGGCGCCGGGGCGCCGGACATCCTGGTGCTCGACTACCATCTCGACGACGGCGCCTGCGGCCTCGACGTGGCCGCCTATCTCCGGGCGCTGCATACCGGGCCGCTCCCGGTCATCGTCACCACCGCCGACCATACCGGCGCGGTCGAGGAGCGCGTCACCGCCGCCGGCGCGGAGCTCGTGCACAAGCCGATCAAGCCGGCCCAGCTCCGCTCCCTGCTGACCTACATGCTGGCCTGAGCCCGATCGGGCGCCGCGACGCGCCGGCTCGCGCCCGGTCCGAGCCGCGGGCGTCCGCGGCGAACACTCCCGTCCGCGCCGTGACATAGGACACACGGTACCCCTCGACGGGCCTCCCCGCCTGCGCGACAGGGAGCAGCATCCGCGGCGCGTCCCGTGCCCGGATGTCCCCCCGCCATCGACGTCACGGACCCGCCGGGACGCCGCAGGAGCGCGCACCCATGGCGCAGGTCCCGCACGGTCCGACAGGCAGCCCGCCGGGTCATCCTCAGGGCACCGCGCAGGGGCCCGTCCAGGACGGCCTGCCGCCGCGCGAGCGCGTCCTCGCCATGGCGGCGATCGGGCTCGCCATGACCATGGCGGTCCTCGACGGGGCCATCGTCAACGTGGCGCTGCCCGTCATGGCCAAGGACCTCGCGGTCCGGCCGGCCGACGCGATCTTCGTGGTCAACGCCTACCAGGTCGCCGTCACGGCGAGCCTCCTGCCGTTCGCGGCCCTCGGCGACATCTTCGGCTTCCGGAAAGTCTACCTGCCGGGGCTCGCGCTGTTCGTCGCCGCGTCGCTCGCCTGCGCGGTCGCGCCGAACCTGCCGATGCTGATCGCGGCCCGCATCGTCCAGGGCCTCGGTGGCGCGGCGATCATGAGCGTGAATATCGGCTTCGTGCGCTTCATCTACCCGCACCGGATGATCGGCCAGGGGGTCGCCAACGTCGCGCTGGTGGTGGCGGTGGCCTCGGCCGCCGGCCCGACCGTGGCGGCGGCGATCCTGTCGGTGGCGACCTGGCCCTGGCTGTTCCTCGTGAACATCCCCGTGGGCCTGCTGGCCCTGGCGGTGGCGTCCCGGACCCTGCCGGTCACACCGGCGAGCGGCCGCCCCTTCGACCTCGCGAGCGCGGTGCTCAATGCGCTGACCTTCGGCCTGCTGATCATCGGGATCGACGGTCTCGGCGATCCGGAGGCGCGCAGCGTCGCGATCGTCGAGCTCGCCGCCGCCCTGGTCATCGGCGCGGTGTTCGTCCGGCGCCAGATCCGGCTGCCCGCCCCGCTCCTGCCGGTCGACCTGCTGCGGATCCCCGCCTTCGCCCTGTCGATGGCGACGTCCGTCGCCTCGTTCTGCGCCCAGATGGTCTCCTACGTGGCGCTGCCCTTCTACTTCCAGGACGTGCTGCACCTCTCCAGCACCCAGACCGGCTTCCTGCTCACCCCCTGGCCGATCGCGGTCGCCGCGATGGCGCCGATCTCCGGCCGCCTCGCGGACCGCTACCCGCCCGGCATCCTCGGCGGCGTCGGGCTGGCCATGATGGCCGCCGGGCTCGTCAGCGTGACGCTCCTGCCCGCGGCCCCCGCCACCCTCGACATCGTCTGGAGGCTCACCCTGTGCGGCCTCGGCTTCGGCCTGTTCCAGTCGCCCAACAACAAGGTCATCGTCACCTCGGCGCCGCGCGAGCGGGCCGGCGGGGCGAGCGGGATGCAGTCGACGGCGCGGCTCACCGGGCAGTCGCTCGGCGCGGCCCTGGTGGCGGTGATCTTCGGCCTGACGCACGGGCTCGGGGCCGAGCGGGCCGTCACCATCTCGCTCTCCTGCGCGGTGGCGCTCTCGGTGATCGGCGGCTGCGCCAGCGTCCTGCGGCGGAGTCGGAGCGGCTAGACCGACCCCGTATGCCACCGCGGGCGCGGGACCGCGTTGACGCGACGAGTCACGTGCAGGAGCGTCCCATGGATCTCGATCTCTCCGGCCGGAAGGCCCTGGTCACCGGCTCGACCGGCGGCATCGGCTACGCCATCGCCAAGGAACTCCTCGATCTCGGCGCCGAGGTCGGCATCAACGGCCGCACGCCCGAGCGCGTCGAGGCCGCGCTGGCGAGGCTGCGGGGCGAGGCGCGGGCCGGCCGCGCCTTCGCGGCACCGGGGGATGTCGCGACCGCGGACGGCGTGTCCGCGCTCGTCCAGGGGCTGCCGGTCGTGGATATCCTGGTCAACAACACCGGGATCTTCGAGCCGAAGCCGTTCTTCGAGATCCCGGATGCCGACTGGCAGCGCTTCTTCGACGTCAACGTGATGAGCGGCGTGCGCCTGTCCCGGGCCTACACGCCCGGCATGGCGGAGCGCGGCTGGGGCCGGGTGATCTTCATCTCCAGCGAGTCCGGCATCAATACGCCGACCGAGATGGTCCATTACGGGATGACCAAGACCGCGCAGCTCGCGATTTCCCGCGGGCTCGCCCAGACGGTGGCCGGCAGCGGCGTGACGGTCAACAGCGTCCTGCCCGGCCCGACCCTGTCGGAGGGCGTCGCGGAGTTCATGACGCAGATGGCCGGCGGCGCGGCCGACGCCGACCTCGAGGCCATGGGCCGCCAGTTCGTCGCGGAGCACCGGCCCTCCTCGCTGATCCGGCGCCTCGCGCGGGTGGAGGAGGTGGCGAACCTCGTCGCCTATCTCTGCAGCCCGGCCGCGAGCGCCACCACCGGCGCAGCTCTGCGGGTCGATGGCGGTGTCCTGCAGGGCGTCGCCTAGGATCAGGCAGGGCCCGACCCCGGGATCAGGACCGGTCCGGGCATCACCCGCCGGTCTCGGAAGTGGTGGCCCGGTCGACCAATCCGCGGACGCGGCACCGCGATGGCCCGGCGAGAGCGCGCGAGGAAGCCCGCGATCCAGACCCGTGGATCCGGACCTGTGGACGCGCCCCGCTCCGCGGATCGCCCGAGCCCGCCGGAGCGACCGGCGGCTCTGGATAACGGGCTTTCGCCCGCGGCGCGCCGCGCCATGTCGGCCGGTCGGCCGGCCCGACTGGAGCGTCGCGGAGGCACCTAGAGCCGTCGGCCCAGACGAGACGCCGGACTTGGCTCTAGGTCGTGATCAGGCCTTCAGGTGGGCGGCGAGATGCTTGTTCATCTCGAACATGGAGCACTTGTCCTTGCCGAAGACCTTCTTGAGCTTGTCGTCGGCAACGATCTCGCGCTTGTTCTGCGGGTTCTGAAGATTGTTCTTCTTGATGTAGTCCCAAACCTTGCTGACCACCTCGCCGCGGGGCAGCGGGCTGGTACCGACGATGGCGCCGAGCTCGGCCGACGGCTTCAGCGGCTGCTGCAGAGCGTTGGGCTTGGTGCCGGCCGACTTGGCGGCAGCCGGCTTCGCAGCCTTCGCCGGGGCGGCCTTCTCCGCAGTCTTGGTGGTCTTGGCCGCCTTCGGCGCAGCCTTCTCGGTCTTTGTGGCCATAAACTTCCTCCGGTTCTCGGGCCGCAGGCCGGGGCATGATCGCCCCACGGCCGAGCCAGCATAGCAGCAACTAAGCGGTGCCGCCGCCGTTCCAAGGGGAAATTGCCTTTGCAGCCCCCTCATCCACAAGGCACGCACGAGAATCCCCTGTGGGATCGCCCGATCGACGCCGTGGTGAAGATTATTCGGTCCGATGCCGGGCGCGAAACCTGCTCTTAACAATCCTGCGCGCGAAGTACAGACATGTTCGCCCCGGCCCTCACGCTCGCGCTCCTGCTCGCCACCGGACTGGTCACCGGTCTCGGGTTGGTGATCCGCGCAGAGACGACGGCCTCCGGCACCGCGCCGGGGCGCGGACTGATCTGAGCGAACCGGGATTGCCGCGCCGGTCCGCCGGGTGCATCAGCCCGACCGCATGACCGACCCGATCACCCTCGCGAGCCTGGAAGGGACTGCGCACGTCGTCCAGGTGGCGCTCAGCCCCGTCTTCCTGCTGTCGGGCATCGCGACGCTCCTCAACGTCTTCGGGGCCCGCCTCGCGCGCGTGGCGGACCAGGCCGACCACGTCTCCGGATTGCTGGCGGGGGCCGGCGACGCCGAGCGCGTCCGCCTCGGTCAGCGCCTGGACCGCCTTCACCGGCGCTCCCTCGCGCTCGACGCCGCGGTGTTCCTGGCCGCGCTCGGCGGCGTGGCGACCTGCGGCTCGGTGCTGACGCTGTTCGTGGGCGCGCTGCGCGACAGCACGGTCGCGACCCTGCTGTTCGGCCTGTTCGGCGCGGCGATCCTGTGCACGCTGTGCGCCCTCGTGGCCTTCGGCTTCGAGATGCTGCTGGCGAACCGCTCGGTCCGCGACCGGATCAACCAGCGGCGGGCGAGCGCCGGCATGCCGCCCGACCGCTGAGCGCTCGGTGCGGGTCCGGACCCCGCGCCCCGCCGGCGGAACCGGTCCCGACCGGCGCGCTTAGTGAGCCGAGGGACCGCCGCGCGGGCACGACCCCGCGCGCGAACCGGGAGAGATCATGCCGACGGACCTGCCCAACGAGCGCACCCTGAGAAAGCCCGGCACGCTGGAGCTCGACCCCGCCGCCGGCGAAGGCGTCGCCATCGACGAGACGCCGCGTCTGATCGCGTCCAACAGGGTCGAGGGCACCGCCGTCTACGACCGCAGCGGCCGCCACCTCGGCGCTATCCACAATTTCATGGTGGACAAGATCTCCGGACAGGTCGCCTACGCGGTTCTGGCCTTCGGAGGCTTCCTTGGGCTCGGCGAGACCCACCACCCGCTGCCCTGGAAGGCGCTGAGCTACAGCACTGAACTCGGCGGCTACGTGGTCGATCTCGAGCCCGGCGTGCTCGCGGAGGCGCCGAGCCAGGCGGCCGGTTAGGCCTGGCTCGTCGACCCGGGCTGTCGGGCGCGGATCATCCCGCGTCGCGGCGCGCGGACGCTTCGCTGCGGAGCGGGCCCCGGGACGTGCCGGCTCAGAACTTCCCGCCGAGGCCGACGCTGCCACCCGGCGACAGCATCGGGCCCATCGAGCCGCTGCCGCCGCTGCCGCCGACGGCCGCGTTGCCGCCGTCGAGATCCTCGCGCCGGATGCGGCGCTCGCCGCTGTCGGCCGTCCGCGTGGCGCCGCCGGCGGTCTTGGGAATCGCGAGCTGCCTCGTCGGCGCCGTCTGGAGAGGCTGACCGTCGGCATCGACCGCGGCGTTGCGCGGCTCGCGGTTCGGCAGCGAACCGCGCAGCGACGGCGGCAGCCCGACCTCCGTCGCCGGCATCACGCCTCCGCCTCCGCCGAGCGCCTGACAGCCGGCCACGAGACCGGACAGGGCGGCACCGAGCGCGAGGCCGCGTGCTGCCGCGCATCGCGACGTGGTGAGGGTCGACATCGTGTAGTCCTCGACAGTGGCCACGGTGCCATCCGCGGCTCGCGTGGGTTTATGCGCGGTTGTCTACGCTGGGGATGCGGCGAAAACCAGACAGCGCCGCGGGACGCCGGGGGATGACGCCGCCCCCTCGGGCCGTGCGGGCGCCCCGCGCGGCCCGAGCCTTGCTGCGAGGCCGCCGCGGTCCATAACTTCGCCCAGGTCCTGCGGCACGACGCCATCCGCGGGCGGGATCCTGCCGGCGGCGGACCCGGAACCGGCCGAATGCGGTCGAGGACGCGCCGGCACGCCGGCGCGGCCCGGCCTTTCCTCAGAGGACGAAGCGTGTTCAGAACCAACCGGATGATCGCGGCCGTGACGCTCGCCCTCTGGGCGTCGGGGGCCGCGGCGCAGGCCCAGGTGAGCGGCAGCGAGGGTCCTGCCGGTCAGGCCGCGCCGCAGAGTCCGGCCGCGCCGCCATCCGCACCGCCGGCCCAGACGCCTGCCCAGACCCCGGGCCAGACGTCGGCCCCGGTACCGGCCCCGACGCCACCGCCCGCGGCGACCCCGGCCGCGGCGACCCCGGCCGCCCCGCCCGCCAGCCCGCCGGCTGCCGCGGGCGCGCCGCCCTCCGCGACCCAGGCCCAGCAGCAGGGGACACCCGCCACCGTCCTCGACACGCAGGATTACGAGAGCCTGCTCGGCCGCAGCGTGCGCAGCGCCGGCGGCGACGAGCTCGGGCGCGTCATCGACATCATCATCGACAAGGAGGGCCATCCCCGCGCCGCCATCATCGATTTCGGCGGCTTCCTCGGTGTGGGAACCCGCAAGATCGCCGTGGACTGGCGCGCCCTGCGCTTCACGCCGGACGGCGGGAAGGAGCGCAAGCTGTCGGTCGCGCTGACCCGCAATCAGGTCCGCGTCTCCCCGGAATACAAGGCCGGCGAGCCGATCGTGGTCCTGGGCCCCGCCAGCCCGGCCGCGCCCGCGGCCGAGGGCGAGCAGGCGGCCGCGCCGACGGCGGGCTCCGCGACGCCGCCGCAGTCGGCCCCGGCCGCGCCGGCGCCCGGCAACGCGGCCTCGGGCGCCGCGGCGCCGGCCGCCGCGACCCCGCCGACCCCTGCCGCGCCTGTGCCCGCGCCCGCCCCCGCCCCGCCCCCGGAGAAGGCACCGGATAAGTGACGGTGGCCCGGTTGAAGGTCAGAACCGCCGCCGCCCCCCGCGAGCGCGACGTGCCCCGGCAGGACATCCGTTCCCGTCCGACCCGCCTGAAGGATCAGGCGGCCGAGGCCGCGCGCGCACCGGCAGGCTCGGCGGTCCACGGCGAACGCGCGATCTCGTCGGCGAGCCGCTACGGCCTCGACGCCTTCGCGTTCTTCGTCGCGAACCTGCAGACCGGGTTCGGGCCGTTCCTGGCGGTCTACTTCTCCCAGGCCAAGTGGACCCAGTCCGACATCGGCTTCGCCCTGACGGTGGGCAGCCTCGTGGCGCTCCTCGGCCAGGTGCCGGGGGGCGCCTTCGTCGACGTCGTGCGCTCGAAGCGCTTCGCCGCCGCCGTGGCGGTCATCGGGATCGCCGGCAGCGCCTTCGCGCTGGCGGTCTGGCCGAGCTTCCTGATCGTGCTCCTGGCGATGGCGCTCCACTCGGCCGCGAGCTGCGTGCTGACGCCGGCCATCGCGGCGATCAGCATCGGTCTGGTCGGGCGCGCCCGGGCCGGCGAGCGCCTCGGCCGGAACGCGAGCTTCGCCGCCCTCGGCAACGCCCTCGGCGCGGCCGGCATGGGCGCCATCGGCTACTACCTGTCGAACGGCGCCGTCTTCTACCTCACCGCCGCCCTCGGGATCCCGACGGTGATCGCGCTGGCGCGCATCCGCGCCCAGGACATCGATCCGGGCGTGTTCAAGGAGCCGGCCCCGGCCCAGGCGGCGCCGGCCTCGACGGCGCCCGCGTCCGGCCAGGACGGCATCCGCGCGCTCCTGACCAACCGCGGCCTCCTGTGCTTCGCGGCCTGCATGGTGCTGTTCTTCCTCGCCAACGCCGCGATGCTGCCCCTCGTCGGCAGCGTCCTGACCCTGCGGGCGAGCGAGACCGCGACCGCGCTGGTGGCGGCCTGCATCATGGTCCCGCAGGCCGTCCTCGCGGTCAGCGCCCCGGCGGTCGGCCGGGCCGCCGAGCGTTTCGGCCGCTACCCGGTGCTGCTGTTCGGCTTCGGCGCCCTCCCGGTCCGCGGCCTGCTGCTCGCCTACACGACCAACCCCTACGGCCTCGTCGCCATCCAGGTGCTCGACGGGATCTCGGCCTCGGTGCTGGGCGTGATGGTGCCGCTGATCGTGTCGGACCTCACCCGCGGCACCGGCCGCTTCAACCTCGCCCTCGGTGCGGTCGGGACCGCCATGGGCATCGGCGCGGCCCTCTCGACCTCGCTCGCCGGCATCATGGCCGACCATCTCGGCAGCCACAGCGCCTTCCTGGGGCTCGCGGTCGTCGGCTTCGCGGCCTTCATGCTGGTGGCGCTGATCATGCCGGAGACGCGCCAGCCGGAGCGCGCGGCCTGACCCGGCGCGGCATCGGATTCGCTTGGGTGTTTCCGAGCCGCTCAAGCGGCGTTCAGGTTCTGCGGATAAAAGCGCGGCGAAGGTGCGAGCCGGTGAAACATATGGCAACGCTCTCGCGTTGCCGCTGCGGGTCAGACTGCGCCCGCGCTGCACTCCGCCTCAGCCCGTAAGCCAAAGCCGCGCGAATACGGAATGGTCACCGCGATGGAAGAGCTGCACCGATACGCCGACAGGCCCTTCGCCTTCGTCGGACGGTATCTCCGGCGCCGCTGGCTGCCGCACCTGGTCATCCTGATCTCGGTGCTCGGCGCCGTCGGCTTCTCGGTCTCCACCGATTACGCCCTGAAGGGCGTGGTCGACGCGCTGACGAAGGGTCCCGGCCCCGACAACACCGTGATCTGGGGCGCCCTGGCGGTCCTGATCGCCTTCATCGCCGCCGACAACATGCTCTGGCGCGTGGCCGCGCTGACCGGCGCCTTCACCTTCGTGGGCATCACGGGCGACATCCGGCGCGACCTGTTCCGGCACCTGACCGGCCACTCCCCGACCTTCTTCTCCGACCGCCAGCCGGGCACCCTGGCGTCGCGGATCACGGCGACCTCGAACGCGATCTTCACGGTCGAGAACATGTTCGTGTTCAACGTGATGCCGCCGACGGTCGCGGCCTTCGGATCGATCGCCTACATCGCCACCGTCAACCTCACCATGGCGGGCATCCTGGCGGGCGTGTTCGCCGCCGTCGTCGTGCTGATGTTCAAGATGGCCGCGGCCGGCAAGCCGCTGCACCACGACTTCGCCGCCAAGGCCGCCTCCGTCGACGGCGAGATGGTCGACCTCGTCGGCAACATGTCGCTCGTGCGCGCCTTCTCGGCGTTCAAGCGCGAGGGCCAGCGCTTCGAGGGCACCGTCGCCACCGAGATGCGCGCCCGCCGCTCGTCCCTGCTCTACCTCGAGAAGCTGCGCATCGTGCACGCGGTGCTCACCGTGCTCGCCGTGTTCGGCCTGCTCTACTGGGCGATCCAGATGTGGGAGGCCGGCCAGGCGACGAACGGTCAGGTGGTCCTCGTCTGCACGCTCGGCATCCGCATCCTCGCCGCGACCCGCGACCTCGCGGTGGCGCTGGTCGACGCGACCCAGCACACCGCCCGCCTCTCCGAGGCGCTGCACACCCTGCTCCAGCCCCACGACCTCGTGGACCATCCGGAGGCGCAGCCGCTCAGCGGCCAGGGCGCCAAGATCGAGTTCGAGCACGTCGCGTTCAGCTATCCGGACGGGCGCCCCGTCTTCACCGACTTCGACCTCGTCATCGAGCCCGGCCAGCGCGTCGGCCTCGTGGGCAGGTCGGGCGGCGGCAAGTCGACCCTGTTCTCGCTGATCCAGCGCTTCTACGACGTGCAGAGCGGCGCGATCCGCATCAACGGGCAGAACATCGAGCGCGTCACGCAGGAATCCCTGCGCGAGGCCATCACGGTCGTGCCGCAGGACGTCTCGATGTTCCACCGCTCCCTGCGTGAGAACATCCGCTACGGCCGGCCCGAGGCGACCGACGAGGAGGTCTGGCAGGCGGCCGAGGCGGCGCACTGCACCGACTTCATCAAGGCCCTGCCGGAAGGCTTCGACACGATCGTGGGCGATCGCGGCGTGAAGCTCTCGGGCGGCCAGCGCCAGCGCATCGCCATCGCCCGGGCGATCCTGAAGAACTCGCCGATCCTGCTGCTCGACGAGGCGACCTCGGCGCTCGACGCCGAATCCGAGCAGGCGATCCGTCACGCCCTCGCGAACCTGATGAAGGGCCGGACCGTCATCGCGATCGCGCACCGCCTCTCGACGCTGCAGGATTTCGACCGGATCGTCGTGCTCGACGGCGGCCGCATCGCGCAGGACGGCTCGCCCGACAAGCTGACCCATCTCGACGGCTTCTTCCGGGAGCTGATGAAGAAGGAATCCATGGCGATGGCGCTCGCCGCCGCGTGATGATCCTTCTCGCCGAGCGGACGCACCGCAGCCGTCTTTGCGAGCGCAGCGAAGCAATCCAGTGAGGCACGCGATGCCCGAGCGTGGCGCGTCCCTGGGTCGCTTCGCTGCGCTCGCGATGACGGTGCAGATCGAGTGACGGCCCGGCGGCCGGCGCTCGCCGGCCGATCGTCGCGCGGGCACGGCCGCTCCGGTTCCCACGCCCGCTCGGCACTGCTAGATCACCGCGCGGCCGGACCGGACCTTGCATCGCCTGAGACGTCGCGAACCGGCCCGGTTCCGACGCAACGCGACGCCCGAGCCCGACCGTGCCCGACCTTGCCCACGTCATCCGGGAGATCTCCGAGGAGATGGCCCAGCGCCCCGACCGCGGCGCGGTCGCGGACTACATCCCGGAGCTCGCCCGGGTCGATCCCGGCCAGTTCGGCCTGGCGGTGATCGATGCCGAGGGGCAGGTCTTCACCGGCGGCGACAGCGAGACGCCGTTCTCGATCCAGAGCGTGTCGAAGGTGTTCACGCTCACCCTCGCCCTCGGCATGGTCGGCGACCGCCTCTGGAAACGGGTCGGCCGCGAGCCCTCGGGCAATCCGTTCAATTCCATCGTGCAGCTGGAGCGGGAGCGTGGCGTGCCGCGCAATCCCTTCATCAACGCGGGCGCGATCGCGGTCACCGACGTGATCCTCTCGGGCCACGAGCCCCGCGAGGCGCTGGGCGAGATCCTGCGCTTCATGCAGTTCCTGGCCCAGGATACGAGCATCATCATCGACGAGACGGTGGCGGCCTCGGAGAAGCGCACGGGCTTCCGCAACACCGCGCTCGCCAACTACATGAAGTCGTTCGGCGTCCTCGACAATCCGGTCGACTACACCCTCGGCGTCTACTTCCACCACTGCGCCATCGCGATGAACTGCCGCCAGCTCGCGCGGGCCGGACGGTTCCTGGCGCATAACGGCGTCAACCCGTCGACCGGCCACTCGGTGGTCTCGGCCGAGCGCGCGCGCCGCATCAACGCGATCATGCTGACCTGCGGCCACTACGACGGGTCGGGCGAGTTCGCCTACCGCGTCGGCCTGCCGGGCAAGAGCGGGGTCGGCGGCAGCATCCTGGCGATCGCGCCCGGCAAGGCGTCCATCGCCGTCTGGTCGCCCGGCCTCGACGCGGCGGGCAATTCCCATCTCGGCCGCATCGCCCTGGAGCGGCTGACGCAGCGCATGGGCTGGTCCGTCTTCGGCGCCTGAGGGGAGCGCCGCGCCCCGCGTCGCTCCCTCTTGCGCGGCGCCCGCTTCCGCGGCACTGCGCCGGCGGGGCGCCGCGGCGCCGAAACGGGGCGCACCGGCATGGCGACGCGTACGGCAGTCCGGGCTTCCGAGGAAGGTCTCGATCCCGGCGCCATCCTGGCCCGCCTCGACCGGCTTCCGGCGACGCCGACGGTCTGGCGCCTCGTGGTGCTGCTCGGCCTCGGCTTCTTCTTCGAGCTCTACGACCTGCTGTTCACCGGCTACGTCGCGCCGGGCCTCGTCAAGGCCGGGATCCTCACGCCGACGACCCCGGGCCTGTTCGGCGCCAGCGGTGTCGCGAGCTTCGTCGCGGCCCTCTTCACCGGCCTGTTCATCGGCACCATCGCCTGCGGCTGGCTCGCCGACCGGTTCGGCCGGCGGGCGATCTTCACGTGGTCGCTGCTGTCCTACACCGCCGCCAACGTGGTGATGGCCTGCCAGAGCGACGCCTTCGGCCTCAATCTCTGGCGCCTGATCGCCGGGATCGGCCTCGGCCTGGAGATGGTGACGATCGGCAGCTACCTGTCCGAGCTGGTGCCGAAGGCGATCCGGGGCCGGGCCTTCGCCCTGTGCCAGGGCATCGGCTTCACCGCCGTGCCGGTCGTGGCGTTCCTGTCCTACCTGCTGATCCCGGCGGCGCCCCTCGGCATCGACGGGTGGCGCTGGGTGGTGCTGATCGGCGCCTCGGCGGCGATCGTGGTCTGGTGGATGCGAGCGGGCCTGCCGGAGAGCCCGCGCTGGCTCGTCGAGCACGGCCGTCTGGCGGAGGCCGAGGCGGTCCTGCGGCGGCTGGAGGCGCGGATCGCGGCCGAGCACGGCGGCGCGCTTCCCGCACCGGCCGCGCCGGAGCCGGTGCAGCCGCGCGGCGCGTTCCGCGACATGTGGGTCCAGCCCTACCGGCGCCGCGCCCTGATGATGGCGGGGTTCAACGTCTTCCAGACGGTCGGCTTCTACGGTTTCGCCAACTGGGTGCCGACCCTCCTGGTGGCCCAGGGCATCACGGTGACGTCGAGCCTCGCCTATACGGCGCTGATCGCGCTGGCCGCCCCGGTCGGGCCCCTGATCGGCCTCGCCATCGCCGACCGGTTCGAGCGCAAGCACGTCATCGTGGGCGCCGCCCTCCTCTACATCGCCTGCGGCCTGGCCTTCGCGCAGACGCGGGACGTCACCGTCATCGTGGCGCTCGGCATCGGCCTGACGCTGGCCTCGAACGTGATGTCGTACAGCTTCCACGCCTATCAGGCCGAGCTGTTCCCCACGGGCATCCGGGCCCGGGCGGTCGGCTTCGTCTATTCCTGGAGCCGCTTCTCGGCGATCTTCACCGGCTTCGTCATCGCGTTCGTGCTGCGGGAGGCCGGGACGCCGGGCGTGTTCCTGTTCATCTCGGCGGCGATGCTGGCCGCGGGCCTGCTCGTCGGGCTGCTGGGTCCCCGGACGCGGGACGTCGCGCTGGAGAAGATCGCGGGGTGAGGCCCGTGAGGAGCACAGCTCCCGGCAAGCCGAATCCGTGCTAACCTCGGGCATGGTCGCTCAGCCGAGATCCCGGATGACGGTCGACGAGTTTCTCGCCTGGGCCGAGGGGCAGCCGGGGCGATTCGAGCTGGTCGATGGCGAGGTGTTCGCGATGTCACCGGAGCGGGCCGGACATGCGTTGGTCAAGTTCGCAGCACAGACAGCGCTGAATCGCGCGATCAGAGCCTCCGGTGTCGTCTGCCACATGATGCCCGACGGCATGACGGTCCGCATCGACAGCACGACGACGTTCGAACCGGATGCACTGGTCTATTGTGGGCCCCGGATGGATCTCGATGCCATCGAAGTGCCGGATCCCGTCATCGTCGTCGAGGTTCAGTCGCCGGGCACACGCGCGGTGGACTCGGGCCTGAAATTGACCCGCTACTTCGGTCTGGAGAGCGTCATCCACTATCTGATCGTGGATCCGGTGAAGCGTCTCGTCATCCATCACCGCCGCGCGCAGGGCGGCCTGATCGAGACCCGCATCGCGACCCGGGAGACGCTGGACCTGACGCCGCCCGGCCTGCGCCTGCCCGTGCCGGAGCTGTTCGCCGACCTCGCGCCCGCCGACGACGGCGCTTGATCCGATCCGAGGCGGATGCCACAGCGGCGCGAACGCGAATCAGGACGCCCGGATGACTGCACCCCTCGATCTCCTCGTGCTCGGCAACGCGATCGTCGACGTGATCGCCCGCACGGACGACGCCTTCCTGTCGGCGCAGGGCGTCACCAAGGGCGCGATGCAGCTCATCGACGAGCCGCGGGCCGAGGCGCTATTCCAGGCGATGGGACCGGCGACGATCGTGTCGGGCGGCTCGGGCGCCAACACCGCGGTCGGCGCGGCGCTCCTCGGGGCCAAGACCGGCTTCGTTGGCAAGGTCCGGAACGACGAGCTCGGCGGCCTGTTCAGCCACGACCTCAAGGCGACCGGCGTCGACTTCGCCGTCCCGGCCGCCGCCGAGGGGCCGGCCACCGCCCGGTGCTTCGTGCTCGTGACGCCGGACGGCGAGCGCACGATGAACACGTATCTCGGCGCCTGCCAGGGCCTGTCGCCCGACGACGTCGACAAGGCGCTCGTGAGCTCGGCCCGCGTCGTCTATCTCGAGGGCTACCTGTGGGATCCGCCGGCCGCCAAGGACGCGTTCCGCAAGGCCGCGCAGCTCGCCCATCAGGCGGGCAACGCCGTCGCGCTGACCCTCTCGGACGCGTTCTGCGTGGGCCGCTACCGCGACGAGTTCCTCGGCCTCGTGCGGGACGGCAGCATCGACATCCTGTTCGCCAACATGGCCGAGCTGCAGAGCCTCTACGAGACCGAGGATCCCGAGGCCGCCGTGGCGGCCCTGCGCGACGAGCGCAACGCCCGCGGCCGGCACCTGCTCGGCCTCGTCACGCGCTCGGCCGACGGCGCCCTGGTGGTTCAGGGCGGCGAGGTCCGGGCCGTCGAGGCGAGCCCGGTCCAGACCGTGGTCGACACGACCGGCGCGGGCGACCTGTTCGCCGCCGGCTTCCTGGCCGGGCACGCCCGCGGGCTCGACAACGTCGCCAGCGCCCGCCTGGGCACGCTCGCGGCCGCCGAGGTCATCCAGCATATCGGCGCCCGCCCGCAGGCGGACCTGGTCGGCCTGGCCAAGGCGCGCGGGCTCCTCTGAGCCGGCGCGCCGGGCGCGCGGTCGGAGATCCGCGTCCGCGCCGATCCCGCGCGCTCAGGCCGCGCGGACGGTCGCGAGGAAGCGCGTCACCTCGTCCCTGAGGTGGCCGGACCGGTTCGACAGCTCCGAGGCTGCCGTGAGAACCTGATCGGCCGCCGCTCCGGTCCCCTTCGCCGCGTCGGCGACGCCCGTGATGGTGCTGGTGACGTCCGCTGCCCCCTGGGCGGCCTGGGAGACGTTGCGGACGATCTCCTGCGTCGCGGCGCCCTGCTGCTCCACGGCGCTGGCGATCCGCGTCGCCACCGCGCTGAGTTCCTGAACCCGACCGCCGATGCGTCCGATCGCCGTGACGGCGTCGCCGGTGGAAGACTGGATCCGGGCGACGTGGCCGCCGATCTCGTCGGTTGCCCGCGCGGTCTGACCGGCCAGTTCCTTGACCTCCGCGGCCACGACGGCGAAGCCGCGGCCCGCCGCGCCGGCCCGCGCCGCCTCGATCGTGGCGTTCAGCGCGAGGAGATTCGTCTGCTCGGCGATGGTCGAGATCAGGGTCACGACATGACCGATCTGGATCGCCGCCCCGTTCAGCTCTTGGACCAGATGCGCGGTCGCCGCCGCGTCCGCGACCGCCGACTGTGTCAGTTCCGTCGAACCCGCGACCTGGCGGCCGATCTCCTGGACGGAGGCGCCGAGCTCCTCGGCCGCCGCCGCCGCGACGCTGACGGTGCTGGCGGCGCGTTCGGCCGCGCTCGCCACCCGGATGGAGCGATCGGCTGTGTCGGCGGCCGCCGCGTTCATGGCCGAGGCCGTGTCCTGCAGCGCGGCGACGGCGGCCGAGACCGTGCCGATGATGCCGCCGACCGTGCCCTCGAAGGCGTCGGCGATCCGGTGCATGCCGCTCCGCCGCTCCGCCTCGGCCGTGGCGCGGGCCTGTGCGGCGTCGTGCTCGAGTGTGCGCGCCCGGATCAGGCCGTCCTTGAAGACCTGGACGGACGCCGCCATGACGCCGATCTCGTCCCCGCGCTCGGAACCGCCGACGGCCGCGTCGAGGTCGTCGGCCGCGAGCCGGCCCATGGTTCCGGCCAGGGACCGGATCGGGCGGGCGACCCGGTGCCAGACCCACCAGACCGCCGCGCCGGTCATGAGCAACCCGATGACCGCGAGCGCGACGGTGACGGACCACGCCGTCCGGAACGCGTCCTCGGAGCGCTGGACCGAGACGTTCGTGCCCTCGGCGGTGACCTGGGCGAGATCCGCCAGGGCATCGAAGGCGGCCACGAGCGGCGGGCGGGCCGGCGCGATGGCGTCGCGGGCCGCGGTCCGGTCGCCGCGCCTGAGCGGGGCGAGGATCGCCTCCTGGGCGGTGCGATAGACCTTCCACCGCCCCTCGAACGCGTCCCAGAGCGCGCGCTCCCGGGGCGTCGTCGCGCGCGCGCGGTAGCTCTGGAAGGCCTCGGGGATGGACCGATCCATCTCGACGAACTCGGCATCGAGGTCCCGGTTCTCACCGTCGTCGACGGCGACCACCTTGCGGATCGTCGTCGTGTGGTACCGCAGCATCAAGAATCGAATCGTATGGAGATCGTTGTCCTTGCGCACCCAGACGTCGCGGGTCTCCACGGCGGCGGCGTTGATGGCCTGTATCTGCAGCAAGCCGACGGCCGAGCTTGCCAGGAAAAGCAGAAATCCGACGATCGAGGGCAGTATCAGCTTTGATACGATACTTCTTCGCAGTCTCATCTCGGGCACCACAGAGGACGACACCGTCGCGTCGGGATGCATGAAGATGAAAGACAGATTTTTCCGCAACCTCTACTGCGGCAGCGATCTGCGCCGCAGATCGGCGCGGAACGCATAGCGCATCGCCCGCCGACGCCGCGCTGCGGGTCGCGCGCCGATCCGGGCTGAGGCGGGCGGCCGCGCCCCGGGTCAGGGCCGCAGGAGAACCTTGCCCACCGCCGCGCGGCGGGTCAGGAGGCCGAAGGCCTCCGGGTACTCCGCCAGCGGGTAGACGCCGTGGACCTGCGCGGTGAGCCTGCCCGCGGCGACCCAGTCGAGGAGCCGGCGCTGATCGGCCCGGTGCGCCTCCGGCTCCCGGTCCAGGAAGGCGCCCCAGTGGACGCCCTGCACGTCGAGTTCCTTGAGGAGCATCAGGTTCAGCGGCAGCCGCGGGATGGCGCCGGCGGCGAAGCCGATGACGAGGAAGCGCCCGCGCCAGCCGAGCGCCCGCAGGGCCGGCTCCGCGTAGGCGTCGCCGACCGCGTCGTAGACCACGTCGATCCCGCCGCCCGAGATCCGGCGCAGCTCGTCCTTGAGCGTCGCCGGGTCGTAGACCACGCCCGCCTCGGCGCCGTGGGCGCGGGCGACCGATAGCTTCTCCTCCGAGGAGGCGCAGGCGATCACCCGGGCGCCCATCAGCCGGCCGAGCTCGACGGCAGCGAGGCCGACGCCCCCGGAGGCGCCGAGGACCGCCAGCCACTCGCCGGGCCGCAGGCGCGCGCGGTTCGCCAGGGCGTGCAGCGAGGTGCCGTAGGTGATGGTCAGCCCGGCCGCCTGCTCGTCCGGCACGGCGTCCGGCACCGGCGTGAGCCGGGCGGCGTCGAGGGCGATCAGCTCCGCGCAGCAGCCGTGCCCGGCATGGACGATCACCCGGTCGCCCACGGACACGCCCGCGGCGCCCTCGCCCAGCGCCTCGACCACGCCGACCCCCTCGCCGCCCGGCGAGAACGGCAGGGTCGGCTTCACCTGGTAGCGCCCGGCGGTGATCAGCGTGTCGAAGAAGTTCAGGGCCGCCAGCCGCATCCGCACCAGCGCCTGCCCGGGGCCCGCCACCGGGTCGGGCCGCTCGACGATCTCCAGATGCTCCGGCCCGTCGAGCCTCGTGCACAGCAGCGCCCGCATGGCGTCCCTCCTCCCCGGCGTGTCCCGGCCGATCAGGCCCGAACCGACCGTGCGGTCAAGCCGTTCCGATCATCTCGCGGATGCGGGCGCCCAGCACCTCCACCACGAACGGCTTGGTGATGACCTGCATCCCGGCCTCGAGGGGCCCGTTGCCGAAGACCGCGCTCTCGGCGTAGCCGGTGACGAACAGGACCTTGAGGCCCGGGCGCGTGAGCCGCCCGGCCTCGGCCATCTGGCGCCCGTTCATGCCCCCCGGCAATCCGATGTCGGACACCAGCAGGTCGATGCGCACGTCGGATTGCAGCACTTTGAGGCCGGCCGCGCTGTCGGCGGCCTCGATCGCCGTGTAGCCGAGATCCTCCAGCACCTCGGTGACCAGCATGCGCACGGTCGGCTCGTCGTCGACCACCAGCACGGTCTCGCCCGGCGCGGCCCGCGGCGGCGCGCCGACGGCGGTGTGCGCGTCCTCCTCGGCGACCGCGCCGCGGTGGCGGGGCAGGTACAGGCAGACCGTCGTGCCCCTGCCGACCTCCGAGTGGATCCGCACCTGGCCGCCCGATTGCTGCGCGAAACCGTAGATCATCGACAGGCCGAGGCCGGTGCCCTGCCCCAGGGGCTTCGTGGTGAAGAACGGCTCGAACACCTTGCCGACGATCTCCGGCGCCATGCCGCTGCCGGTGTCGGTGACGCACAGCGACAGGTACTGGCCCGGCGGCATGTCGTGGCGCCGGGCGGCGCGCTCGTCGAGCCACGCATTGGCGGTCTCGATCGTGATGCGGCCGCCCTCCGGCATCGCGTCCCGGGCGTTGATGCACAGGTTGAGGAGCGCGTTCTCGAGCTGCGGCGGGTCGACCAGGGCCGGCCAGAGGCCGGGCGGCGCCACGACCTCGACCACCACGGCGGGGCCCACGGTGCGGCGGATCAGCTCCTCCATGCCGGCCACCAGCCGGTTCACGTCGGTGGGCTTCGGGTCGAGGGTCTGGCGACGCGAGAAGGCGAGCAGCCGGTGGGTCAGCGCCGCGGCCCGTTTCGAGGCCCCCTGCGCGGCGTTGATGTAGCGGTCGACGTCCATGACGCGGCCCTGGCCGAGCCGGGTCTGGATCAGCTCCAGCGAGCCGGAGATGCCGGCGAGCAGGTTGTTGAAGTCGTGGGCGATGCCGCCGGTCAGCTGGCCGACCGCCTCCATCTTCTGCGACTGGCGCAGGGCCTCCTCGGCGGCGGCCAGGGCGTCGGCGCGCTCGCGCTCCGCGGTGAAGTCGCGGCCGACGGCGTTGATGACGCCCTCCCCGGGCCGGGCCGCCCAGCTGATCCAGCGATAGCCGCCGTCCCGGTGGCGGTAGCGGTTGTCGAAGCGCGCGAGGCTCGACCCCGCGGAGAGCTGGCGCGCGCCCTCGACGGTGCGGTCGAGATCGTCCGGGTGGACGAAGGCGATGAGCTTGGTTCCGATCAGTTCGTCCGGGCGCCAGCCCAGCACCTCGGTCCAGGCCGGGTTCACCGCGGTGATCGTCCCGTCGAACAGGCAGCGCAGCATCATGTCGGACGAGAGCGTCCACAGGGCGTTGCGGTCGGCCGTGCGCTCCTCGACCTGGTGCGCCAGGGTCGCGTTCAGGTCGCGCAGCTCCGCGAGCGCCGCCTCGAGCCGGCCCTGGCTCTCCTTGAGGGCGGCGTCCGCGAGGACCCGACCGGTGGTCTCGTTGGTGAGAATGAACAGGCCGGCGACCCGGCCCTCGGCGTCGAGAACCCGCGAGTACGAGAAGGTCCACCACGTCTCCCGCGCGCCCCGATCGGTGTCGAGCTGCCACGGCAGGTCGACGAAACGCTCCGGGCGGCCCGCCATGGCGGCGTCGATGATCGGTTTGGCCTGATCCCAAGCATCGGCCCAGACCACGTCGAACCGCTCACCCATCGCCCAGGGCAGCCGCGGACCGAGCAGCGGGAAGTAGGTGTCGTTGAAGAAGAAGTGGAGGTCGGGCCCCCAGGCCAGGATCATCGATTCCGGCGAGTTGAGGACGAGCGACAGGGCCGCGCGGAACTCCGCCGGCCACGTCTGCGGAAGCCCCAGGGGATGATCCGACCAGTCGCGCGCGCGGATCATCCGCGCGGCCTCACCGCCGCCGGAGAGGAAGGGGAAGGGGTCGGTCACGGGCTTTGAGCGATGCAGGTCATGGGCGTACGGCGTATGACCGTCTTCGGCGGCATCTCCAAGCTGCCCGGTCGCGGTTCAACGACGTCGTCTCAGCGCGCCGCCGTCCTCGCGAGCGGAGCGAAGCGACCCAGGGCTACGGGACGTCGGAAAGCGCGGCGCCGACGGGATCGCCTCGCTCCGCTCGCGAAGACGGCCGGCTGAGCCTCGGTCCGACCCGTCAATGCGCCTCCTGCCAGTTGCCCGCCGCGTTGGCCTCGACCACCAGCGGCACCTTCAGGGTCAGGGCCGGCGCCGGCGCCTCCTCCATGACGCCGCGGATGATCGGGATCGTCCGCTCCACCTCGTCCTCGGCCGCCTCGAACACCAGCTCGTCGTGCACCTGCAGCAGCATGCGCGCCCTGAGCTTCTTCGCGGCGAGGGCCGCCTCCATCCGCGTCATGGCCCGCCGGATGATGTCGGCGGCCGAGCCCTGGATCGGCGCGTTGATCGCCTGCCGCTCGACGCTGGCGCGCTCGGAGGGGTTGTTGGAGCGGATCTGCGGGTAGTGGCACACGCGGCCGAACAGGGTCGTGACGTAGCCCTTGTCGCGGCAGCTCTTCTTGGTGGTCTCGATGTAGTCCCGGATGCCCGGGAACTGCTCGAAATACTGCTTGATGAACGCCGAGGCCTCCTCGCGGCCGATGCCGAGCCGGTCGGCGAGGCCGAAGGCCGAGATGCCGTAGATGATGCCGAAGTTGATGGTCTTCGCCCGGCGCCGCAGGTCGGGGGTCATCGCCTTGAGCGGCACGCCGAACATCGCCGAGGCCGTCGCCGCGTGGATGTCGATCCCGTCCTCGAACGCCTTCCGGAGTTCCGGGATGTCGGCCATGTGGGCCAGCAGCCGCAGCTCGATCTGCGAGTAGTCGGCCGAGATCAGCCGGCTGCCGGGCGCCGCCACGAAGGCGCGGCGGATCCGGCGACCCTCCTCGGTGCGGATCGGGATGTTCTGCAGGTTCGGCTCGGAGGAGGACAGCCGCCCCGTGGTGGTCGCCGCCAGCGAGAACGAGGTGTGGACCCGCGCCGTCTCGCGGTCGGCATGGGCCTGGAGCGCGTCCGTGTAGGTGGATTTCAGCTTCGAGAGCTGCCGCCATTCCAGGATCTTCTTGGGCAGCTCGTGGCCCGCCTGGGCCAGCTCCTCCAGCAGGGTCGCGGGCGTGGCCCACTGGCCCGACGGCGTCTTCTTGGCCCCCGGCAGACCCATCTTCCCGAACAGGATGTCGCCGATCTGCTTCGGCGAGCCGACCGAGAATTTCTCCCCGGCATCCTCCTGGATCTCTTCCTCCAGGCGGACGAGGATCTGCGAGAAATCCCCGGACAGGCGGCTCAGCATCTCCCGGTCGACGCGGATGCCGCGCTGCTCCATCCGGGCGATCACCGGCAGCAGGGGCCGCTCCAGGGTCTCGTAGACGGCGACCCGGTGCTCGGCCACGAGGCGCGGCTTCATCATCCGCCACAGGCGCAGGGTCACGTCCGCGTCCTCGGCCGCGTAGGCGGTGGCCTTGTCGATGGCGACGCGGTCGAACGTCACCTTGTTGCGGCCGGTGCCGGCCACGTCCGAGAAGGTGATCGGCTGGTGGCCGAGGTGCCGGCGGGCCAGCTCGTCCATGCCGTGGCCGCCCTTGCCGGCGTCGAGCACGTACGAGATCAGCATCGTGTCGTCGAACGGCGCGACCTCGATGCCGTAGCGGGCGAGCACCACCCAGTCGTATTTGAGGTTCTGGCCGACCTTCAGGACGCCGGGGTGCTCGAGGAGCGGCTTCAGCCGGGCGACGGCCTCCTTCAGGGGGATCTGGCCCGGCACCGGCTCGACCACGTCGGAGGGCGCGGCGCCCTCGCCGAACAGGTCGGTGGCGTCCGCCTGCACCTTGGCGGCCTGGACGTGGGCGAGCGGGATGTAGCAGGCCCGGCCGGTGGCGACCGCCAGCGAGACGCCGACGAGGCCGGCCCTGTGGGCATCGAGCGAGTCGGTCTCGGTATCGACCGCGATCACGCCGGCCTCCTCGGCCTCGGCGATCCAGGCGTCGAGCTGCTCCAGGGACGAGACCGTCTCGTAGGCGGCGGTGTCGAACGGCGCCACGGATTCCGCGGCCCGTGCCGCCACCACGTTGCCGGGCGTCGCCTCGACGGGCGCCCGGGGCTTGGCGGGCGCGTCCGGCAGGTCGAGATCGGCGAAGGGATCGATCTCGCCGCCCTCCGGCGGGGCGGCGCCCGGCGGTCGCTCGGCCCCGGCGGCCGCGGTCTCGGGATCCGGCGGCACGGAATCGCCGAAGAACGGCACCGCGTCGCTGCCGCCGGCGGCGTTGCCGTAGCCGTGCGGCCGGGCGCCCGGCAGGAGGCGCGGATCGGGCTTCACCGCCTCGGGATCGACGTGTAGCATCTGGGCGATGCGGCGCGTCAGCGTGTTGAACTCCATCGCCTTCAGGAAGCCGACCAGCTTCTCGGGATTGGGCTGAGGCACGCCGAGGTCGTCCAGCGGCACCGGGACCGGTACGTCCTCCATCAGCGCCACGAGCCTGCGCGACAGCTTGGCCTGATCCACGTTGGCGAGCAGCGTCTCCCGCCGCTTGGGCTGCTTGATCTCGCCCGCCCGCTCCAGCAGGGCCTCGAGGCTGCCGAACTCCTTGATCAGCGCCGCGGCCGTCTTCAGGCCGATGCCGGGCACGCCCGGCACGTTGTCGGAGGTGTCGCCGATGAGCGCCAGCGCGTCGCCGATCTGGTTCGGCTGCAGGCCCTCCCACTTGGCGACGATCGCCTCGACGTCGAGGTTGCGCTCGGGCCGGTAGCCGGGCTTGCCCTTGGCACCCGACTCGAAATCGTAGAACCGCACCTGCGGCCCGACGAGCTGCATCAGGTCCTTGTCGGACGAGACGATGATGACGCCCGCGCCCCGCGCCTCGGCCTGGCGGGTGTAGGTGGCGATGAGATCGTCGGCCTCGTAGCGCTCCAGCTCCACCGCGTGCAGGCCGAAGGCGCGCACCGCGTCGCGCATCAGCGGCATCTGGCGCTTCAGGTCGTCGGGCGCGTCCGGGCGGTGGCCTTTGTAGTCGGGGAACATCTCCTTGCGGAACGAGCCCTCCGACTTGTCGAAGACGATCCCGAGATGGCTCGGCATGGTGCCGGCGGCGCCGTCCTGCAGGAACTGCGCGATCTTGGTGCAGAACAGCCGCACGGCGCCGGTGGGCAGCCCGTCGGAGGGACGCGAGTTGTACTTCTGGTCCTGGTTGATCGACTGGAAATAGGCCCGGAAGATGAAGGACGAGCCGTCGACCAGGATCACCTGATCGCCGGGTCCGACGGGCTTGGTCTCGGGGCTCGAGTCGGGCTTCGAGTCGGTCATGGGCTCAGGCGGCTCGGGGCGATCAGGAGTCGGGCGCGCGGACGAATTCGGCGCGGCAGGCCGCGACGAGAACGGGCAAGCGCTCGTGGACGGTCCGCCAGACGATGTCCAGCTTGACGCCATGGTAGCCGTGACGAAAGACGTTTCCGATGGAGGCGATGTCGCGCCACGGAACATCCGGATGGCGCTCGCGCATCGCGTCGGTCAGCCGTCGGCTCGCCTCCGAGACGATCTCCAGGCAGCGGACGACCGCGTAGTTGGTCCGCAGGTCCGCCACGAAGGCCTCGAACGACATGCCGGCGACGAAGCGCTGAGCGGCATCGGCGTTGTCGATGATGTCCTCGCAGGCGGCGAGCGCCCGTTCAGAAGGCGGAAACCGCATCGTGCTCGGCCCGCTGACGGACGCGCGGCTTCAGGCTTTCCCGGTCGGCCACGTCGACCGGAACCGGGAACAGTTCGTCGATGAAGCGGCACAGGCCGGCATAGGTGAAGAGGTCGCGCACGCGCTCCCGGTCGATCTCGATCATCACGTCGAGATCGCTGTCGGCCTGCGCGTCGCCCCGGGCAACCGAACCGAACAAGGCCGCGTGCAGCACGCCGCGGCGGCGCAGTTCCGCCTCGTTGGCGCGCAGGATGTCGAGGGCGGCGAGCTTGTCCATGGCGGCGGGACCGGAGGGAATCGGCGGCCGCCAGCATAGCAGAACCGCGGCAGAGGAGGATCAGGCCGTGAGCTCGCGCCCGAGCGCCTCCACCCGGCGCAGGTCGTCCACGAAGGCCGCGTAGGCCTCCGCCTTCGCCTCGTCCGGCAACCGGAGCAGGTAGGACGGGTGGACCGTGATGAAGCCCTGGAATCGGTTGTCGTGCCGGTCGAAGCGGAACGGACCGCGCGCCCGGGTGATCGGGATCGCCTTGCCGGTCAGCGCCAGCACGGCGGTCGCGCCGAGCGCCACGACGAGCTTCGGACCGACGAACTCGAGCTCCCGGTCGAGCCACCACCGGTAGTGGCTGACCTCGCCGGCTGTCGGCTTCTGGTGGATGCGGCGCTTGCCGCGCTCCTCGAACTTGAAGTGCTTGACCGCGTTCGTCAGGTAGCTCGCGCCCCGGTCGATCCCGGCCTCCGCCATAGCGCGGGAGAGCAGCTGGCCGGCGGGCCCGACGAAGGGCCGGCCCTGCCGGTCCTCCTGGTCGCCGGGCTGCTCGCCCACGAAGGCCACCGTCGCCCCGACCGACCCCTCGCCGAGCACGGCCTGGGTGGCCCCCGGCACCAGCGGCTCGGTCCGGCGGATGATCGCGTTCAGCTCGTCGAGGCTCTTGGGATCCTGGTCGGCCATGGCGGCGACGGCCCGGGCGGGTTCGCGGCGTGTGGGCAAGGTCGGCTCCCTCTCGATCATGGCTTCGGTGCGCCCGGCCGCCGCCCGGACCAGGGCCGGGATCGCGGCCGTCTCGGGCATGTTGTGCCAGTACTTCTTGGGCATCTCCGCCCGCATCGCCTTCAGGTTGGTGCGGGCCGGGTTGAACGTGCTCTCGTAATAGGTCTGCCAGCCGGCCTCGAAGCCGTCGCCCTCCGGAAGTTGGGCACGGTCGCCGGGCGGCCCGAAAGTCAGGGTCTCGGTGTTCCAATGGGCCGAGCCCTCGGGCGTCAGGATCGACCAGCGCATCCCGCGGAAGCGATCGACGAAGAACGGTGCCGCCGCCTCGAGGATGTGGTGGTCCGGCTCGAACCACGCGACGTAGCGCTCGCCGTCCGGTCCCTCCGCCCGGCGGAAGCGCAGGAAGGCGTGCATCTTGTGGAGGTCGCGCCCGATCGCCTTCGCCATCCGGTGCAGGCGGTGGACCAGCGGGTCGCTGCCGACCTCCATCAGGTGCCGCTCGCCGCGGCAGACCCGCCAGATCAGCGCGTAGAGCAGGCCGTAGCGCTCCGGATCGCGGTGGGGAATGACCTGCGGGATCAAGGTAGCGACGGCCTTCGGCAGGACAAGCGGCGTCCCGGCGGCCTGCTCCGCGTCGCCGCCGAACAGGCCGGGCGCGTCCGTCACCGACCACGTCACGGCTTCGGGCGCGACGCCCCGCGCGACGAGGCTCCGGGCGGCGTTGCGGAAACCGTCGAGATCGGCGCCGGGGCGCAGCGCGACGGCGCGCGGCGACAGCGAATCCCCTCTCTCCAGGGAGGGAGAAGGACTCGGCGCGTGACCCGCTCCCATCAGAACAGGCTCAGCTGCGCCGCGGGCTCGACCAGCCGCGCCCGGAGGTCGAGCCGGTCCGTCAGCCCGACCGGCCGATGGTCGGCGGCCACCAAGAACGGGCGCGCCCGCTTCAATCCGGAGGTCAGCCGGGCGACGTCATCGAGGCGCAAGGTCGCGTGGCGGCGCGCCCTGACGATCTTGTCGACCGCCCGCGCCCCGAGCCCCGGCACGCGCAGGAGCCATTCCCGGTCGGCCTTGTTCACGTCCACCGGGAACTTGTCCCGGTGCTTCAGCGCCCAGGCGAGCTTCGGGTCGATGTCGAGGGCGAGCATCCCGCCCTCGGAGGCGTCGGCCACCTCGTCGGGGGTGAATTCGTAGTACCGGAGCAGCCAGTCGGCCTGGTACAGCCGGTGTTCGCGCTGGAGCGGCGGCGGCTTCGGCGGCAGGATCGACGACCCGTCCGGGATCGGACTGTAGGCAGAGTAGTAGACCCGCTTCAGGCCGACGCTGCCGTAGAGGAGCGCGCTCTTGCGGATCAGCGCCTCGTCGGTGGTGGCGTCCGCGCCGACGATCACCTGCGTCGAGTGGCCGGCCGGCGAGAACCGGCGCTTCTCGGCCTTGGCCTGCACGATGCGCTCGCCGATCTGCGCCATGGCGCCCTGGATCGCGGCGCCGTCCTTCTCGGGAGCGAGGCGCTCCAGGCTCGCCTCGGTGGGCAGCTCGACGTTGATCGAGAGCCGGTCGGCGTAGAGGCCTGCCTCCTCGATCAGCCAGGGGCTCGCCTCCGGGATCGACTTGAGATGGATGTAGCCGGCGAAGCCGTGGTCGCGCCGGAGCGACTTCGCCACGCGGGTCAGCAGCTCCATCGTGTGGTCGGGCGACTTGATGATGCCGGAGGAGAGGAACAGCCCCTCGATGTAGTTGCGCCGGTAGAAGTTCAGGGTGAGGTTCACGACCTCCTCCACGGTGAACTTCGCCCGCCGCACGTTCGAGGAGCGCCGGTTCACGCAGTACGCGCAGTCGAACAGGCACCAGTTCGTCAGCAGGATCTTGAGGAGCGAGACGCACCGCCCGTCGGGCGTGTAGGCGTGGCAGATCCCGGCGCCGGTGGTCGACCCGAGCCCGTCCTTGCCGGCCGCCCGCTTCGGCGCGGCCGAGGAGGCGCAGGAGGCGTCGTACTTGGCGGCGTCCGCGAGGATGCGCAGCTTCTTGGCCAGGGTCTCGTCCATCGAACAGACAATGAACAACACGGCCGAAGGTGCAAGGCCGGCGCGGCGTTCACCCCGGGCCGCGATGCCGCACCCGTCACGCGGGCGCGTCGGGCTCGCCGGATTCGTCGGGCTCCCGGTCGACCACACGGCGGGCGAGGCCGTAGGCGAAGCCGGCCCGGGCCAGGGCGGCGAGGTCGCGGTCGCGGTGCGTCGCCCGCTGGTCCGGGCGGCGATACGGTCCCAGGCGTCGCCGCTTGGCGTAGGCCTGCGCGGCCTGCTCCTCGATCGCGTCCGCCTCCCCGTCCGGCAGGGCGTCGCGCTCCGCCAGCATGGCGGCCTCCACGACGTCGCGCGGGACCCCCTTGGCGGCGAGCTTGGCCGAGACGCCGCGGGTCGAGGTGCCGCGACGCCGCAGGGTGGCGAGGCGGGTGTCGGCGAAGCGCGCGTCGTCCACGAGGCCGGCCGACACCGCCCGCGCGACGGTCGCCGTCACGAGGTCGGCGAAGCGTTCGGGATCCTCGCCCCGGGCCCGCGCGCGCTTCTGGACGCGGCGCGCGAGCGTCCGGCGCAGCATCTCGGTCGAGGCGCTGTAGCGCTCCAGATAGTGGAGCGCCGCACGCTCCAGCCAGGCCGGGCTCACGGGGCCGGGCGGCTTGATCTCGCGGTCGCGACCTTCTGGCGCGGATCCTGCAACGAATGGAGATTTCACCGGTTCTTCACGATCTCGACAGGTTTGCGTTCCATGACTCGGGTATGGAACGCGTGCAACGCGACAGGCTCGGCCATGGCCCGAACCACCGTTCTTCGCCCGGCACTCCGCAGGGCCGATGGCGCCCGCGGCTGCACGGCGCGGCGGCCGTACTGATGCGGCGCGAGTGGCTCCTGGTCCTCGTGGCCCTGGGGCTCGCCGCGGCCGCGGCCGCGATCGTCTACCTGTCGCGCCCGAACACTCTGACGGTGGCGGTCGGCCCCCAGGACGGGCCCGAGGCCGCGCTGATCGAGGCCTATGCCGGCGCCCTCGACCGGGCGCGGGAAGACGTCCGTCTCAAGGTGGTGCGCTACGGCGACGTGCGCGACAGCGCCCTGGCACTCCAGCGCAACAAGGCCGACCTCGCGGTGGTGCGGCCGGACGTGTTCCTGCCCGAGAACGGGCTGACCCTGGCGATCCTGCACGACGAGGCCCTCGTCATCGCGGCGCCGGAGGCGGCCGATCTCGACGACGTGCCGGCCCTGGCGCGCAAGCGGCTCGGCATCGTGGTCCGTCACAGCGCCGACCTGTCGTTCCTCACGAACCTCCTGTCCTTCTACGACCTCGTGCCGGACATCGTGGGCGAGGACGCGCCGGAGGCCGGCCACGCCGCCGAGGCGGAGCCCGGCCACGTGGTCGTGGTGCCGCTGAAGGTCGGCGACGTCACGGCCGCGCTCACCGAGAAGCGGGTCGACGCGGTGGCGGTGATCGCGAGCCCGGCCTCCAAGCCGGCGGCCGCGGTCGTCCGCGCCGTCGAGCTGGGCGCGCCGGACCGCAAGATCGGCTTCGTCTCGATCCCGGACGGCGACGCGATCCTGCAGCGCTTCCCCGAGCTGCAGTCGGTGACGATCCCGGCCGGCACCTTCGGCGGCCGCCCGAAGCGGCCCGACGAGGAGGTCAAGACCGTCGGCGCCTCCTATCGCCTGATGGCCCGCGGCACGGTGAGCCGCGTCGCGGTCGCCTCGGCGACGCAGCACCTGTTCGAGTGGCGCTCGCGGCTCGCCTCGACCGCGCCGGTGGCCAAGCTGATGAAGGCGCCGGACTTCGACACGACGGTGGCGGCGACCTCGGCGCGCCTGCCGAACCACCCCGGCGCCGTCGACTATTTCGAGCGCGAGCAGCAGACCTTCCTCGACCGCTACGAGGACTACATCTACCTGTTCGCTTTCTTCGGCGGCACGATCGGCTCCGGCTTCGCGTGGCTCGGCCAGCGCCTCGCCCGCAAGCGCCGGGAGCGGGTCGATTTCGTCCTCGACCGGCTCCTCGACATCATGCGCGAGGTGCGCGCGGCGACCAGCGCCGCCGAACTCGACGCGATCGCGATCGAGACCGACGGGCTGGTGGCGGACGTGGTCTGCTACGCCCGCGAGCGCAGCATCGACGCGCGGACGGTCAGCGCGCTGATCCTGGCGGTCGACGGCGTCCACGCGGCCATCGCCGACGCGCGGCGGCAGACGAGCGAGACCGAGCCCCGGGCGGCGACCCGCAACCGCACGGCCCGGCTGCTCGCCCTCGATCTGCCGGCCGCGGAGTAGCGGCGGGCGCCGCATGGCTGGCGGCTTAGGGATATCATGCTAACGGGAACCATGTTCGATCCCGTCGCCGCCCTCGATACGGTTCTCGAGAACCTCGACCGCGAGGCCCGCGAGCCCACGAAGCTCCGGGCCGCGCTGGTGCCGCAGCTGCGCCGGGTGATCGAGGAGGGCCACCGGGCCGCCGAGGCGCAGCTCCTCGAGGACCGCAACGGGCTGCTGTGCGCGCAGACCCTGTCGAATCTCACCGACGCGGTGGTCCGGGCGATCCACGACGCCGTGGTCTGGCGGCTCTATCCCAACGACAACCCGTCGACCGGCGAGCAGCTCGCGGTGGTCGCCACCGGCGGCTACGGCCGGGGCACGATGGCGCCGGGATCGGACATCGATCTGCTGTTCCTGCTGCCCTACAAGCAGACCGCGTGGTCCGAGAGCGTCGTCGAGGGGATGCTCTACGTCCTGTGGGACCTGAAACTGAAGGTCGGCCACGCCACCCGCTCGGTCGAGGAGTGCCTGCGCGAGGCGCGGGCCGACATGACGATCCGGACGGCCCTGCTGGAGGCGCGGTACCTGTTCGGCACCCGGGTGCTCTACGAGGAGCTCGTGACGCGCTTCGACGCCGAGCTGGTGGTCGGATCCGCCGCCGAGTTCGTCGAGGCGAAGCTGCGCGAGCGCGACCTGCGCGTCTCCAAGGCCGGCACCTCGCGCTACCTCGTCGAGCCCAACGTCAAGGACGGCAAGGGCGGCCTGCGCGACCTCAACACGCTGTTCTGGATCGCCAAGTACACCTACCGGGTCCGCGACCAGATCGAGCTCGTCAGCGCCGGCCTGTTCACCCCGGAGGAGTACGCGCTGTTCGAGCGCTGCGAGGAGTTCCTGTGGCGGGTGCGCTGCCACATGCACTTCGCCACGAAGCGCGCCGAGGAGCGCCTGTCCTTCGGTCTGCAGCCGCGGATCGCCGAGCGCTTCGGCTACGAGGCCCGGGGCGGCCTCTCCGGCGTCGAGCGCTTCATGAAGGCCTATTTCCGCATCGCCAAGGATGTGGGCGATCTCACCGCCATCGTCTGCGCGGAGCTGGAGGCGCGCCACGCCAAGCGCACGCCGGTTCTCGACCGCTGGATCGGCCGGTTCCGCGACCGGTTCCGGGCGACCGCCATGGAGGCGGAGGATTTCTGGATCGACCACGGCCGGGTGAACCTGCGCGCGGAGGACGCCTTCGAGCGCGACCCGGTCAACCTCATCCGGCTGTTCTGGCTCGCCGACCGGCATAACCTCGCGATCCATCCGGACGCCAAGCGGCTGGCTAACCGGTCCCTGCGCCTCGTCAACCCGTCGCTGCGCGTGGATCCCGAGGCGAACCGGCTGTTCGTCGAGATCCTGACCTCGCGGAACGCGCCGGAGGAGGCGCTGCGCGAGATGAACGAGGCGGGCGTGCTCGGCCGCTTCATCCCGGATTTCGGCCGCATCGTCGCGATGATGCAGTTCAACATGTACCACCACTTCACGGTGGACGAGCACCTGCTGCGCACGGTCGGCGTGCTGGCGGACATCGAATCGGGCCGGGCCCAGGAGACCTACCCGCTGGTCTCGCGCCTCGTGCACTCGATCCACAACCGCACCGCGCTCTACGTCGCGATCCTGCTGCACGACATCGCCAAGGGCCGCCCGGAGGACCACTCGATCGCCGGCGCCGCCATCGCCGAGAAGCTCTGCCCGCGCTTCGGCCTGAACCAGGCCGAGACCGAGACGGTGCGCTGGCTCGTGGAGCACCACCTGCTGATGTCGATGACCGCGCAGAGCCGCGACCTCTCGGATGCCAAGACGATCGAGCGCTTCGCCGCGAGCGTGCAGAGCCTGGAGCGGCTGAAGCTCCTGACCATCCTGACGGTGGCCGACATCACCGCCGTCGGTCCCGGCGTCTGGACCGCCTGGAAGGGCACCCTGGTCCGCACCCTGTACGACGAGACCGAGGTCTACCTCTCGGGCGGCCATTCCGAGATCGCCCGCACCGACCGGGTGCGCCTCGTGCAGATGGGCCTGCGGGAACAGCTGCCCGGCTGGGGCTCGGAGGAGTTCGACGCCTACGCGGCCCGCCACAGCCAAGCCTACTGGCTCAAGGTCGACGGCACGCGCCAGCTCAAGAACGCGATCTTCCTGCGCGACGTCGTGCGCGACGGGCGGACCAGCGCGACCGACGTCGCCCTCGATCCCGTCCGGGGCGTGACCGAGATCACGGTCTACTCGCCGGACCATCCCCGCCTGCTCGCCATCGTCACCGGCGCCTGCGCGGCGGCCGGCAGCAACATCGTCGACGCGCAGATCTTCACCACCACGGACGGGTTCGCCCTCGACACGATCTTCATCTCGCGCGCCTTCGAGCGGGACGACGACGAGCTGCGTCGGACCAAGCGCATCACAGCGGCGATCGAGCGGGCGCTGAAGGGCGAGATCAAGATCGCCGACCTCGTGGCCGACAAGCACCCGCCGACCAGCACCCGCGCCAAGACCTTCCCGGTGCCGCCGGACGTCATCATCGACAACGCCCTGTCGAGCCGGGAGACCGTGGTGGAGATCACCGGCCTCGACCGGCCGGGCCTGCTCTACGAGCTCACCACGGCCTTCAGCCGGCTGTCGCTCAACATCACGTCGGCGCATGTGGCGACGTTCGGCGAGCGCGCCGTGGACGTCTTCTACGTCACCGACCTCACCGGCACGCGGGTGACGCAGCCCGACCGGCAGGCCGCGATCCGGGCCGCCGTGATGGACGTGTTCGCCCACGACGTCGCGACGCTGAAGGCCGAGGGTCTGGAGGCGCTGGTGGCGGCGCCGCCGCCGCGCGAGGCGTGAGCGTACGGGTTGATTTCGCGGCCCCGTGGCCAGATATCAGCGCCGATTCCACCATCCCTCACCGATTCCCGCCCACGACTGAAACGTGATGACGAGCAACGACATGCCCCAGGATGACCAGCGCCAGACCACGGTCGAAGCCGGTGCCGGCGCGGCCCAGGATCCCGCGCCCGCGGGTCAGGGCAGCGAGTCGGCCACCGTCGATCCGGTCGCGGAGGCCCTGGCCCTGCTGACCGCCGAGCGCGACGAGCTCAAGGACAGGACGCTGCGCACCCTCGCCGAGATGGAGAACCTGCGCCGCCGGACGGAGCGCGAGGTCGCCGACGCGCGCGCCTACGCGGTGACCAACTTCGCCCGGGACGTGCTCAACGTCGCCGACAACATCCGCCGCGCCCTCGACAGCGTCCCGGCCGACGCGAAGGCCACGGCCGACGGCGCCCTGAAGGGGCTGATCGACGGGATCGAGCTCACCGAGCGCGACCTCGGCAAGACCCTCGAGCGCCACGGCGTGAAGATCGTCGAGCCGCAGGGCCAGAAGTTCGACCCGAACCGCCATCAGGCGATGTTCGAGGTGCCGAACGCGGAGGTTCCGGCCGGCACCGTCGTGCAGGTCGTGCAGGCGGGCTACGTCATCGGCGAGCGCGTGCTGCGCCCGGCCCTGGTGGGCGTCGCCAAGGGCGGCCCGAAGGCAGCCGCCAACCCGGCCGACGCGGCCTGAACGGTCCCGCGGTGCGCCCTACTGGCAGGGCAGCGCCGCGGCGAAATCCGAGATGAACTGCGCGGTCTGGCGGGTCCGGGCCGGCGCGGCCGGATCGCGGGCGACGAGCCCCGCCTCGACGCGGAGGCGGCCGTTGCAGGCGCAGGTCGGCAGCGTTCCCGCGGCCGGCTCGGGCGAGCACGCGTCGTGGTGCGCGCAGGCGAGATCCAGCGCGTCGATCGGCGGGTAGCCGGGCCCGCGGCTGCCGGGGCCGCAGAAATTCCCGTAGATCAGGATGGCGCCGCGCCCGTCGGGCCCGGGCGGCACGATCTCCTGCGCCCGCGCCGGGACGGTGCAGGCCGCGAGCGCGACGGCGAGCAGCATTGTCGTGAGGGAGGTCGAGCTGGGCATGCTCACGGCCGATCCTGTCGGAGAGAATCCGCGGTCCCGCGGGGCTGCACCCGCGCGGTATCCGGCCTCACCGACATCCCTCGGCCGTGGACAGGCTCGCGCGGCCGACAGATTCGCGAAGCCGAATGCAGGGCATTGCGACCCAGCTTGACCGCTCCGTCAAGCTATCGTCGAACGAATATTGCTCAGAATCGGTAATTCACACCGGCCCGAACCACCGCAAACCCGGAGTCCTGTTTGCCGGCACCATAAAACGCCGGAACACTGGCGTTGTAGTACGTGGCGGCGTTCGTTCCGCGGCCGAGATGGAGGTAGAGCGCCTCCACCTTGGCGGAGAGCTTCTCGGTGAAGGCGTACTCGATGCCGCCGCCGGCCGCGTATCCGGTCCGGTCGGTCGACGGCAGGGTGTAGGGGTAGGCGCCCGCGTCCGTCGCGCGCGCCCCGCCGCCGTAAGCGAAACCGCCGGTCCCGTAGACGAGGACCCGGTCGAACGCGTAGCCGAGCCGGGCGCGGACCGTGCCGAAATAGTCGAGGCTCGGTCGGACACTGTAATACGGCGTGGTGCCGAGATAGGCGGCGTCCGCCTTGGCGAAGGCCGCGCCCTGGATGTCGGCCTCGACGCCGACGACGCCGCCGGAGCCCGGCGTGAATTGGTAATTGTAGCCGATCTGGCCGCCGCCGGCGAAGCCGCCTGACCGGCCGCCGCCCGTGATGGCGCCGTAGGTCGGGTCGGTGAAGCCGCCGCTCCCGGTCGGGAACGCGTATCCCGCATTCACGCCGGCATAGAAGCCCGTCCAGGTGAAGACCGGGAGCGACGGCAGTGGCGGCGGCGCGCGGCGGGGCAGGTCGGCCGCCTGGGCGGCGAGGGCCAGGCAGCCGCATGCGGCGCCCGCGAGGGCTGCGGAGGTTCGTGCGTTCATGGAAATCTCGTTCGGCGCGCGGCGGAGCCGCGGGATCAGAGGGCCAGGAGGAGCAGCCCGACGACGGTCACGGACAGGATCAGGCAGAGGGCGAGATCGAGAATGGCCGCTCCACCGCAGGTCGGCGCGGTTCGTGCGCGGTCGATACCGGACAGGGCGATCAAGAGCGGACCTCGCGGTTCTCTTCCGTGCGTGCCGCGACCCTCACGGTTCTCGCGGCGCGTCGGGGCCCGACGGCGCCCGAGGGTGCCGCCGCCCCGCCTGAGGGGGTGGCGGGAGCGGCGGCCTGCGGCGCCCTCGGTGAACCGGCGCGGTGGACCGTTTCCGCGACGGCGACCCCGAGGACGGGCAGTGTGAGCGCGGCGACGACGCAGACGAGGCGTCGGAGCCGCGGAAGGGGATCACTCAGGCTTGCCCGTCGCGCCTGGGCGGTGGGAAGCGTGAGCGGCGGCAGGGGCCTCGCCACGAGCGTTCGCGTATCAATCGTCATCGGCCGGCCCCGCATTTCGTGGGAAATTTGACCACGAAGCCGTTTTACGTGTGCAAAAATCCCACGTCAAAGCGAAATCGAGGGACCAGCGTGCGCCTTCGCACGCGGTGGGATTGTGTCCCACAGCATGAGCCGTCACGATGCGGCCATGTCTGATACTGCCGATACACCGCGGGAGGGCGCCAGCCTGCACGCGCCGCTGGCGCGGCTGCTGCGCCCCCTCGTGCGCCTGCTCGTCGCCCGCGGCATCACCTTCCCGGCGCTCACCGACCTGCTGCGCGAGCTCTACGTGAACGTCGCCGAGTACGACTTCGCCCTCGCCGGAAAGGAGCAGACCGACAGCCGCGTCTCCCTGCTCACCGGCATCCACCGCAAGGAGGTCCGGCGCCTGCGGGGCGCCGGTGCTCCGGTCAGCGCCGTCCCGGCGGTCGTCTCCCGCACCAGCCGGATCATCGCTCGCTGGATCGCCGACCCGGCCTTCACCGACGCGCAGGGCCAGCCCCTGAAACTTCCGCGCACGGCCGAGGGCGGCGCACCCTCGTTCGAGTCGCTGGTCGCGGGCGTGACGCGGGACCTGCGGCCGCGCGCCGTCCTCGACGAGTGGCTCGATCGCGGGCTGGCCTTCACGGATCCGCAGGACCGGATCGTGCTGGCCGAGGCCGCCTACGTACCGAGGGGCGACGGCGCCGAGGGGCCCCAGCTCTACTATTTCGGCCGCAACCTGCACGACCATATCGCCGCCGCCGTCGCCAACATCTTCGGAGACGCGCCGCGCTTCCTCGAGCGGGCGGTCCACTACGACGGGCTGTCCAAGGACCTCGCGACCCGGCTCGAGTCGCGCGCCCGCGAGATCGCCATGGAGGCGCTGCAGCAGGCCAACCGGGAAGCGCACGCCGCCTGCCAGACCGATCCCGGCGGCACGCATCGCTGGAACTTCGGCCTGTACGTCTACACCGAAGCGGCGCCGCCGGCGCGGCGAGCGGACGAGCGGTGAGAGGCCGGCCGGTGCGCGCCACGCTCAATCGCCGGTTCGTCCTGCGCCTGCTAGCGGGCGCCGCGACCGTGCTGCCCGGCACCGTCCGGTCGCAGGAATCCCCGCGCGATCAGGGCATCGGCGGGACCGGCATGATGCGGACCGACGAGCCGAAGAGCGGGCCCCTCGGCGAGGGCGACCGCGGCATCGGCGGCACCGGCGTGATCGGCACGATCCGACGCTTCGGCTCGATCGTCGTCAACGACCTGCGCATTGCCTATCCGCCCGAGGTGGAGGTGCATATCGACGGCACGGCCGCGAAGGCCGCCGACCTGAAGATCGGTCAGGTCGTCCACGTGGTGGCGCGGCCCGAGGGCGGCGGACTCGCCACGGGGCGGATCGACGTCACGAGCGAAGTGGTCGGGACGGTGGAATCGGTCGCGCCTGGGCGGCTCGTAGTGCTCGGCCAGCGGGTCTCGACCACGGGTCTCGGCGGCGCGTGGCAGCCGGGCGCGCGGGTCGCGGTGAGCGGGCTGCGCCGGCCCGACGGCGTGATCGTGGCGAGCCTGATCGAGCCGCGGGACACCGGGCCCGACCGCGTCGCCGGCCCGGTGCGGCGGGTCGCGGGCGGCCTCGGGATCGGCGGCCTCCGCCTCGCGGGCGCCGACGCCCTGCCGCCGGGCCGGCGCGCCCTGGTGACGGGCCGTGCGGCGAACGGCGTGCTCACCGTGACCAACGCCGCGCAGGTCGGTCTGCCCTTCCCGCCGGGTCTGAAACAGGTCTCGATCGAGGCCTATATCGGCCGGGATAGCGGCAGGCTCGACGTCGGCGCGGGCTACGCCGTCGCGGGTCGTCCGGGCGCGCAGGTTCCGCGCACCGGGAGCGTGCGGGCGGTGCTGACCGCGGCGATCGCGCGGGACGGGGACCTGACGGTGGAGCGGCTGCGGATCGAGGACCGCATCGCGCCCGAGCCGCAGCGGCCGGACGCCCCGCGGTTCGAGCGGGAGCGCGACCGGCTCGACCTCCGCAACCTCCCCGACGAGGCGCCCGGCCGCTTCGGCGCCGAGCCCGGAGGCCGCCAGGGCGGCCTGGGCGGCATCGGCGAACCGCGCGGCCCCGCGATCGACACCCGGCCGGGAGGCGCGGTCGTCCCCGGATCGGAGGGCACCGGCGGATTCGGAGCGCCGCGCGGCGGCTTCGGCGGCACGCCGCCGGCAGGCCCCGGGGCGTTCCCGGGCGGCCCCGGGGGCTTCGGCGGTCCGCCCGGGGGCCCCGGCCCGGGCCCGGGCGGCGGCGGTTTCGGCGGCCCTGGCGGCGGTCGACGCTAGCGCCGCCCCCGGCCACGTCGGGACAGTGACGATCGCCGAGCCTGTCTTGAGCGAGGCGCGGTTCCCCTCTCCCGCTCGGGAGCGGGGCAAGTCGCGGCTGTCTCGACCGGAGGCACCTTTCCTCCGGACCGTCGCACTACGAAAGGGAACGGCCCTGGGGCAGACCGCACGGAGCACCGGAAGCGCGGGACTTCAGGCCTCCGCCTCCCGGTCGAGCAGCGCGCGCTTGCGCGCGACGCCCCAGCGATAGCCCGACAGGGCACCGTCCGAGCGCACGACGCGGTGGCAGGGGATGGCCACCGCGACCGGGTTCGCCCCGCAGGCCTGCGCGACCGCGCGCGTCGCCGTCGGCAGGCCGATCGCCCGGGCGATCTCCGCGTAGGTCGCGGTGGATCCCACCGGGATCTTGCGCAGCGCCGTCCAGACCCGCTGCTGGAACGCCGTCCCGCGGATGTCGAGGGGCAGGTCGAGGCCGCTGCCCGGCGCCTCGACGAGCCCGATGACCCGCGCCATCCAGCCCTCGAAGGCCGGGTCGCCGCCCTCGATCTCCGCGGCGGGGAAGCGGTCCTGGAAATCGTGCAGGAGCGGCTCGGGCGCGTCCCCGAGGAGGATCGCGCAGACGCCCGCCTCGGTGGCGGCGACGAGGATCGCGCCGAGGCTGCAGGCGCCGATGCCGAACCGGATGCGCAGGCCCGCGCCGCCCGTCCGGTAGGCGGCGGGCGCCATGCCGAGGCGCGGCGCGCCCGCCGCGTAGAACCGGCTCGCGGCGGCGTAGCCGGCCTCGTACAGCGCCTCCGTCACCGAGGCGGCCCCAGGCAGCCGCCGCGCCACGGCGGCGGCGCGGTGGGCGGCCGCGTAGGCTCTGGGGGTCACGCCGGTGGCGTCCTTGAACACCCGGTGGAAGTGGTAGGCGCTCAGGCCGGCGGCGCGGGCGAGCGCGGCGAGGGACGGAACCGTCTCCGCCGTCTCGATCAGGCGGCAGGCGCGGGCGACCGCCTCGGCCCGGCGCTCGGCGAGGGCGGGCTCGTCCGGGCGGCAGCGGCGGCACGGCCGGAAGCCGGCAGCCTCGGCCTCGGCGCAGGTCCGGTGGAAGCTGACATTCTCGGGCCGCGCCGCGCGCGCGCCGCAGCTCGGGCGGCAGTACACGCCCGTGGTGCGGACCGCGTACACGAAGGTGCCGTCGGCCCGCGGGTCGCGGGCGGCGAGGGCGGCCCAGCGCTCGGCATCGCCGGGGTCTGTCGCGGGAACGGGGCTCATGGCAGCCGTACTATGCGGCTTGGCGCGGGCGTTGAGGAGGGGCATGACGGGGCCTGCCGGGTGGTGGATGACGCGTGCGGCACTCTGCCGGTCCGCCGCCGCTCCGGCATCCCGCGCCTTGCGGCCGAATTCGACATCGGCGGCCGCCGGAAGGGCGACCCGCCTCACGAGTGCGCCATGGCTTCGAGCACGCCCGATCACATCCATGTCGGCCAGGACGGCTGGCTGTTCCTGAAGACGGGCACGAACGACGTGCTCGGCCAGTACGAGCGGCCGGAGGAGACGACCGAGCTGATCTGGCAGTGGCGCAGCCTCGTGACGACGCGGGAGCGGCGCCTGCGCGCCCAGGGGATCCTGTACCGCCACGTCGTCGCCCCGGAGAAGCTGATGATCTACGATCACCGGCTCGACGGGCTCACCATCCGGCCGGGCGCGTCGCCGGCCTACCGCCTCCTCCACAGCGAGCCCCCGGCGGGCCGCTTCCCGGGTCCGGTCGGGCTGTACGCGGCCTGGCGCCGGCGGAAGCGCTGGCGGCAGACCTGCATCGATCTGGTGACGCCGATGCGGGCGCAGCGCGACGCGGCCGACCTCTACTGCCGGACCGACACCCACTGGTCCGCCGACGGCTGCTATCTCGCCTACGCGGAGATCTGCCGGGCGCTGGGCGCCGAGCCGCGGCAGGACCTGCGAGAGCGGCCGTCCTTCGAGACCGACCACGACGGCGATCTGGGGAGCGCCTTCGATCCACCCCGGCGGGCGCGCTCGCGCACCGTCCTGATGCAGCAGGACGCGGTCCGGACCTACGGCAGCCCGATCGTCGAGGCCCGGGAGAAGGCCGGCCTGCTGCACACGCTGCATGTCGGCGCGCACGTGATCTACGGGAACGCCAAGGCCACCGACCCGCGCCGGCTGGTCTTGTTCGGCGATTCCTTCTCGCACGTCATGCCGTACATGCTGACGATCATGCTGGCCGAGACGTTCCGCGAGGTGCACTTCGTCTGGAGCACCTCGCTGGACTGGCCGTATATTGAGCGCGTCCGGCCCGACATCGTGCTGACCGAGGTGGCCGAGCGCTTCATGGTGCAGCTGCCCGACGACACCTTCTCGGTGGAGCGCTACGCGCAGGACCGCTTCGGGGCCGAACTCGCAGCCGCGGGCGCCTGACGGGCGAGCCCGGAACTCCGGAGGGCGAACACGCCGCCACCCCCGAATTCGCCAGTCCGGGATTGCCGAGCGGGATCCGGAGCGCAAGCGCGCCCGGCATGGCTGCGACCGGGACAGTCCGTTCCCGGCTCGCCGGCCGTGCCCCTCACGCCTGCAGCTTGGCCACCAGCGCGTCCGACAGGGCGAAGTTCACGTAGACGTTCTGGACGTCGTCCTGATCCTCGATCACCTCGACGAGGCGGATGAGCTTCTCGCCGGTCTCGTCGTCGACATTGATGGTGTTCTGCGCCTTCCAGATCAGGCCCGTGCGCGCGGGCTCGCCGAAGCGCGCCTCGAGGGCCTTGGTGACCTCGCCGTAGGAATCCTGGGCGCAGATGACCTCGTGTCCGTCCTCGCCGGAGCTGACGTCGTCGGCGCCGGCCTCGATCGCCGCCTCCAGCATCGTGTCGGCGTCGGCCACGGAGGCCGGGTAGGCGATCACGCCGACGCGGTCGAACATGAAGGCGACGGCCCCGGTCTCGGCGAGGCTGCCGCCGGACTTGGTGAAGGCCGAGCGCACGTCCGAGGCGGTGCGGTTGCGGTTGTCGGTCTGTGCCTCGACGATCAGCGCGGCGCCGCCGGGCCCGTAGCCCTCGTAGCGGATGTCCTCGTAGTTCTCGCCGTCGGCGCCGGCGGCCTTCTTGATGGCGCGCTCGATATTGTCCTTGGGCATGTTCTCGGCGCGGGCCGCCAGGATCGCGGCGCGCAGGCGCGGGTTCATCGCCGGGTCGGGCGTGCCGAGCTTGGCCGCCACCGTGATCTCGCGGGCGAGCTTGCCGAACACCTTCGAGCGGACCGCGTCCACCCGGCCCTTCCGGTGCATGATGTTCTTGAACTGCGAATGGCCTGCCATGACGGTTCGGACTTTTGTTCGTTGGCGCGGGCGGGCGTGCGGGACCCCGCCGTCGCGGCTGTGAGGTCGCGCCGTATATAGGCCGCCGCCTTCGGACGAAGCAACGCGGCCGCTGCCGGTCGGCGCGACACGGGCCGACACGGCCCCGCGGGCTTCGCAATCCCGTGACCGCGGAAAAAGTCGCCGTCTCGGGCGTTGGCGCTGGACTTCACGCGCAGCTGGGAACCCGATGTCGAGCCGGAACGGACGCAGCACGGTCATGGTCACGGGCGCGAGCGCCGGCGTCGGCCGGGCTGTCGCCCACGAATTCGCCCGGCACGGCTGGAACGTGGGGCTGATCGCGCGCGGCCCGGCGGGGCTGAGGGGCACGATCCGCGATGTCGAGCGGGCCGGCGGCCGGGCCCTGGCCTTTGCGGCCGACGTCGCCGACGCGGAGGCCGTCGCCCAGGCCGCCGACGCGCTGGCCGAGGCGTTCAGCGGCATCGACGTCTGGGTCAACAACGCGATGGTGACGGTCTACGCGCCCGTTCAGGAGACGAGCCCGGACGAGTTCCACCGCGCCACCGCGGTGACCTATCTGGGGCAGGTGCACGGCACGCTGGCGGCCCTCCGCCACATGGTCCCGCGCGACCGGGGCACGATCGTGCATGTCGGCTCGGCGCTCGCCTACCGGTCGATCCCGCTCCAGGCGAGCTACTGCGCCGCCAAGGCCGCCGTGCGGGGCTTCGTCGATTCCCTACGCAGCGAACTGCTCCACGACCGCAGCCGAGTCCGCCTGACGATGGTACAGCTTCCGGCCGTGAACACGCCGCAATTCGACTGGGCGCGCTCGCGGCTACCGCGCAAGCTCGAGCCGGTGCCGCCGATCTACCAGCCGGAGGCCATCGCCCGGCACGTCTTCCGGGCGGCGCACGACGCGCCCCGGGAAATGTGGATCGGGGCCTCGGCCTGGAAGGCGATCATCGGAAACATGCTGATCCCGGGCTGGATCGACGGCTACCTCGCCCGGCACGGCTATCGCGGGGAGATGACCGGCGTGCAGGCGCAGAAGAACCGACCCGACAACCTCTACGACCCGGTGGACACCGATCCCGGCGCCCACGGCCGCTTCGACTCCCGCGCGACCAGCGACGTCGCGGCGGCCGACCCGCGCTGGCTCAAGTTCGGGATCGCGGCCGCGCTCGGCCTCGTGGCCGGGACGATGCTGTTCGCCACCGAGGCGCACGGGCGGGCGGACGCCCGCGCCGATCGCCGGCCGGGCCGACGCTAGGCCACGGGCCAACGCGGGTTTCAAGGAGGATCCGATGCCGGGCACGAACCGTCGCGATCTGGTGCGGGCCGCGCTCGCGGGAGGGGCCGTCCTGGGTCTCGGCGGCCGCGCCCGCGCCACCGCACCCTTCGGCGGAGCGCAGGCGCCGGGCCTCTACCGGACGCGCGTCGGCAGCTGCGAGGTCACGATCCTCAACGACGGGGCGCGCAGCTTCCCGATGCCGGACCGCTTCGTGCGCAACGTTCCCCGGGACGAGGCGCTCGGCGCCGCGCGGGCGGCCTACATGCCCCCCGGCCAGGTGACGGTGCCGTTCAACCCGACGCTGATCAACACGGGCGCGAAGCTCGTCCTGATCGATACCGGCAACGGCCCGGTGCCGGGCGCGCCCGTCGGCCGCCTCGCGGCGAACCTCGCGGCGGCCGGGATCAGGCCCGAGGACATCGACCTCGTCCTGCTCTCGCACCTCCATCCCGACCACACGAACGGCCTCAAGCGGGCGGACGGCTCCCTCGCCTTCCCGAACGCCGAGATCCGGGCCGCCGCACCCGACTGGGCGTTCTGGATGAGCGACGCCAACATGGCCCGCGCCGCCGACCCGGTGACGCAAGGCTACTTCGCCAACACCCGCCGGGTGCTCGGCGACCTGAAGGACCGGATCGGCAGCTTCGCGTGGGACGAGGAGATCGTGCCCGGGATCACCGCCCTCGCCGCCCCCGGCCACACGCCGGGCCACACGGCCTTCGCGGTCGCCTCGGGTGCGGACCGTCTGCTGATCCAGTCCGACGTGACCAACATCCCGGCCTTCTTCCTGCAGCACCCGGACTGGCACGTGATGTACGATCACGACGCCGATCAGGCCCAGGCGACGCGCCACCGCTTCTACGACACGGCCGCGTCCGAGAGGGCCCTCGTGGTCGGCTACCACTTCCCCTTCCCGTCGCTCGGCCACGTGGAACGGGACGGACCGGGCTACCGGCTCGTGCCCATCGCCTGGGCTGGCACGCTCTGACCGTCCTGGGATTCGTGCCACCGGATCAGGGAGGCCAGATCCACGACCCCGCCCGGCCATTCGACGCCCGCGAGGTGCCGGTGCGGCCGGTCCGGCTCGCCGAGATCCGAGACGGCCGAGAAGGCGCCGTCGAGCCGGTGGCTCTCGGTGTAGCGGCTCCGGGTCGCCAGGACCGGCAGCCCGGCGGCCCGGGCCGAGCTGATGCCGGCGGCCGAATCCTCGAAGGCCACCGCCTCGGAGGCCGGGATCTCCAGGCCGGCGAGCGCCAGCAGGAACACGTCGGGGGCGGGCTTCTTGCGGCTCGCCTCGTCGCCGGCCGCGATCACGTCGAAGGGCGCTGCGTCCGGCGGGAAATTGGCGGCGAGGAGCCGGTCGACGTTCGGGCGGCTCGTCGTGGTGGCCACCGCGAGCCGGATTCCCGCGGCCCGGGCCTCGGCGATCAGCCGGGCGATCCCGGGGCGCAGCGGCAGGCCGTTCCGCGCGACGAGGTCGCCGTAGGCGCGCGTCTTGATGGCGTGGATCTCCGGCGCGCGGGCGTGGAGCGCGGCGGCTTCCGCCGGGTGCTCGGTGTCGATGTAGTGGGCGAGCCGCTCCTTGCCGCCCATGACGGCCAGCAGGTCGGCGTAGAGCGCCTCGTCCCACCGCCAGGGCAGGCCGAGTTCCGCGAAGGCGCGGTTGAACGCCTGCCGGTGCAGGTCCTCGGTCTCGGCGAGGGTCCCGTCGACGTCGAAGATCAGCGCCCTCAGCACGACAGGTCGCGACCGGAGGCGCCCTCCGCGCCCTCGCGGATCGCCGCGATGCGCTCGGCGTAGGCGCCCGGGCCGCCGCTGAACACCGCGTTGCCGGCCACGAACGTGTCGGCGCCGGCGCGGCTCGCGACCTTGACCGTCTCGGGGTCGATCCCGCCGTCGACCTGGATGCGGATGTCCCGGCCCGCCACCATGGCGCGCACCCGCGCCACCGATTCCATGGCGCCCTTGATGAAGCTCTGGCCGCCGAAGCCGGGATTGACGGTCATCACCAGCACGAGATCCACGAGGTCGAGCACCGGCTCGACCATGGCGGCCGGCGTGCCCGGGTTGATCGCCACGCCGGCGCGCTTGCCGAGGTCGCGGATGGTCTGGAGCGAGCGGTGGATGTGCGGCCCGGCCTCGGCGTGGACCGTGATGCCGTCGGCCCCCGCCTGCGCGAAGGCCGCGAGGTACGGATCGGCCGGCGCGATCATCAGGTGCACGTCGAAGTACTTCTGCGTGTGCGGCCGGAGCGCTTTCACCACCGGCGGCCCGAAGGTGATGTTGGGCACGAAATGCCCGTCCATCACGTCGAGATGGATCCAGTCGGCCCCGGCCGCGTCCACGGCGCGGGTCTCCTCGGCCAGCTTCGAGAAGTCGGCGGACAGGATCGACGGGGCGATGACGGGTGCGAGCATGGGAGGCTTTCGGGGTCGGCTCAGGCCAGCCGGCGGCGGCGCTCGACGAGCTGCATGATCATCGGCGTCAGGATCAGCTGCATCGCCAGGTCGAGCTTGCCGCCGGGGATCACGATGGAGTTGGCCCGGCTCATGAAACTGTCGTGAATCATGGAGACGAGATACGAGAAGTCGATCCCCTTCGGGTCCTTGAAGCGGATCACGACCATCGATTCGTCGGCGGTGGGAATCCAGCGGGCGATGAACGGGTTCGACGTGTCGACCGTCGGCACCCGCTGGAAGTTGATGTCGGTGAACGAGAATTGCGGGCAGATGGTCTGCACGTAGTCGGGCATGCGCCGCAGGATCACGTCGGTCACCGCCTCGGTGGAGTAGCCGCGGAACGAGCGGTCCCGGTGCAGCTTCTGGATCCATTCGAGGTTGATCACCGGCACGACGCCGATCTTCAGGTCGGCGTAGCGGGCGATGTCGACGTCCGGGTCGGCCACGCAGCCGTGCAGGCCCTCGTAGAACAGGAGGTCGGAATCGGGCGGGAACGTCTCCCAGTCCGAGAAGCTGCCCTCCGGGATGCCGTAGGCCTGCGCGTCGTGCTGGTCGTGGGCGTAGTGACGGGTCCGGCCGGTGCCGGACTCGGCGTAGCTGCGGAACACCGCCTCCAGCTCGGGCAGGAGGTTGGCCCGCGGCGCGAAGTGGGACAGCGTCGGCTCGTTCGCCATCATCGCCCGCATCGTGTCGCGGTCGAAGGCGTGGAAGCCGTCACCCTCGATGAAGACCGCCCGCACGTCCTCGCGGCGGAAGATCTGCTCGAAGGTGTTGCGCACCGAGGTGGTCCCGGCCCCGGAGGAGCCGGTCACCGAGATGATGGGGTGCCGCGCCGACATGCCTTTACGACTTCACGGTGCGGCTATGACCGCATCAGGCCGCGCTGGCCGAAGAGCGGCGAGCGGCCGGCATCGGGCTTGCCGCCGGCATAGTAGGTGGCGACGCACGCCACTTCCTCGGTGGAGCCGCAGACCAGCGGCGCGCGCTCGTGGATCCCGGTGGCCACGAGGTCGAGGATCCGCGTCTGGCCGTCGGTCGCCGCGCCGCCGGCCTGCTCGACCAGCATGGCCACGGGCGCGACCTCGTAGAGCAGCCGCAGGCGGCCGCGGGCGTAGTTCTTCCGGGCGTCGCCCGGGTAGAGGAACACGCCGCCGCGGTTCAGCACGCGCTGGATGTCGGCCACCAGCGAGGCGAGCCAGCGCATGTTGTAGTCCTTGTCGCGCGGCCCCTCGGTGCCGCGCTGGCAATCCTCGATATAGGCCTTCACCGGCGCGTCCCAGTGCCGAGCGTTGGAGGCGTTGATGGCGAATTCCTTGGTGGAGGCCGGCACCGACATCGCCGGGTTCGTCAGCTTGAACCGGCCCTCGGCGCGGTCGAGCACGTAGGACTGGGTGCCCTCGCCGAGCGTCAGGATCAGCGCCGTGGCCGGGCCGTAGGTGACGAAGCCCGCGGCGATCTGCGTCGAGCCGGGGGTGGTGAACGAGGCCAGCGGATTCGCCGGATCCTTGATCGACGGCCGGATGCCGAAGATCATGCCGACGGCCATGTTCACGCCGATGTTGGAGGAGCCGTCGAGGGGGTCGATGGCGACGGCGAGCGGGGCGTCCGGGTTCAGACGCATCACCTCCTCGGCCTCCTCGGAGGCGACCTCGGCGACCGGCGCGCCCCGCAGCGCCGCGGTCACGCTCTCGTGAGCGATGACGTCGAGGGCCTTCTGGACGTCGCCGTCGCTGTTGTGATCGCCGGCCGCCGCGAGGTCGCCGCTGAGCGCGCCGCGCCCGATCCGCTCGCTGATCTCCACCGCCGACCGCGCCACGGCCGCGATCACCGCGGCGGCGTCCTTCAGCGCCGGATTGGCGTCCACGGCCTGCGCCAGGCAGGTCTCGAGGGGCGTCCCGATCGCCGCTGAAATTGCCATCGGCCTACTCCTCCTGCTCGGATCCCGTTCGCGGGGATCGCGCGTTCCGCGCCGGCTCTGTAGCGGCCGCTTGGCTGCCAAGATAGCGGTCTCTGTCTCCGGATCGACAGGAACCCGCGGCGGGGCCTTCAAGATTTCTGTGCGATCTTGTGCCATAGGACGAAAAAAACGAGATGTCCGCCATGCGCAACCTCTCTCTCAAGCAGCTTCAGGCGGTCGCTGCCGTGGCCCGCCTCGGCACCATGACCCGGGCTGCGCAGGAGCTGAACGTCACCTCGGCCGCCCTCTACGCGCGCATCCGCCAGCTGGAGGAGGAGGCCGGGCTGCTGCTGTTCGACCGGACGCCGGGGGGCCTCAAGCCGACGGATGCCGGCCGCGAGATGCTCTGGGCGATCGACAGCATCAACACGGTGCTGGAGACCTGCACGGACCGCCTGCGCACCCTGCGCGGCGCGGAGGGCGGCCGCGTGGCGCTCGGCGTCGTCTCCACCGCCAAGTACTTCGCCCCGCAGGTGATCGCGGGCTTCGTCAAGAAGCATCCCGGCGTTGAGATCAGCCTGTCGGTGCGCAACCGCGGCCAGACCGTGGAGGCGCTGCGCGGCTACGAGATCGACTTCGCCCTGATGGGCCGCCCGCCCCGGGACTTCCCGATCGAGGCCGCCACCTTCGGGCCGCACCCGATCGTGCTGATCGCGCCGCCCGGCCACCCCCTGGCGGGCCGGACCGACCTGAACCGCGAGGACCTCGCGGACCAGCCGTTCTTCCTCCGCGAAGAGGGCTCGGGCACCCGCATGGTCTTCGAGGAGTTCATGAGCGGCGTCCTGGTCAAGCGGGCGCCGCTGGACATCGACACCGGGTCGAACGAGACCATCAAGCAGGCGGTGATGGCCGGGCTCGGGATCGCGCTGCTCTCGGTGCACTCCGTGGCGGCCGAGCTGGAGAGCGGGCGCCTCGTCCTCCTCAACGTCAGGGGCCTGCCGATCCGGCGCGACTGGTACGCGGTCCGGCGCGCCGACAAGGTGCTGGGTCCGGCCGCCTCCGCGGTCTGGTCCTACCTGATGTCGGAGGGCGCGCGCTGCCTGCCGGGCGTCGCCCAGAGCGGTCTGGTGCTGGCGGGAGCCAAGGCGTGAGCGCCGCTGCCGGCGTCGTCGTGGCCGGGGCCGGGCAGGCCGGCTTCCAGCTCGCCGCGTCCCTGCGGGAGGGCGGGTTCCGCGACCCGATCACCCTGGTGGGCGACGAGACCGCCCTGCCCTACCAGCGGCCGCCGCTCTCGAAGGCCTACCTCGCCGGGAAGACCGACCGGGAGGGCCTGTTCCTGCGCCCGCCCGGCTTCTTCGCCGAGCACGCCATCGCGCACCGCCCGGGGCTCCGCGCCGTCGCGGTCGACCGGGACGCGCGCCGCCTGCAGCTCTCGGACGGCACCGACCTCCCCTACGACCACCTCGTGCTCGCCACCGGCGCGCGCAACCGCCCCCTGCCGGTCCCGGGCGCCGAACTCGCGGGCGTGCGCCAGTTGCGCGGCCTCGCCGATGCCGACGCCCTGAAGGCGGCAGTCGCCGAGGCCCGGGCGATCGTGGTCATCGGGGCCGGCTTCATCGGTCTCGAATTCGCCGCCGTCGCGGCCGCGCGCGGCCTCCCGGTGACGGTGATCGAGGCGGCCGAGCGGCCCATGGCCCGGGCGGTCTCGTCCGAGATGGGCGAATTCTTCCGCCGCGCCCACGCCGCGATGGGCGTGCGCTTCGCCTTCGGGGCCGGCGTGACGGCGATCGTCGGGCGGGACGGCCGCGCCACCGGCGTCGCCCTGGCGGACGGAAGCGAACGCGCGGCCGACCTGATCCTCGTCGGGATCGGCGTCCTGCCGAACCGGGAACTCGCCGCGGAGGCCGGCCTGCCGGCCGAGGACGGCGTGCGGGTCGACGCGTTCCTGGCGACGCCCGACCCGGCCATCTCGGCGATCGGCGACTGCGCCCGCTTCCCGATCCCCTTCGCCCACGGGCTGACGCCGGACGGGACGGTGCGGATCGAGTCCGTGCAGAACGCCATCGACCAGGGCCGCTGCCTCGCGGGGCGCCTCACCGGCAAGCCCGCCGCCTACGGCGCGCTGCCGTGGTTCTGGAGCGACCAGGGTCCGCACAAGCTGCAGATCGCGGGCCTGTCGGGACCCCGCGATGCCGGCGTCGTCCGCGGGACCGGCGACGCGTTCTCGGTCTTCCGCTTCCGCGACGGGCGCCTGAGCGCGGTGGAATCCGTCGACCGCGCGGGCGATCACATGATCGCGCGGCGCCTGCTCGCGGCCGGGACGCCGCTGACGCCCGACCAGGCGGCCGATCCGGACTTCGACCTGAAGGGGCTGGCGATGGGGCGGGTCTGAGAGCTGCTCCGCGTCATCGCGAGCGTAGCGAAGCGACCCAGAGCAGCGCGACATCGGGAGGCGTGGCGCGACACTGGATTGCTTCGCTGCGCTCGCAAGGACGACCTCGCGCGGTTCAGACTTACTGTCGGAAAACCATGGACCGGCTGGACGCCGCTTTGAATCGTCCGAGCACCATGCCCTTTCCCGGGCGCATGGAGCACCAGCGGAATGCGACCCGGGATCCAGCGCGAAACGTCGCGAAGCGTCGATATGCGGTGCCGCTTTCGCGGCGCTTCGTGTGCTGGTTCCCGGATCGCCTTCCAGTGCGTTGCGGGCGTCCGGGAAAAGGCGCGCTCAGCCGGTAAACGGGACTGGTCCCGGCTTCTGCCGCAGGGCGATGGCGGTGGCGATCCCGAGCGCCAGGATGGTGACGGCGCATCCGAGCAGGGCCCCGAGCTGCCCGAACCGGAGCAGCGCCTGCCCGATCACCGCGACGCCGAGCGCCTGGCCGCAGAAGAACGAGAAGGCGTGGAGCGCCACCGCGGAGGCGCGGGCCTTGGGCGCGACCTCGGTGACCTGCGTCTGGTAGGTGTTGTGCAGCATGTAGAAGCCCAGGCCCATGGCGGTGAGCGCGGCGCAGTCGACCTGCCAGGAGCCCGCGAGCCCGACCACGGTGAGCGACGCGCCGCAGATCAGGCCGCCGCCGATCAGCATCCGCGGCAGGCCGAGCAGCCGCACCAGCAGCCCGACCAGGGCCGAGTAGAGCAGGCCGCCGACCGCGAACCCCGCCAGCACCAGCCCGGCCTCGCGCGGGCCGCCCTCCCCCCGCGCCTCGATCAGCGGGGCGAGGTGCGGGAACACGCCGAAGATCGCGATGGCCTCGATGAACACCGCCGAGAACAGCACCCGCGCCCGGGGATTGCCCAGGATCGTGCGGTAGCGCGTCACCGCCTCGCCGAAGGCGGGGCGGCGGGCCGAGGCCCGGCCGGCCCGGTCGAAGCCGAGGACGGTCGCCGCGCAGGCCAGGGCGGCCACCGCGGCGGTGACCGCGAAGACGCCGCGCCAGCCGATCGCCGCCTCGATCAGACCCGCGAAGGTCGAGCCCGAGAGCTGGCCGAGGATCACCGCCACGAGGAAGCGCCCGATCGCCACCTGGCGACCCTCCATCGGCACGCGGTCGCCCAGGAGGGCCAGCGAGAGTGGGATGCAGCCGCCCGCGGCCGCCCCCGCCAGCATGCGCAGGCCGAACAGGCTGCCGATATCCGGCGCGACGCTGCACAGGGTCAGCGCCACGGCGAGCACCGCGAGGCAGGTGCTCATCACCCGCTCCTTGCCGAGCGCGTCGCCGATCGGGCCGAGCACCGGCTGAATGAACGCGTAGGGCAGCGCGAAGGCGGTGGAGAGGAGCGCCACCGTGTGGGCGTCGCTCGCGAGATCCCGGGCGAGCACGCCGACGAGGGGCTCGACCGAGCGGAGCGCGAAGGTGCTGCCGAACCCCGCGCAGGCCAGCACGACGATCAGGCGCGGGATCGACGTGGCCGGCGGCGCGGCGACGGCCGCGCTGGACGGGAGAGCCGGCTCTGTGCTGTCGGTCATGGCACGCTTCGCGACGCGGGCGGGATCAGACCCGCGGCATCGCATCTCCCTCGCCGGAGCGGAACCCCGCCGCGCGACAGATCAGTGCGCGTAGAACGCGGGATCCGAATTGTCGGTCGGGTGCGCGAAGGCCCAGCGCAGGGCCGACGACAGCGGCACGTTGTAGTTGAGGCCGCGCGGCGGCACGGGCTTCAGGAACCAGCGGTCGTAGAGCACCGTGATCTCGGGGCTCCGGTAGAGATCGGCCGTCGCCCGGTCGACCACCGCCTTGAAGGCCGGGTCGTCCTTGCGCAGCATGATCCCGTAGGGCTCCGGATTGGACAGGGTCTCCTCGCTGACCACGTAGGCGGCGGGCTCCTTGGACTGGGCCGCGACCACGCTGAGCTGCACGTCGTCCATGACGAAGGCCGAGGCCCGGCCGGTCTCGACCATGAGGAACCCCTCCGGGACGTCCTTGGCGGCGATCACCGTGATGCCGAGCTTGCGCTCGTTGTTGGCCTTGATCAGCATCAGGATGTTGGTCGAGCCGGCGACCGACGAGACCGTCTTGCCGCGCAGGTCGTCCAGGCCGGCGATGTGCTGGTCCTTGCGGGAGACGAAGCGGGTCGCCGTGAGGAAGTGCGTGTTGGTGAAGTCCACCTGCTTCTTGCGCTCGGCGTTGTTGGTGGTCGTCCCGCATTCGAGATCGATCGTGCCGTTGGTCATCAGCGGGATGCGGGAGGAGGAGTTGACGAACTCCATCCCGACCTCGAGGCCCGGCATCTTCAGTTCGCGCTTCACCGCGTCGGCGATCCTCAGGCAGATGTCGACCGCGAAGCCGACGACCTTCTGGTTCTGGTCCAGGTAGCTGAACGGGGTCGCGGTATCGCGCACGCCGAGGACCAGCCTGTTGCTGTCGTGGATCTTCCTGAGCGTGCCGGTGAGATCGGCGGCCCGCGCGGCCCCCGCGGGGGCGCCGAGGAGGAGCGCGGCGATGAGGGGAGCGAGCAGACGCATGGGCCGACGGGTTCCGGTCGCGCGAGGGGCCGTCCGCGGGGTGCGCCGGCGGCGGGAGACCGGACCGCGCGCCGGGGCCGGCCCCCGGCGCGAGCCCCAGCAAGAGTCCGGCCGCGGTCAGGCGGACGCGGCCGCTTGGTGCACCTCGGCGAGCTGCGCGTCCGCGGGCGCGACCTTCCGCGAGGCCGGGCGGGACCGGATGCGCTCCACGTAGGCCGCCAGCACCGGGTCGGGCGCGACGAGGCCGAAGCCCGTCGTCCAGCCGAGGGCGCCGCCCCACAGCACGTCGGCGGCGCTGAAGCGCGCGCCGAGCAGGTACGGGCCGGGCGTCAGGGCCTCCTTCACCCGAGCGATGACGCTGTCGTAATCGGCGTAGGCCGACATGGCGCGCGGGCCCGGCTCCCGCTTCAGGTACCGGTCGACCACCGCGGGCTCGAAGCAGGAGCCGTAGAACACCATCCAGCGCAGGTAGGTGGCCCGGTCGGGCTCGGTCGGTGCCGGGGCGAGCCCCGCCTCGGGGAACAGGTCGGCCAGGTAGAGGTAGACGGCCGCCTGCTCGGTCACCACGGCGTCGCCGTGGCGGATCGCCGGCACCTTCGCCATCGGGTTCACGGCGCGATAGGCGTCCTGGAGGTGCTCGCCGGCGCGCATGTTGAGCGCGTGCAGCCGGTACGGGACCCCGAGTTCCTCGAGCAGCACGCGGACGCCCGACGAGCGGGTATTGGGCGAATGATAGAACTCGATGTCAGGCATACTGGCCATTCCGCCCCGTTCGAGGATTGTCGATTCGTTGGCGTCCACGCTCTTACCCGCGGACCGACGGGTCAACCGCGGACCGGAGGCCACTTCTCCAGGGACCGGAATCGCGGCAGGAACGTTGGGCGATTGTGCGTTGCCGCGCGTTGGGCCTCCGACCGGCACGACGCGAGCCGGGGGTTACGAGTTCTGATGGCGAAGATTCTGCTGGTCGAGGACCACGAAGAGATCTGGGACTTCCTCTCGCGCCGCCTCAAGCGGCGCGGCTACGAGGTGATGCTCGCGCATGACGGCGAGGCCGGCGTCCGGCAGGCGCGCTCGGGCCAGCCCGACGTGATCCTCCTCGACATGAACCTGCCGGTCCTCGACGGCTGGTCGGTCGCCCGGACGCTGAAATCCGGCACCGACACCCGGGCGATCCCGATCATCGCGCTCACGGCCCACGCCATGTCGGGCGACCGCGACAAGGCCATCCAGGCCGGCTGCGACGACTATCACCCGAAGCCCGTCGATTTCTCGAAGCTGCTCAGCCAGATCAGCGCCGCCCTGGGCGAGACCGCGCAGGCGAGCTGACCCGGCAGCGGACGCGCGACCCGCGGCCCCGAGATCTGTGGCCCCGAGACCTGATGTGAGTGGAGCGTGTCCGTGAGCGAGGATCCCGTCACTGCCCAGCGCCTGCGGCAGGGCCTGCCGATCTTCGTGGCGCTGGCGTCGCTCCTCCTCGTGGTCGCCACGATGGCGGCCCTCTACCTCGGGCGCGAGATCCTCGTGCCGGTGACGCTGGCGATCCTCCTGAGCTTCGTCCTCGTGCCGGCGGTCCGGATGCTGCGGCGGCTGCGCGTGCCCCGCGCGCCCGCGGTCCTGCTGGTCGTGGTGATCGTCTTCGGCGCCCTGTTCGGCATCGGCAGCCTGATCGCCAGCGAGGCGTCCCAGCTCGCCTCCGACCTGCCGCGCTACACGCAGGTGATGCGCACGAAGATCAAGGATCTGCGCGGGGCGACGGCCGGGACCGGCACGCTCTCGCGGATCGTCGACATGGTGCAGGATCTCAGCGCCACCCTGCAGCCGCCGCCGGCCGCGGAGGTCCGCGGCGAGCCGGGATCGCGCACGCACCCGCTCACGGTCGAGCTCACCCCCGCCCGCGCGAGCGTCGTCGACACGCTTCAGACCTTCGCCGGCCCGATCCTGCACCCGCTGGCGACGACCGGCCTGATCCTGATCTTCACGATCTTCATCCTGCTCCAGCGCGAGGACCTGCGGAACCGGGCGATCCGGCTCGCCGGCGGCTCGGGCGACCTGCGGCGCACGACGGCGGCGATCGACGACGCCACGAGCCGGCTGAGCCGGTTCTTCCTGGCCCAGCTCGCCCTCAACATCGCCTTCGGGCTGGTGATCGGCATCGGCCTCTGGCTGATCGGCGTGCCGAGCCCGACCCTCTTCGGCGTGCTCGCCGCGATCCTGCGGTTCGTGCCCTATATCGGCGCGGCGATCAGCGCCCTGCTGCCGCTGATCCTCGCGGCCGCCGTCGATCCCGGCTGGAGCATGGTGATCGCCACCGCGGCCCTGTTCCTCGTGGTCGAGCCGATCTGCGGCCACGTGATCGAGCCGCTGCTCTACGGGCACTCCACCGGCCTCTCGCCGGTCGCCGTCATCCTGGCCGCGACGATCTGGACGTTCCTGTGGGGCCCGATCGGCCTCGTGCTGGCCACGCCCCTCACCGTCTGCCTCGTTGTGCTCGGCCGGCACGTGGAGCGGCTCTGGTACCTCGACGTGCTGCTCGGCGATCAGCCCGCCTTGTCGCCGCCCGAGATCTTCTACCAGCGCATGCTGGCCGGCGACCCGGTCGAGGCGATCGATCAGGGCTGGCAGTTCCTGAAGGAGCGCGCCCTCGTCACCTACTACGACGAGGTCGCCCTCGCGGGCCTCCTGCTGGCACAGGAGGACCTGTCCCGCGGCACCCTGGATCGGGAACGGCAGGCGGAGGTCGGTGCCGCGATCGGGACGGTGGTGGACCGCCTCGGCACGGCGCCGGTCGGGCGCCGCGCCCGGCGGGGATCCGGCCGCGGCCCCGACACCGAGACCGCGGCGGCGCTCGCCGCCGTCGGGCCCGACCGGCAGGTGGCCGGCATCGTCCTCGAGCGCGAGGATCTCGCGCCCAACTGGCGCGGCGAGACGCCGGTGCTGTGCGTGTCGAGCCGCGGCCCGTTCGACGAGGCGGCGACGCTGATGCTGAGCCAGATCCTCGCGCGCCACGGGCTGGCCTCGCAGATCCTGTCCATGGCGGCGATCCGCGCCGGCGAGCGGCCGCAGAACCCGGACGGCCTCGCGCTGATCTGCTTCTCCTACCTGGAGCCGGTCAGCCTGTCGCAGATCCGGTTCACCGTCCGGCAGGCCCGGGCCGCGGTGCCGGGTGTCCGCATCCTGGTCGGCTTCTGGCGCGAGCGCGATCCCGCGACCCTGGAGCGGCTGCGCCGGGCGACCTCGGCGGACTTCCTGGTGACGTCGCTGAACGAGGCGCTGTCGGCGGTGCTGGGCGCCTGCCGCGAGGCCGCGCCGCCCCGGCTCGTCCCGGCCCCCGTGGGCGCGCCTTCCGAGGCGGCGCGGCCGGCCGCGGCATGAGCCCTTCGCGCGACACCGCCGCTGGGGATACAAGGTCGACTTCGGCCGTCCGGCCGCTAGTCTCGCGCACGCCTCGCGTGATTGACCGGGCGCAGAGGTCTTTCCCGGCCAGGAAGGTGACGACCGCCTCGCATGTCTGAGACGCCAGAAACACCGCCCTCCGGGCCGAGTCCCCCGATCCGGGACGGCGCCCCGAGCGACATCACCGATCGCAAGAGCGACATCTTCTTCGCGGCCGTCGAGACGACGCGGATGCCGATGATCGTCACCGATCCGCGCCAACCCGACAACCCGATCATCTTCGCCAACCGGGCGTTCCTGGCGATGACCGGCTACACGCCGGAAGAGCTGATCGGGCGCAACTGCCGCTTCCTCCAGGGTCCCGACACCGACCGCGAGAGCGTCGCGCAGGTCCGCGCGGCGATCGCCGAGAAGCGCGAGTTCGCCACCGAGATCCTGAACTACCGCAAGAACGGCTCGACCTTCTGGAACGCCCTGTTCGTCTCGCCGGTCTACAATGCCGACGGCGAGCTCGTGTACTACTTCGGCTCGCAGCTCGACGTCTCGCGCCGCCGCGACGCCGAGGAGGCGCTGGGCCAGGCCCAGAAGATGGAGGCGCTCGGCCAGCTCACCGGCGGCATCGCGCACGATTTCAACAACCTGCTGCAGGTGATCGTCGGCTACGTCGACATCCTGGCGGCCGGCCTGGAGAAGCCCGACGCCGACCGCGCGCGGCTCGGCCGCGCCACCGAGAACATCCGGCAGGCGGCCGAGCGCGCCACGACGCTGACGCAGCAATTGCTGGCCTTCGCCCGCAAGCAGCGGCTGGACGGCCGCGCGGTCAATCTCAACACCCTGATCGAGGGGATGGGCGAGATGGTCGCCCGCTCGGTGGGCGAGGCCGTGAAGGTCGAACTCGACCTCGCGCCCGATCTCTGGAACTGCCGCGTCGACCCGACCCAGGCCGAGGTCGCGATCCTGAACGTGCTGATCAACGCCCGCGACGCGATGCCGGAGGGCGGCACCGTCCGGATCTCCACCGAGAACAGCGAGATCGCCGCGCGCGGCCGGGAGATCGGGCCGCTGCGCGACGGCCGCTACGTCAGCATCGCCATCAGGGACAGCGGCACCGGCATCCCGCCCGCCGTGCTCGCCCGGGTGATGGACCCGTTCTTCACCACCAAGGAGGAGGGCAAGGGGACGGGTCTCGGCCTGTCGATGGTCTACGGCTTCGCCAAGCAGTCGGGCGGCGCCGCGCAGATCGAGTCGGCGGTGGGGTCCGGCACGACGGTGCGCCTGTCGTTCCCCGCGACCGACGGCGACGTCAACGCCCCCGCGAAGGTCTCGCTGCGGGCCGTGGACCGCCAGGGCACCGAGACGATCCTGATCGTCGACGACCGCGAGGACGTGGCCGAGCTCGCCCGCACGATCCTGCGGGACTTCGGCTACACGACGCTGGTCGCGAGCAATGCCCGCGAGGCGCTGGAGATCCTGGACTCGAGCGGGAAGGTCGATCTGCTCTTCACCGACCTGATCATGCCGGGAGGCATGAACGGTGTGCTCCTGGCCCGCGAGGCCCGGCGCCGCCAGCCCAAGCTCAAGGTGCTGCTCGCCACGGGCTACGCGGAGGCGAGCCTGGAGCGAACCGATATCGGCGGCTCGGAGTTTGATCTCCTGAACAAGCCCTACCGGCGCACGGAGCTGGTCCGCCGCGTGCGCGCGATCCTCGACGGTCCGACCGGGGTGGGCTGAGCTTCGGGAGACGGCCCATGTCCCAGGGCGACAAGTCGAAATACACCGACAAGCAGAAGCGCAAGGCCGAGCACATCGCCGAGTCGTACGAGTCCCGCGGCGTGCCGGAGAAGGAGGCGGAGGCCCGGGCCTGGGCCACCGTCAACAAGGACGACGGCGGCGGCAAGAAGCCGGGCGGATCGGGCCGCGGCAAGGCCACCGGTCACCCGGCCGCCCACAAGGGCGGCGCGTCCGGCGGCAAGGCCTCGGCCGGGCGGACGGCCGCGGAGCGCTCCGCCTCCGCCCGGAAGGCCGCCGCGACCCGCAAGGCCAACGCCGCCGCTCGGGCCTGACGGCCCGTCGCGAGCCGGGCCGCCGGCCTCCGGCCGGTGCGGGGCCGATCTCAGTCCCGCCGCTCGGCGAGCTTGACCAGCGCGTGCAGCAGCCGGTTCGCCGGCGTCGGGATCCCGTGCGCCGCGCCCCGGCGCACGATGGTGCCGTTGAGGTGGTCGATCTCGCTCGGCCGGCCGCGGGCCAGGTCCTGGGCGGTGGACGAGCGCTGTCCGGCCATGGCGGCGCTGAGCGCCATCACGTCGTCGAGGATGCCGGGCGACACGGACACGCCCTCGGCCTCCGCGACGCGCGCGCATTCCTGGACGACGTCCGCGATGACCGCGGCCACGCCCTCGCCCTCCACCAGGCGGCCGTAGGGCAGCTGCGTCAGGGCCGACAGGGCGTTGTAGGCGCAGTTGATGATCAGCTTCGCCCAGAGCGCGTCGACGGCCTTCGCCGAGACGGTGGTCGGGATGCCGGCCGCCGCGAACGCGGCGGCGACGCGCCCGCTCGTCTCGGACGCGCCGAGGATCAGGTCGCCGCGCCCGTTGTGCCGGACGTGGCCGGGACCGGCCATCGCGGTGGCGACGTAGACCGCCACCGGCACGACCGGCCGGCCCAGCACGGCGGCGAGCCGCTCGGCGTTGTCGACGCCGTTCTGGAGGCTGAGGACCGTGGCGGCCGGATCGAGGTGGGGCGCGATCATCGCGCCCGCCGCCTCGGTGTCGCCCGACTTCACGCAGACCAGCACGAGGTCGGCGCCCGACACGCCCGCCCCCGTATCGGTCGCCCGGACGGGCACGGAGGCCGTCCCGGCCGCGCTCTCCAGCACGAGACCGTCCTTCTCGACCGCCTCGACCAGGGCGGGACGGCCGATCAGCGTCACCGCGTGGCCGGCCCGCGCCAGGAGGAACCCGTAGTAGCAGCCGACCGCGCCGGCCCCCACGACGGCGACGGTCATGGCGGGGCTCACGGCGGGGCTCACGGCGCCACCGCCGCGGCGCGCTCGGGATGGAAGGGCGCCGCGCCCGCGTCGGCCGCGCGGACATGCTCCAGCAGCGCCTGGGCCGGGTGCCGCAGCCGCACGCCGTCGACCAGCTTGGCCTGCGAGCGGCAGGAATAGCCGTCCGCCAGCAGGGTGCAGCCGGGCGCCTCGGCGACGTGGCGGGCCCAGCTCAGGCCGTAGATCGCCTCGGAGGTGGCGCGGTGGCGCGCCTCGTGACCGTAGGTCCCCGCCATGCCGCAGCAGCCGGCGGCCGGCACCTCGAGCCGCAGGCCGAGATGGGCGAACACGGCCTGCCAGTCCCGCACCGCGCCCGGCGCGTTGGTGCGCTCGGTGCAGTGGGGCAGCAGCCGCATCGTGCGCCCGCCCTGCCCCGGCGCGATCCGGTCGAGCCGGGCGGCGAGCCATTCCTGCAGGAGGTGGACCTTCGGGAGATCGCCGCCCAGCGACTGCGCGTACTCGGACCGGTAGGTCAGCGTCATCGACGGGTCGATCCCGACCAGGGGCACGCCGTGCCCGGCGAGGTCGCGCAGCATCGCGGCGTTCGAGCGGGCGACGGCGGCGAACCGCGCCAGGAAGCCGTGCACGTGCAGTGGCTTGCCGTTCGGCCGGTAGGGCACCAGCCAGGGCCGGAAGCCGAGGGCGGCGAGGAGGTCGCAGCTGTCGGCCACGACTTCCGCGTCGAAGTGGCTGGTGAAGGCGTCCTGCACCACCAGCACGGACCGCGCGCGCTCCTGCGGGTCCAGCCGGGCCAGGGCGTCCGGGGTCGCGACGGCGACGCCGCGTTCCGCCAGTTGCGCCGCGAGCGCGACGGGCGACAGGGCCGGGATCGCCACCAGCCCGGCCCGGGCCAGGATCAGCCGGGCCAGCGGGTTGGCCAGGACCGCGTTGAAGAGGCGCGGCGCCCGCGCCGCCAGCGGCAGCAGCGGCTCCAGCGCCGCCACGAGATGGTCCTTCAGCGGCCGCGCGTAGCGCGTGTGGTAGAGCGCCAGGAACTTCGCCCGGAAGGTCGGCACGTCGACCTTGATCGGGCAGGACCCCGTGCAGGACTTGCAGGCGAGGCAGCCGTCCATCGCCTCCTTGACGGCGTGGGAGAAGTCGTCGGCCCCGGACCGGCCGCGGAGGCGGCTCCGCAGGGTCGCCGCCACGTCGGAGAGCCACCCGGCGCGCTGCCGCGCCAGCTCGGCGGCCGGGTCGACCCCGGCCTCCGCGGCGCGGCGCAGCCACTCGCGCATCAGCGAGGCGCGGCCCTTGGGCGAGTGGCGCCGCTCCCGCGTCGCCTTCCAGGACGGGCACATGGCCTCGTCCGCGTCGAAGCTGAAGCAGGCGCCGTTGCCGTTGCAGTGGAGCGCTTCGTCGAAATTTGCCCGGACCGGCGCCGGGATGGCGCGGTCCCGCTCGCCCCGGCGCGGGACGCCGTCGATCCGGGTCAGGCCCGCGCCCCTGGCGGAGGCGATCTTGCCCGGGTTCATCCGGTCGTCCGGGTCGAAGGCGCGCTTGACCGCCTCCAGCGCGGGCATCAGCGGCCCGAACGTCGCCGGCACGAATTCCGACCGGAAGCCCTTGCCGTGCTCGCCCCAGAGCAGGCCGCCGTACTTGGCGGTGAGCGCGACCACCCCCTCCGTGACCTCGCGGATCAGGCCGTTCTGCGCCGGGTCCTTGAGGTCGATGGCCGGCCGCACGTGCAGCACGCCGGCATCGACGTGGCCGAACATGCCGTAGCGCAGCCCCTTGCCGTCGAGGAGCGCGCGGAACTCCGCGATGTAGTCGGCGAGCCGCTCCGGCGGGACCGCCGTGTCCTCGACGAACGGGATCGGGCGCGCGTCGCCCTTGGCGGCGCCGAGCAGGCCCACCGCCTTCTTGCGCATGGTCCAGAGCCGCTCGATCGCGTCGCCCCGGGCGATGGTGAAGCCGAGGCGCTTCGTGTCGGTGCCGCGCTCGGCCTCCAGCGTCCCGGTGAGCCGCGCGAGGGCCGCCTCCACGGTCGCGGCGTCGTCGCCGACGAACTCCACGAGGTTGATGCCGTCCACCGGCCGCCCGGCCGGATCGTCGGGGAAGAAGGCCCGCACCTCGGCCCAGATCGGGTCCTTGCGGGCCAGCGCCAGGACCGTGGAGTCGATCGTCTCAACGGAGGCGGCGCCGAACGGCAGCAGCGCCTGCGCGTCGCGCAGCGCCGCGTCGAAGTCGATGTACGAGAGCGCGACCAGCACGGCGGCCTTGGGGATCGGCAGCACGTTCAGCCGCGCCTCGGCGATCAGCGCCAGCGTGCCCTCGGAGCCGCAGATCACGCTCTTGAGGTCGAATCGGCCGCCCGCGTCGCGCAGATGCGCGAGGTCGTAGCCGGTGAGGCAGCGGTTGAGCTTGGGGAAGCGCTCGGCGATGAGCGCGGCGTTCTCGGTGACGACGGCGTCGACGGTGCGGTGGATGGCGCCGACGCGGTCGTCGCGGCCCTTGGCGGCGTCGAGCCCGGCCGGGTCCAGGGGCTCGGCGGTCCAGACCGTGCCGTCGGCGAGCACGCAGGTCAGCGCGAGGACGTGGTCCCGGGTCTTGCCGTAGAGGCACGAGCCCTGCCCGCAGGCATCGGTCGAGATCATCCCGCCGATCGTGGCGCGGTTCGAGGTGGAGAGTTCCGGCGCGAAGAACAGGCCGTGCTTGGCGAGCTCCCGGTTGAGCTGGTCCTTCACCACCCCCGGCTCGACCCGGACGACGCGGTTCGCGACGTCGATCTCCAGGATGCGGTTCATGTGCCGCGAGGTGTCGACCACGAGGCCGTGGCCCAGCGACTGCCCGTTGGTGCCGGTCGCCCCGCCCCGGGGCCGGATCACGATCTCGGCGAAGCGCGGATCCGCGAGGAGCTTGGCGACGCGCACGAGGTCGTCGCGGGTGCGCGGAAAGGCCACGGCCCCCGGCGCCACCTGGTAGATCGAGTTGTCGGTGGAGAAGACCGTGCGGTCGGCGTCCGAGAGCGTCAGGTCGCCCTCGAAGCCGCGCAGGCGCAGCTCGGCGCAGGCCGCGGCGTAGAGCGGCACGGCCTCGGTGTGGCGGGTCAGGACCGGGATCATCCGCGCCTTCTACACCCGGCGGATCGCGGGAGACCATCGGCGACGGGACGGGGCGCGCTGGCACCCGGCTTGCCACGCATCCGCGACTTCCCGCGACCTCCCGCAATTCTCCGGAACGGATGCCCATGAACGCGAGCCTCGAACGGGTCAGGGACGCCCTGGCCGAACTGATCAAGGCCGCCCTCCTCTCGGACGAGGGCCTGAGCGACGCCTGCCGCGCGGCCGGCCGCGCCAGGCTCGCCGCCCTCGCGGGCGATCCGCCCGAGCCCGAGAGCCTGCGGATGGACGGCGCCTGGACGCTCGCCGTCCAGGCGGCGGAGAGCCCGGAACTCGCGCCGCTGGAGGGACGGGTGAACCTGACCCTGCCGCGCGCCTGCCCCTTCACCCTGGACGAGCTCCTCGCACCCGGCCTCGACGTGGATCAGGCTGTGGCCCGCATCCGCAAGGGCGCCTCGACCGGCTGATCGCGCCTGTTGAGGAGTGCCGGCACGGCGTTGCCGCGCGCGGGCCGGACACCCATGTTAGCGTCACAGGACCGACGCCTCGGTCCCGCGCCCGCACGCGGGTCCCGTCTATCGCAGAACTCTCCGGCACCCCCCTTTTGGCACGACGCACCACCGCCCCGGCGGCCGAGCCCGCCGCTCCGCAGCCCTTCCCCACCCGTGAGCAGATCCTCGCCTTCGTGGCCGAGTCGAAGGAGCGCGTCGGCAAGCGGGAGATCGCCAAGGCCTTCGGCATCAAGGGGGCCGCCAAGATCGACCTGAAGCGCGTCCTCAAGGAGATCGAGGAGGACGGCGCCCTCGACCGCGGCCGCGGCGGCCTCGCCCCGGCGGGCCATCTGCCGCCGGTCGTGCTGGCCGACATCCGCTCCCGCGACCGCCACGGCGATTTCCTCGCGGTCCCGGTGGAGTGGACCGGCACCGGCAAGCCGCCCGCCATCGTGCTGACGCAGCCCCGCGGCCCCCGGAAGGGCAACCGTCCGGCCCCGGGCATCGGCGACCGCGCCCTGATCCGGGTCGAGCGCGACGCGGAGGGCGGCTACACCGGCCGGGTCGTCAAGGTCATCGGGAAGAACAAGGCCGAGATCATCGGTGTCTACCGGGCCGGCGCGCAGGGCGGCCGGATCGTGCCCGTCGAGAAGCGCGCGCAGGGCCGCGAGATCCTGATCCCGCCCGGCGAGGAGGGGCAGGCCCGCGACGGCGACCTCGTCAGCGTCTCGCTGGAGCGCGAGACCCGGTTCGGCCTGCCGAAGGGGCGTGTGCGGGAGCGGCTCGGCTCGCTCGGTTCCGAGAAGGCGGTGAGCCTGATCGCCCTGCACCTCCACAACATCCCGCACGTCTTCGCCGACGCGACGCTGGCGGAGGCGGATTCCGCCGAGCCCGCCACCCTGAAGGGCCGCGAGGACTGGCGCGACCGACCGCTCGTGACCATCGACCCGCCGGACGCCAAGGACCACGACGACGCCGTCATGGCCGAGGCCGATCCCGACCCGGCCAACCCTGGCGGCTTCATCCTCACCGTCGCCATCGCGGACGTGGCCGCCTATGTCCGGCCGGGCTCCAGCCTCGACCGGGAGGCGCTGGAGCGGGGCAACTCGGTCTACTTCCCCGACCGGGTCGTGCCGATGCTGCCCGAGCGGATCTCGAACGACCTCTGCTCGCTCCGCGAGGGCGAGGACCGGCCGGCGCTGGCGGTGCGGATGATCATCGCCGCCGACGGCGAGAAGCGCCGCCACGGCTTCCACCGGGTGATGATGCGCTCCCGCGCCAAGCTCGCCTACGCGCAGGCGCAGGCCGCCATCGACGGGCGGCCGGACGACGCGACCGGCCCGCTGCTGGAGACGGCGCTCCGCCCCCTCTGGGCGGCCTACGCGGCCCTGCGCGCGGCCCGCGACCGCCGCGGGCCCCTGGCCCTCGACCTGCCCGAGCGCAAGGTCCTCCTGAGCCCCGAGGGCGCGGTCGACCGGGTGATCGTGCCGGAGCGCCTCGACGCCCACCGGCTGATCGAGGAGTTCATGATCCAGGCGAACGTCGCCGCCGCCGAGACCCTGGAGCACGCGCGCCAGCCGCTGATCTACCGCGTCCACGACGAGCCCGCCCTGGAGAAGATGCGGGCACTCGGCGAGGTCCTGGCCTCGGTGGGCATCAAGCTGCCGAAGGAGGGGGCGCTGCGCCCCGCCCTGTTCAACCGGATCCTCGCCACCGCGGCCGAGACCGAGCACGGGGTCTTCCTCAACGAGGTGATCCTGCGCAGCCAGGCCCAGGCCGTCTACGCCCCGGAGAATCTCGGGCATTTCGGCCTGAACCTGCGCCGCTACGCGCATTTCACCTCGCCGATCCGGCGCTACGCCGACCTGATCGTGCACCGCGCGCTGATCACCGCCTGCCGGCTCGGCTCGGACGGGCTCGCGAGCGAAATCTCCCTCGGCGAGCTGGCGCAGATCGGCGAGCAGATCTCGGCGGCCGAGCGCCGCGCCATGGCGGCGGAGCGCGAGACGATCGACCGGCTCATCGCCCACCACCTCGCCGACCAAGTCGGCGCGACCTTCGCGGGCCAGATCGCCGGCGTCACCCGGGCCGGCCTGTTCATCAAGCTCGACGAGACCGGCGCGGACGGCTTCGTGCCGGTCTCGCAGCTCGGCGCCGACTATTTCCGCCACGAGGAGGGCCGCCACGCCCTGGTCGGCGAGCGCACCGGGGAGACGTTCCGCCTCGGCGATCGGGTCGAGGTGCGGCTCGTGGAGGCCGCGCCGGTGGCCGGGGCGCTGCGCTTCGAGCTGCTCAGCGAGGGCCGGACCCGCTCCGGCGCCCGGTCCGCCGGGCCGGGGAAGAAGTCCGGCGGGCGGCCCTTCAAGGCCGCGCCGCCCGGTCGCCCCGCCGGCATCCGCAACACCGGGTCGCGCCACCGCGGCTCGCGCCGCTGACCCGGGCGGTGTAGAGCCGGGGCATGGCCGCCGACGCGATTCCCGAGCGCACCCGCCTGATCCCCGCGATGGCCCGCGGCTTCGTCGGCCGCTGCCCGCATTGCGGCCAGGGCCGGATCTTCGGCCGCTTTCTCAAGGTGCGGCCGGAATGCGACGTGTGCGGCCTGGAGTTGCACCACCACCGGGCCGACGACCTGCCGCCCTACGTGGTGATCTTCATCGTCGCCCACATCGTCGGCTACCTGATCCTGGAGACCGAGAGCGCCTACGACGTGCCGCTCTGGGTCGAGATGGGCGTGTGGCCGGTCTTCACCCTCGTCTTCGCGCTGGCCCTGCTCCAGCCCGTGAAGGGCGCCGTCGTCGGGCTGCAATACGCCCTTGGCATGCACGGCTTCGCCACGCTACCGCGGAGCCGCCCCGCAGCGGGGCTTGAGGAGACGCGCCTTGCCGGAGCCGCAGCGGGAGCCCCCGATCGTCACAGCTCCTGAGCGGAAGCCCGCCGCGGCGCGCCTGCGGCCGCGCGACGCCGCGACCATGATCGTGATCGACCGGCGCGGACGGGGCGGCCCGAAGGTCCTGATGGGCCGGCGCAACCCGAACCTCGCCTTCATGCCGGGCAAGTTCGTCTTCCCGGGCGGCCGGATCGAGCTCGGCGATCGCCACATGCCGGTGGCCGGGGCGCTCCCCGACTACGCCGAGGCGGCGCTGACCCGGCAGGTGTCCCGGCCGCCGCACCATCTCGGCCGGGCGCTGGCGCTCGCCGCGATCCGCGAGACCTACGAGGAGACCGGTCTGCTCCTCGGCACGACCGAGCACGGTGCGCCCGAGGACGTGCCGGCGGGCTGGGAGGGGTTCGCCCGGCACGGCGTCCTGCCCGACCTCGAGGCGCTGCACCTCGTCGCCCGCGCGATCACCCCGCCGAAGCGCGTGCGCCGCTTCGACACGCGCTTCTTCACCGTCGACCGCCGGATGGTGGCGGCCGAGGAGCCGGGGCGGGTCGAGGCCGACGCCGAGTTCACCGAACTCGCCTGGGTCCGGCTCGACGCCGCCCGCAAGCTCGACCTCCCCTTCATCACCCGCGCGATCCTCGACGAGCTGGAGGCGCAGATCGCCGTCGATTTCGCGCCCTACCGGATGATCCCCTTCCATTACGAGCGCTACGGGCGGCGCGAGCGGGTGGCCTTGTGAGCGGTCCGGACGGATTGCAGGACGGGCGGCGGGGGATCAGTTCGGAGGACGTGGCGGCGATCTCGGCGGCCGTGACCTGCGTCACCGTCGTCGGCATCGGGCTCAGCCTGTCGATCCCGCTCCTCTCGATCGAGATGGAGCGGCGCGGCGCGTCGAGCACGCTGATCGGGCTCAACACCGCGGAGGCGGGCATCGCCAGCATCTGCACGGTGCCGTTCGTGCCGCGCCTCGCCGCGCGGGTCGGCGTCGCCCCGCTGCTCGGTCTGGCGCTCCTCGTCGGGGCGATCAGCCTCGCGCTGTTCCCGCTGCTGCCGGGCATCGCCCTGTGGTTCCCCCTGCGCTTCGTCTTCTCGGCGACGCTCGGGGCGCTGTTCGTCCTCTCCGAGTACTGGATCAACGCCGCCGCCCCGCCGGAGCGGCGCGGCCTGGTGATGGGCATCTACGCCACCGTGCTGGCGGCGGGTTTCGCGGTCGGTCCGCTGCTGCTGGCCCTGGTCGGGACCGAGGGGCTGGCGCCCTACGCGACGGGGGCCGCCCTCATGCTGGCCGGCGGCCTGCCCATCGCCCTGGCCCGCGGCCTGTCGCCCACGATCGAGACGGGCTCCGGCCGCGGCATCCTCGGCTACGTCCGGCTCGCCCCCGGCGCCCTGGCGGCGGCCCTGGCCTACGGGGCGGTGGAGACCGGCATCTTCGCCATCCTGCCGCTCTACGGCCTGCGCCTCGGCTACGACGCGCAGGGGGCGGCCGGCCTCGTCAGCCTGATCGCGCTGGGCAACGTGCTGTTCCAGATCCCGTTCGGCTGGCTCGCCGACCGCCTCGACCGGGGCGCGGTGCTCCTCGGCGCGGGCCTCGCGGGGGCGGCGGGCTCGGCCCTGATCCCCCTCGCGGCCGGCCATCCGGCGGCGTTCGGCGCGCTGCTCCTCGTCTGGGGCGGCATCGCCGGGACCCTCTACACGGTCGGCCTCGCGATGCTGGGCGACCGCACGCCGCCGAACGATCTCGCGGGCGCCAACGCGGCCTTCGTGGTGCTCTACAATGTCGGGTTGATGCTGGGGCCGCCGGTGATCGGCGGCGGGCTCGACCTCGTGCCGCCGAACGGGTTCGCGCTGGCGCTGCTCGCCCTGTTCCTGGCCTTCGCCGGCTGGCTCGCCGCGACGGAGCGCCGGCGCGTCCGCTCTTGACCTGCCGGGCCCGATCGGGCATTCACCCGCCCGTATTCGGCCGGGCCCTCCCGGCCATTTGCGTTTCGCTCACGCGGAATGCCGCACCCTGCAGGAGCGCCGCGCCATGGCCAAGGCCGTCACCGTCAAGATCAAGCTCGTCTCCACCGCCGACACGGGCTATTTCTACGTCACCAAGAAGAACTCCCGCACGCAGACCGAGAAGCTGACGATGCGCAAGTACGACCCGGTCGCGCGCAAGCACGTCGACTTCAAGGAAACCAAGATCAAGTAAGGCCGCGGGCCGCTTCGCGGCCTGACCGCCCACGGGAAGCTGCTCCGGAGACGGGGCGGCTTTTTCCTTGCCCGGCGCGTTCCCGCGCACGGCGTCGCCGGGATCTCCCGAACCGCGACCTGACCGGCCGACAGCCCGGCGCCAGCACGACTCGTTAACCGTCGCTCGTCCCGGACGCTGCCCGACCCGCCGGCCGATCACCGGCCCGCGTTCTCGGCCAGCTCGGCGGTTGGAGGGCGGGTTCGATGCAGCGGATCCTGCTGGCGATTCTCATCACCGCGGCAATCCTCGCGCTCTGGCGCGTCCTGACGCTGCCGGTGTACGCGCTCCGGGCGACCCGCGGCTTGCTCGCGGAACGCCGCGTTCCGGCCCGCGCCCGGAGCCGACCGCTCAGGAAGGGCCCGGCGCGGCCAGATCCGGATCGAGCGTCCGTGCCAGGGACCGCGCGATAGCCACGAGCGCCGTCACCATCGGCGTGGACGGCTCGCGCCGCGGGGCGACGAGGCCGATCGTGTGCTCCAGGTCGGGTGCGGTGATCGGGATCGTGCGCACGCCCTCCATGGGGCCCAGGGCGTCGACTAGGATCTCCGGCATGATCGAGGCCCAGCGCAGGGTGCGCACGTGGGTCAGCAGCACGATCATCGAGTTCGACTCGAGGGTCGCGGCGGGATCCGCACCCGCCTCGCGGATCTGCTGGTCGATGATCCGCCGGTTCTGCATGTTCGGCGTGAGCAGGCAGAGGGGCAGGCGGCTGGTCTCGGCCCAGGTGACGCTGGTGCGACCCTCGAAGGGCCCGCCGATCGCCGTCACGAGGCGGTAGCGCTCCCGGTAGAGCGGGACGGAGATCACCCGCCCGAGGGGCTCGTTGTCGAGGTAGGTCAGGCCCGCATCCGCCTCCAGGTTCTCGATCAGCGAGAAGATGTCGGCGGAGGTGGCCGATTCGACCGTCAGCCGCACGTCCGGGTGCCGCTCGCGGTAGGGCGTCGTGAGGTTCACGATCATCGGCAGCGCCGTGGGGATCGCGGCGATGCGGAGATGGCCGGTCAGGCCCCGGCGCAGGCCCGTGACCTCCTCGTGCATGGCCCGCGCGTCGGCCACGATGCGCCGCGCCCATTCGAGGACCCGCTCGCCCTCGGGGGTGAAGCCCTGGAAGCGGGAGCCGCGCAGCACGAGCTGCACGCCGAACCGGTTCTCCAGCTGCTTCACGCCGGCCGAGAGGGTCTGCTGGGTCACGCCGCAGGCTTCGGCGGCGTGCCCGAAATGCTGCTCGCGGGCGAGCGCGAGCAGGAAGTCCAGCTTGTCGATCACGACGAAGGCATCCCGGCACGGCGAGGCGCCGGAAACCTAGCGGCCCGCCGGGCCCGCCACAACCGAGCGTGCCCGCTCAGCGGAACAGGATGAACGCCTTCGACAGGGTGATGCCGATGCCCCAGACGATCGGGATGCCGACCACCGCCCAGGCCAGCGCGGCCCCCGCGCTGAAGCCGCCACGGCCGATCCCGAAGGAGCCGGACGGCCCCGAGGCCGTGGCGCCGGCGCGGACGTCCAGGGAGGCCCGCTCGGAATCGGACATGAACCAGCGTTGCGCCAGGGGCCGGACGAGCAGGTTGCAGAGGAAGCCGACCGCCAGGAAGCTCGCCAGCACGTACATGGTCCGGCCGTAGAGATCGGCCCCCTGCACGCCCGCGGCGACCTGCGCCTCGCGGATCTTGGTGATGACGAAGGGCCCGACGATGCCGGCCATCGACCAGGCGGTGAGCAGGCGCCCGTGGATGGCGCCCACGAACTGCGTGCCGAACACGTCGGCGAGGTAGGCCGGCACGGTCGCGAAGCCGCCGCCGTACATGGACAGGATCACGCAGAAGATCGCGACGAACAGCGCCTGCGAGCCGATGCCGGCGGCCCAGGGTGCCGCCGCGTACAGGAGGCCGCCCAGGGCAAAGAAGATCGCGTAGGTGACCTTCCGGCCGATGCGGTCCGACATCGAGGCCCAGAAGAACCGGCCCAGGATGTTGAAGAGTGAGAGCAGGCCGACGAAGCCGGCCGCGATGGCCGCGACCTGCGCCTTCTGGCCGGCGTCGAGGGCCGAGAAGCCGGTGCCGGGCAGGCCGATCAGCTCGCCGCCGAAGATCTCCTGGAGCATCGGCGAGGCCAGCGCCAGCACGCCGATGCCGGCCGACACGTTGAGGAACAGGACGAGCCAGATCATCCAGAACTGGACGGTCTTGTGGGCGTCGCGCAGGTGGACGTGCCCCGAGGCGATCATGGCGTTCTTGGCGGTCGGGCTGGTCCAGCCGTCCGGGCGCCAGCCGGCCGGCGGCACCCGGTAGCCGAACGCGCCGCCCAGCATGAACAGGATGTACCCCACGCCCATCACCGCGAGGGTCTGCCAGACGCCGGCCGAATCAGCGGTCCGGAAGCTCTTGATCAGGCTGTCGGCCAGGGGCGAGCCGATCATCGCGCCGCCGCCGAAGCCCATGATCGCCATGCCGGTCGCCATGCCGCGCCGGTCCGGGAACCACTTGATCAGGGTCGAGACCGGCGAGATGTAGCCGAGCCCGAGGCCGATGCCGCCGATCAGGCCCATGCCGAGCCAGACCAGCCAGAGCTGGTGGATGTAGACGCCGAAGGCGCCGATCAGGAAGCCGCCGCCCCAGCAGAGGGCCGCCGCGATGCCGGCCTTGCGCGGTCCGGCCCGCTCCAGCCAGCCGCCGAACAGGGCGGCCGAGAGACCGAGCACGACGATGCCGATGGAGAAGACCGTGACGAGGTCGCTGACCCGCCAGTCGCAGGTGGTGGTGAACAGGGCCGTCATCACGCCCATGTCGGGGCAGGCGGCGGGCGCCGGCTTGCCCACGGAGAGCGCCCGGGTCAGCGGCAGCCAGAACACCGACAGGCCGTAGGCCATCCCGATGCAGAGATGGATCGCCAGCGCCGCCGGCGGCACCAGCCACCGGTTGAAGCCCGGCTTGGCGACGATCCGCTCGCGCGACAACAGACTCGGCGTTCCCTCAGGCGCGATCGCGCCTGCCACTCCAGCACCCATGATGGACTCCTCCGCCGCGGCCTCGTTGGCGGGCCTCGCGGCGGCGGACGATGCGCGATTTGTGTGCAGGGTGCCAGCGCGCGACACGCTGAGACGTCGATTTTAATCCAGTCCGGCGCCGACTGTATGCGGATTCCTCGTCAACGCGCCGTCCGGAGGCCGTATGGACCGCCGCTGCGGGCGCCGGTCTGTCCGGCGCCCGCAGCGGCTGCCGCCCTCACATGGGCGGCGTCAGGCCGTCCTTGCCGACCGCGATGAGCTTGCCGTCGGCCTTGGCACCGTCCTTGGCGACCACGGCGAAGACCTTGGAGCCGGGCGTCAGGATCGCCTTGTCGGCAGGCTCGAAGGCCACGATCGGCGCCGAGGCCGGCACCACGATCTCCTTGGAGCCGTCCTTGCCGTAGCTCACCGTCAGCGTGCGCTCGCCGCCCGAGGCCGCCTTGTCGGCCTTCACGGTGCCGTTCGTCATCGCGCTCTTCACCTTCGGGGCGTTCGACGACTCGGCCTTCACCGTGCCGTTGGTCATCGCGCTCTTCACCTTGGCGCCGGCGCCCGCGGTGTGGTCGGTGATCGAATCCCAGCCGTAATGGCCCTCGCCCGTGCCGCGCATCGACTCGGGGAAGAGCACGACCTCGAGGGCGGTCATCGGGTTCTCGCCCTTGGTGGCGGTGCCGATGAAGACGCCGTCCTTGATCGCGTCGAGGCTGGACGGGACAACCCAGGCGAACTTGGCGCCGCTCACGTCGACGGTCTCGGTCTTGCCGTCGTCGGTCTTGATCGTGACCGTGCCGCCGTCGGCCTTGTCGACGGTCCCGCGGACGCGCTCGACCTGCGCGGCGAAGGCCGCACTCGACAGCAGGGCCGTCAGGCCGGCGGCGACGAGTGTCTTACTGAGGTGCTTCATCGGGGTCCCATCCTGGTTTCAGGAGCCGGGTTATGGGGCGGCCCGTGCGCGAAACAAGGTTGCGCGCAAGCGAAACGACCTGCTCGGCGACAGAAGCGAGGTTGTCAGTCACCACCGTCTTTGCGAGCGGAGCGAAGCAATCCAGCCGGCGCAAGGACTTCCTCCGTCGCGCTGCCCTGGATCACTTCGCTGCGCTCGCGATGACGGGGTGGCGCGTCGGACGACGGCACCGACCGAAAACGAGTCAGGCGGCACTCGGTGGGCGCCGCCTGATTACCGCGCGGGCAGCGGGGACGCTGCCCTCCGGAGGCTCACGCCGCGAGCGTGCGCAGCACGTAGGGCAGGATGCCGCCGTTGCGGAAGTACTCGAGCTCGTCGAGCGTATCGATGCGGCAGGTCAGCGGGACCTGCTTCACCGAGCCGTCGGCGGACTTGATCTCCGCGGTGAGCGTCTGGCGGGGCTTCAGCTCGCCGGCGAGGCCCTTGATGGTGACGGTCTCGTCACCCTTCAGGCCCAGCGACTGCCAGCTCGTGTCGCCCTGGAAGACCAGCGGCACCACGCCCATCCCGACGAGGTTCGAGCGGTGGATGCGCTCGAAGCTCTCAGCCACCACGGCGCGGACGCCGAGCAGCTTCGTGCCCTTCGCGGCCCAGTCGCGCGACGAGCCGGTGCCGTACTCCTTGCCGGCGAAGATCACGAGCGGCGTGCCCTGTTCGGCGTACTTCATCGCCGCATCGTAGATGAACATCTTCTCGCCGGACGGCTGGAAGTGCGTCCACCCGCCCTCGACCACGCCGCCGGAGGCGTCCTTCACCATCTGGTTCTTGATGCGGATATTGGCGAAGGTGCCCCGCATCATCACCTCGTGGTTGCCGCGCCGCGTGCCGTACTGGTTGAAGTCCTGCACGCGCACCTGGTGCGACTGCAGGTACTCGCCGGCCGGCGAGGCCGCGCGGATGTTGCCCGCCGGCGAGATGTGGTCGGTGGTGATCGAGTCGAGGAACAGGCCGAGGATGCGCGCACCCTCGATGTCCTCGACGGGCTTGGGGGTCTTCTCCATGCCGACGAAGTAGGGCGGGTTCTGCACGTAGGTGGAGCCTGGGTTCCAAGCGAAGGTCTCGGCCTCGGTGACCTCGACGTCCTTCCAGTTCTGGTCGCCGCCGAACACGTCCGCGTAGCGGGACTTGAACAGCGCGGAGGTGATGTTCTCCTCGATGAACTGCTGCACCTCGGCCGAGGACGGCCAGATGTCCTTGAGGTAGACGGGCTTGCCGTCCGAGCCCTGGCCCAGCGGCTCCGTGGTGATGTCGATCTGCAGCGAGCCGGCCAGCGCGTAGGCCACCACGAGCGGCGGCGAGGCGAGGTAGTTCGCCCGCACGTCGGGGTTCACGCGGCCCTCGAAGTTGCGGTTGCCCGAGAGCACCGCCGCGGCGACGACGTCGTTGTCGTTGATCGCCTTCGAGATCGCCTCCGGCAGCGGGCCGGAATTGCCGATGCAGGTCGTGCAGCCGAAGCCCACGAGGTTGAAGCCGAGCGCATCGAGCGGCTCCTGCAGGCCGGACTTCTCCAGGTACTCGCCGACCACCTGCGAGCCGGGCGCGAGCGAGGTCTTCACCCACGGCTTGGAGCGCAGGCCCTTGGCGACGGCGTTGCGGGCGAGCAGGCCCGCGCCGATCATCACCGAGGGGTTCGACGTGTTGGTGCAGCTCGTGATCGCGGCGATCACTACGTCACCGTGCCCGATGTCGAAGTTGGTGCCCTCGACCGGGTAGCGGCGCGCGAGGTCGGCGGCCTTCTTGAACTCGGTCTCCATCGAGGCGGCGAAGCCGGGCTTGGCGCCGTCGAGCAGCACGCGGTCCTGCGGGCGCTTCGGGCCGGCGAGCGAGGGCCGGACCTCGCCCATGTCGAGCTGCAGCGTGTCGGTGAAGACCGGGTCGGGGGTCTGGGCGTCGCGCCACATGCCCTGCGCCTTGGCGTAGGCCTCGACCAGGGCGATCCGGTCGTCGGAGCGGCCGGTGACCTTCAGGAAGTCGATGGTCTTCTGGTCGACCGGGAAGAAGCCGCAGGTCGCGCCGTACTCGGGGGCCATGTTGGAGATCGTGGCCCGGTCGGCGACAGCCATGTCGTCGAGGCCGGGGCCGTAGAACTCCACGAATTTGCCGACCACGCCCTTCTTGCGCAGCATCTGTGTGACGGTGAGCACGAGGTCGGTGGCGGTGGTGCCCTCGGGCAGCTTGCCCGACAGCTTGAAGCCCACGACCTCGGGGATCAGCATCGAGAGCGGCTGGCCGAGCATGGCCGCCTCGGCCTCGATGCCGCCGACGCCCCAGCCCAGCACCGCCATGCCGTTGACCATGGTGGTGTGCGAATCGGTGCCGACGAGCGAGTCGGGATAGGCGACGTCGGCGCCGTTCTCCGACTTCGTCCAGACGGTCTGGGCAAGGTATTCCAGGTTCACCTGGTGGCAGATGCCGGTGCCCGGGGGGACCACCGAGAAGTTGTCGAAGGCGGACTGGCCCCACTTCAGGAAGGTGTAGCGCTCGCCGTTACGCTCGTATTCGAGGGCAACGTTGTCGGCCAGCGCCTTCGGGGTGCCGAACTCGTCGACGATCACCGAGTGGTCGATGACGAGGTCCACCGGCACCAGCGGGTTGATCTTCTGCGGGTCGCCGCCGAGCGCCACCATGGCGTCGCGCATGGCCGCGAGGTCGACCACCGCCGGGACGCCGGTGAAGTCCTGCATCAGCACGCGGGAGGGGCGGAACGCGATCTCGACCTCGGCCTTGCCCTTCTGGTCGAGCCAGGCGACGGCGGCCTCGATGTCGGCCTTCTTGACCGAGCGGTCGTCCTCGTAGCGGAGCAGGTTCTCCAGGATCACCTTCATGGAGAAGGGCAGCGCGGCCGCCGAGGCGAGGCCGTTCTTCTCGGCCGCGGGAATGGAATAGTAGGTGTAGGTCTTGCCGCCGGCTTCGAGCGTCTGGCGGGCCTTGAAGCTGTCGAGTGAGGGCACGGCTGGTTCTATCCTCGCTGCGGGTTGTCGAACACGCGCAGGCAAGACCTGCGCTACGAGATCCGTGTTCGGCCTGTGTAGCGCCCGACGGGCGCGCGCCGCCCCGGGAGTGCCCGGGCAGGACGATGCGCGGGGGCGATTTGGACGCCCGTGATGCCGCGCGGCGCAGCCGCGGAGGGATATAGAACTTTTCGAATCTGGCCGCTACCGGGTCGTCATGACAGGTGCGTTTTCCTGTCGGGGACCGTGGCGGCGACTGGGCGCGCGCCGCGGAGGCCTGGGCGACTCGCGCATCTCCAGGGGCATCGACGGTGGCGGCCGAGCGCGACAGGCCCCCTCTCCCGAGCGGGAGCGGAGAGCCGCACGGGTGTTGCCGGTGCTGCTGCGTACGTCCGCGAGCCCGCAGAAGGGCGGGAGTCGCGTGGCGCGGGCGCCCTACCCTTGCCCGGGCACGCCCGCGACGGACAGGGCCTTCGATCGATTCGGCTGGGCCGCGAGCCTGCGCAGGGACGCGACGTTCGTGGCCGCCTCCTCGGCGCTCATGTCGCGGCGCAGGACGGCCTCGGCATCGGCGAAGCGGCCCTTGAGGCCGAGCACCATGGCGAGGTTGGCGCGCACCCGCGCGTCGGCGCCGGGCTGGTCGGCGGCGAGGCGCAGGGTCTGCTCGGCCTGATCGAGGTTGCGCGACAGCGCGTAGGACAGGCCGAGATTGGACAGGAGCGAGGGCTCGTTCGGGCGGATCTTGAGGGCGGCCTCGTAGAAGCCCTGGGCGCGGGCCTGCTCGCCGAGCTGGGCGGAGGCCGAGCCCTGCGCCGACAGGATGCGCCAGTCGGGATTGGCGGGCGTGTGCGCGTTGGAGAGCACGTCGATCGCCTCGCGGAAGCGGCCCGCCTCGACCAGCGATTTTCCGTAGGCACCGAGCAGGGCCTGGTCGCGCGGGTTGCGCAGGGCGGCCTGCTGCAGCACCGCCGAGGCCTGGCCGATCTGGTCGGTGGCCCGCAGGGCGCGGGCGTAGGCCATCGCCGTGCGCCCGTCGGCGGGGTCGGCGTTGTAGCGCTCGGCCAGCCGGTCGATGTCCTGCCGCGAGGGCGCCGCGGCGGCCGCGGACGGCCCGCCGAGGGGGCCGATCGACCCGGTCGTCTCGGGCGAGCGGGTGTTGCAGCCGGCCAGGCCCAGCGCGACGACGGCGGCCGCGAGGGCGGCGCGGCGTCCGGGGCGTGCCTGGGATCGGGTGACCCGGAACAGGGCCGTCATCATGGTGCGCTCCGCCGGCATCGGGACCGGACGCGATGGCACGCGCTTCACGCTCCCGGCCGGCCGGTGATAGAGCGTTAACCCTAATCACCGGTTAAGCCGCCGGTCCGGGCGGCACGCGAGAGGCACATGATCCAGGCCGAGATTCCGGCGACGACCCGCGGGCTCCAGCCCGGCGACACCCAGGCCGTACCGGTGACGCTGGTCACCACCGGGGGCTGGGCGGCGGTCGAGTCCGGCCTGGAGCCCGCCCAGCGGAGCTTCGCCAGGGCCATCGGCTTCAAGCCGAAGGCGGGCAGCCTCGCGCTCCTGCCCGGCCCGGACGGCGGCCTCGCGCGGGTCCTGTTCGGCCTCGGCGATCCCGAGGCCGCGGCCTACGACAGGCTCCTCGCAGGCAAGCTGCCGGGGCTGCTGCCGGAGGGGACCTTCCGCCTGGACAACGCTCCCGAGCCGGCCGAGGCCGCCCTCGCCTGGCTGATGGGGAGCTACCGCTTCGGCCGCTACCGGTCCGGCGGCGGCACGAAGGCCCGGCTCGCGGCGCCCGCCGGCATCGACGCGGCCGAGGTGGAGCGGATCGCCGCCGCGGTGGCGCTGGGCCGGGATCTCGTCAACACGCCGGCCAACGATCTCGGACCCGCCGAGATCGAGGCGGCCGCCCGGGCGGTGGCCGAGCGCCACGGCGCCTCCGTCGCCGTCACGGAAGGCGGGGCCCTCGCCGAGGGGTACCCGCTGATCCACGCGGTCGGCGCCGCGTCGCCCCGGGCCCCGCGGCTGATCGACCTGACCTGGGGGCCGGCGGACGCGCCGCGCGTGACCCTGGTCGGCAAGGGCGTCGCCTTCGACACCGGCGGCCTCGACCTGAAGCCGTCGGCCGCGATGCTGCTGATGAAGAAGGACATGGGCGGCGCCGCCGCGGCGCTGGCCGCCGCCGACATGGTCATGGGCGCGGGCCTGAACCTGCGCCTGCGCCTGCTGATCCCCGCGGTGGAGAACGCGGTCGCGGGCAACGCCTTCCGCCCCGGCGACGTGCTGCCGAGCCGGGCCGGGCTCAGCGTCGAGATCGGCAACACCGACGCGGAGGGCCGGCTGATCCTGGCCGACGCGCTCGCCCTCGCGGACGCGGATTCCCCCGACCTGATCCTCGACTTCTCGACCCTGACCGGCGCGGCCCGGGTGGCCCTCGGGCCGGACCTGCCGGCCTTCTTCACGGAGGACGACGCGCTGGCCGAGGCGGTGGCGCGGGCCGGCCGGGTGGCGATCGACCCGGTCTGGCGCATGCCGCTGCACGCGCCCTACGCGAGCCTGCTCGATTCCAAGGTGGCCGACCTCAACAACGTCTCGGGCGGGCCGTTCGCGGGAGCGATCACCGCGGCCCTGTTCCTGCGCCGCTTCGCGCCCAACACGAAGGCGCACGGCCATTTCGACCTCTACGGCTGGAACCCCTCCGCCAAGCCCGGCCGGCCAGAGGGCGGCGAGGTCCAGACGGCGCGGCTGACCTACGCGCTGCTCAAGGCCCGCTACGGCGGCTGATCGCCTCCCGTCATCGCGAGCGCAGCGAAGCGACCCAGGGCTGCGCAACCTCTAACGGCGTGGGCTGGGTCGCTGCGCGCGCGATGACGGTGCGGCTGGGGGCGCGCTCAGGCGGTGCGCGGCAGCCCGGTCTCGATCAGGCGCGCCCACAGGGAAGCCCCGTACGGCGCGGCCGCGTCGTTGAAATCGTAGTGCGGGTGGTGGAGCGAGGCGCTGTCGCCGTTGCCGATGAACATGTAGGCGCCGGGACGGCGGGCGAGCATGTAGGAGAAGTCCTCGGCGGTCATCATCGGCGCCACCGTCCGGTCGACGTTCTCCTCACCCACCAGCGCCTCGGCGACGCCGGCCATGAAATCGGTCTCGGCGGGATGGTTCTCGGTCACCGGGTAGCTCGCCCCGTACGCGACCCCGCCCCGCGCGCCGAAGCCGCCGGCGATCTCGGCCACCAGGGTCTCGATCCGCGCCTTGATCTCGCCGCGCACGGCCTGGGACAGCGTGCGCATGGTGCCGCGCATGGTGACGGTCTGCGGCAGGACATTGAAGGCCTCGCCGGCCTCCAGCGCGCAGACCGAGACCACGGCCGACTGCACCGGGTCGAGGTTGCGCGACACGATGCTCTGCAGGGCGATGATCACGTGGCTCGACACGAGCACGCTGTCGACGGCGTTCTGCGGCAGGGCCGCGTGGCCGCCCCGTCCCTCGATCGTGATCGTGAAGCGATCGGTCGAGGCCATGATCGGCCCCGGCCGGATCGCGAAGGTGCCGACCGCCATGCCGGGGATGTTGTGCATCCCGTAGACCGACTCGACCCCGAACCGCTCCATCATTCCGTCGTCGACCATCGCCTCGCCGCCGCCGCCACCCTCCTCGGCTGGCTGGAAGATCAGCACGGCCGCCCCGTCGAAATCCCGGGTCTCGGCGAGGTACTTGGCGGCGCCGAGGAGCATGGTCGTGTGACCGTCGTGGCCGCAGGCGTGCATCTTGCCCGGCACGGCGGAGCGGTAGGGCAGGTCGCGCACCTCTTGGATCGGCAGGGCGTCCATGTCGGCGCGCAGGCCGATGGCACGGTTGGAGCTGCATCCCCGGCCGCGGATGACGCCCACCACCCCGGTCCGACCGATGCCGGTGACGACCTCGTCACAGCCGAAGGACCGCAGCGTCTCGGCGACGAAGCCGGCGGTGCGGTCGACGTCGTAGAGCAGCTCGGGATGGGCGTGCAGGTCGTGCCGCCACGCCGTCATCGTGTCGGCGAAAGCGCGGATCCGTTCGAGGACGGGCATCGGGGCGGGGCTCTCGTGGCCTTTGCGGGTGGGCCGGACCAGCAAAGCCGGGGCCAGAGCCGCCGTCAACGGCCAAGCTCGGTATCCGCGGCGCCCCGCTCACGCCGCACCCGGCCCCGTGATCCCGCGCCCGCGCCGCCGCGGCGCGGGTGTATGGTCGCCCGCGGCGAGGTCGTCCAGGATCGGGCAGTCCGGCCGCGCGTCGCCGCAGCAGGCCTCCGCCAAGTGCTCCAGCGTCCGGGCCATGCCCTCCATCTCGGCGATGCGGCGGCGCAGATCGGCGATCTGCTCCTGCGCGATCGCCTTCACCCCGGCGCTCGGCCGGGCGCGGTCGCGCCAGAGCGCCAGGAGATCCGCGATCGCGTCCACGCTGAAGCCGAGATCGCGGGCGCGGCGGATGAAGCGCAGCGTGTGCAGGTCCGCCTCGCCGTAGTGGCGGTAGCCGGATTCGGACCGGGCGGCCGGCGGCAGCAGGCCGGTCGCCTCGTACCAGCGGATCATCTTGGCCGAGACGCCGGTCCGGCGCGCCGCCTCGCCGATCGTGAGGGTCGCCGCGCTCATGCCGGCCTCGCGGCCAGCGCCGGCCCCTCGGCCGCCGCGGGACGCCCGCCGGCCCGGCGCAGCCGCAGGGCGTTGCCCAGGACGAACACGCTCGAGAAGGCCATGGCGCCCGCGGCCAGGATCGGCGACAGGGCCGGGCCGCCGAACGGCACCAGCACGCCGGCCGCCACCGGGATCAGCGCGGCGTTGTAGGCGAAGGCCCAGAACAGGTTCTGGCGGATATTGGCCATCACCGCCCGCGACAGCGCCAGGGCCTCGACCAGGGCCTCCAGATCGCCCGACATCAGCACCACGTCGGCGCTCTCGACGGCGATGTCGGTGCCGGTGCCGATCGCCAGTCCGACATCGGCCTCGGCCAGCGCCGGCGCGTCGTTGATGCCGTCGCCCACGAAGGCCACCGGCCCGTGTTCCGCCCGGAACCGCTGGACCGCCTCGACCTTCCCGCCGGGCAGCACCCCGGCGGCCACGGCGTCGATGCCGAGGCTCCGCGCCACGCCGGCGGCGGTGACGGGATCGTCGCCCGTGACCATCGCCACCGCGAGGCCGCGCGCCTTCAGGGCCGCGACCGCCGCGCGGGCGCCGGCTTTCACGGGATCGGCCACCGCCAGGATCGCGGCGTGGCGCCCGTCGAGGACGAGGTGGATCGGGCTCCGCTCCGCGCCCGCCAGCGCCTCGGCCCGGGCAGCGAGATCCGGGTCGAGGGCGACGCCGAGACGCTCCAGGTAGCGCGGCGCGCCGAGGGCCACGGCCCGGCCCGCGACACGTCCGGCGATCCCGAAGCCCGCCACCGCCTCGAAGCTGCCCGGTTCCGGCAGGTCGAGGCCGCGCTCGCGGGCCGCCGCCACGACGGCGCCGGCCAGCGGGTGCTCGGAGCGGGTCTCCAGCGCGGCGGCGAGGGCCAGCACCGCGTCCTCCGCGACGCCCGCGGCCGGGACGATCTCGGTGAGCCGGGGGCGGCCTTCGGTCAGGGTGCCGGTCTTGTCGAGGGCCACCACCCGCACGTCGCGCAGTCCCTGCAGCGCCGCGCCGTCGCGGAAGAGCACGCCGCGCGCCGCCGCGCGCCCGGTGCCGACCATGATGGCAGTCGGCGTCGCCAGCCCCATGGCGCAGGGGCAGGCGATGATCAGCACCGCGACGGCGTTGACCAGGGCCGGACCCAGCGCCGGGGCCGGCGCCAGCGCCAGCCAGGCCAGGAAGGTCACCGCGGCGATGCCGATCACCGCCGGGACGAACCGCCCGGTGACGCGGTCGACCAGCGCCTGGATCGGCAGCTTGCCGCCCTGGGCGCGCTCCACCATGGCGGCGATCTGCGCCACCACGGTGGCGCCGCCCACGGCCTCGACCCGCAGGTCGAGGCTGCCGCGGCCGTTGAGCGTCCCGCCGACCACGGGATCGCCCGGCCCCTTGCGCACCGGGGCCGGCTCGCCCGTCACCATGCTCTCGTCCACGTGGCTGCTACCGGCCACCACGGCACCGTCGGCCGCCACCCGCTCGCCCGGACGCACCCGGACGACGTCGCCGAGGCGCAGGGCGTCGAGGGGAACCTCGGTCTCCGCACCGTCGCGGACGACCCGGGCGGTCTTGGGCGTCAGGTCCATCAGCCGCGCGATCGCCTGGCCGGTGCGCCCCTTGGCGCGGGCCTCCAGCGTCCGGCCGAGCAGGATCAGCGTGACGATCAGGACGCTCGCCTCGAAGTAGAGGTGCGCCGCCCCGGCCGGCAGGAGGTGCGGAGCCAGGGTCGAGACCAGCGAGTACAGGTAGGCGGCGCCGGCCCCGAGGGCGACCAGGGCGTTCATGTCGGGATGGCCGCGCAGGAGGCCCGGGACGCCGCGCAGGAAGAAGCGCCGCCCCGGGCCGGCGAGGACCAGGGTGGCCAGCGCGGCCTGGACCAGGGCCGTCACCGGGCCGCCGTGCAGGGCGGGCAGGAGGTGGCCGCCCATGTCGAGAACCACGACGGGCGCCGACAGCAGGGCGGCGACGATCAGGTCGCGGCGCAGGGCGCGCCCCTCCTCGGCCTGACGGGCGGAGGGGTCGACCGGGTGGCCGGCCTCGACCGGTCGGGCCTCGTAACCGGCCGTCTCCACGGCCGCCACCAGCGCGTCCATCGGCACCACCCCCTCGGGATGGCGGATCGCGGCCCGGCCGGCGGCGAGGTTGACGCTGGCGCCGGTCACCCCCGGCACGGCGGCCAGCGCCCGCTCGACGCGGCCGACGCAACTCGCGCAGGACATCCCATCCACGGCCAGCAGGCTCTGCGTCTCTGGGAGGGGGTAGCCGGCATCCGCGAGCGCCGTCGCGACGTCGCCCGGGCTCGTCGCCCCGTCGAGGACGAGGCTGGCGCGGTGGGTGGCGAGGTTCACCGCCACGTCACGGGCGCCGGGCAGCGCCGCGAGGGCGCGCTCGACGCGGCCGACGCAGGAGGCGCAGGACATGCCCGCGACGGGGAGGGTCAGGGCGACGGATCTCGACATGGCGGTGGTCCGGTTGGAAGCATCCATGCCCGGTCAGATGGAGCTTCCCATGATGGGAAGGTCAAGGGTTCGCGGGCGAGGCTCCGGATCCGGCCGGTCGATGCGGGCCGCGGCCGTTGTCGAATCGCGCCCGTCCGGCCAAGGTCGCCGCCCACCGGAGCGACGGGGACACCGATGAGCGAGCCGCTGACGATCTACGGCGACCCGGGTTCCGGCAACTGCCTCAAGGTCAAATGGGTCGCGGCGCATCTCGGCATCCCGGCGGTCTGGCGCGACGTCGACGTCCCGGGCGGCGGGACGCGCCGGCCCGAGTTCCTCGCCCTGAACCCCGCCGGCCGCGTGCCCATCGTCGTCCTGCCCGACGGCACCGTGCTGTCGGAATCGAACGCGATCATCGTCTACCTCGCGGAGGGCTCCGCGCTGGTACCCGCGGAGCCCCTGCCCCGCGCCCGGATGCTGCAGTGGATGTTCTGGGAGCAGTACAGCCACGAGCCCTACATCGCGGTCCGCCGCTACCAGCTCCACTACCTCAAGCGGGCGCCCGAGGATCTCGACCCGAAGCTCGCCGAGCGCGGCGCCGACGCCCTGCGGCTGATGGAGGACACCCTCGGGCGCTCGGCCTTCATGGCGGGCGAGATCCTGACCCTCGCCGACGTGGCGCTCGTCGCCTACACGCGCATGGCCCACGAGGGGGGCTTCGACCTGACGGATTACCCGGCGATCCGCGCCTGGGTCGGGCGCGTCGAGGCCGGGCTCGGGATCGGCCCCTATACCGGGCCGGCCTGATCGGCCGCGAACCGAGGCGGCGCGGCGCCGTACTCGGGCAGGCTGACCCGCACGGTCGTCCCCTCGCCGGCCGCGCTCTCGATGGCGAGGCGACCGCGGTGGCGATTGAGGCTGTGCTTGACGATGGCGAGCCCCAGCCCGGTGCCGCCGCGGGCGCGACTCGAGGTGACGTCGACCCGGTAGAAGCGCTCCGTCAGCCGCGGGATGTGCTCGGGCGGGATGCCCGGCCCGTCATCGGCCACCGACAGGACGACGCGGCGCCCGAGGCGCGGGTCGTCCTGGCGGGCGAGCCCGACGCTGATCCGGCCGCCGCCGTACTTCACGGCGTTCTCGATCAGGTTCTCGATGACCCGCGCCAGCTCGTCGGCGTCGCCGGGGACCGCGTAGGGGCCCGCACCCTCCTCCAGCCGGATCGTGGCGCCCCGCGCCTCGGCGGGCGGGCCCTGGGCGTCGACCATCTGGCGGGCGAGCGCCCCGAGATCGACCACCGCGGTGGGGGCGACGTGCTCGCGCAGCTCGATCCGCGACAGCGACAGCAGGTCGTCGATCAGCCGCGTCATCCGCAGGGCCTGGACGCGCATGATTTCCAGGAAGCGCTCCCGGGCCTGCGCGTCGTCGCGGGCCGGCCCCTGCAGGGTCTCGATGAAGCCGATCAGGGTGGCGAGCGGCGTGCGCAGCTCGTGGCTGGCGTTGGCGACGAAGTCGACCCGCATCGCCTCCAGGCGCCGGGCCGCGGTGAGGTCGCGCAGGAACAGCAGCGCGCTGACGCCGGACCCGTCGGGCATCGGCAGGGCGCCGATCTGGACATCGAAGGTCCGCTCCAGCGGCACTCGGGTCGACAGCGCGACGCGGCGGGGGAGGCCCGAACTCAGCACGGCCTCGATGCCGTCGAGGACCTCCGGGTCGCGGAGCGCGAAGGACAGCGGCCGGGCCTGGTGGAGGGCCGGCAGGAGCGCCCGGGCGGCGGGATTGGCCTCCAGCACCAGGGTGCGCCGGTCGACCAGGATGACCGGGTCCGGCACGTGGGCGAGCAGCGCCTCGGCGACGGCGTGGCGCGGCGTGGTGGTGGCCGGGCGCGGCGCGGGCGCCTCGCGGCCGCGCCCGCCGAGCCAGCCGCCCAGGCAGACCGCCGCGAGGCCGATCAGGATCAGCGGGAGATCGAGCCGCCCGGCCAGCGCGGTGGCGAGCCCGAGCAGGCCCGCGGCGATCGCGGCGCCGGTCCAGGCGGGGGAGCTGCGCAGGCGGCCGGACATGGCGGGCGCGGCCGGCCGCTCAGCGGGGCTCGGACTCGTCGTGCCACGCCCGGCCGGACGGGCCGGCCGTGCCCTCCGGAGGCCCGGGATCGCGGGCGCCGCCCGCGCGCTTGACGATCTCGTACAGCCCGAGCATCGCCAGGGCGGTCACGAACGGCACGACGTAGTAGCAGCCCCGGAACAGCAGCAGCGAGGTCAGCACCTCGTTGCGCGGCAGGCTCGACAGGGCGAGCAGGATCGTCGCCTCGAACACCCCGATCCCGCCCGGCGCGTTCGACGCGATCCCCAGCATGGCGGCGAGCACGTAGATCGCCAGGAAGGTGGTGAAGCCGAGCGTCGTCTCCTGCGGCAGCAGGACGTAGAGCACCGCCGCCGCCGCGCAGACGTCGCCGATCCCGACGATCATCTGGCCGATGGAGACCGAGGCGCCCGGCAGTTCCAGGCGCCACTGCTTGACGGTGATGCTGCGCTTCTTGGCCGAGACCCAGGCGAGGTAGCCGAGCACCAGGGCGAGCGCCGCGAGGCCGACGCCCTGGTTGATCCGGATCGACGTGAAGGCGAGGCCGGCGAGCTGGCCGGCCTCGATGATCAGGCTCAGGCCAAGCACCACGCCCATGCCGAGCCAGAAGGTGAAGCCGGCGATGACGGTGAGCGCGGCGATCTTGGCCGTCGAGAGCCCCTGTCGGGCGTAGATCCAGTAGCGGATCGTCCCGGCAGTGAGCAGCGGGAAACCGAGGGTGAAACTCACCGCGTAGCTCGTGAAGGAGGCGAGCGCGGTGATCCGGTACGGCACCTTGATCTTGAGCTGGCGCAGGGCCAGCGCGTCGTAGCCGGTCAGGAACAGGTAGCTGATGCCGACGAACAGGAAGGCGAGCCCGAGCTGCTCGGCGGTCGCCGCCGCGATGGCGCTGCGCACCTCCGCCCAGCTGACGCTCTGCACGAGCTTCCACAGGACGCCGAGGGAGACGGCGAACAGCACGATGCTGGCCGCCGTGCCGATCCAGGCATAGCGGCTGCGCCGGCTCTTCCGCTTCGAGCCCGCCTCGGCATCGTGCTGGACCGGCTCGACCGGCTCGGCCGGGCTCCGGTGCTGTCCCTGAAAATTCATGCCGATCGGCGTCCGCCCTTCCGGCTGCGCGGCCCGGCCCGAAGGCCGTCAGCCCGTGCCGGAATCTCCCGGACCGCGGCCCGTTGCCCCGCATGTAGGCCGAACCGGGGCGCAAGGCCAGGGAAGGCAGGCCCGTGACGGGCGATCTATCCTCAGCCGGAGGTCCGATCGAGGATCGCGGCCGCTTCCGCGAGGCCGCGCCGGATCCGCTCCGGCACCTCCGGCGCGGTGCAGACATAGGTCGGGCTCGGGTGCGGCACCCGGATCACCGGAAGGGCGGGGCGGAGCGCCGCGAGGGCGGGCGCGGCCTCGCCGGCGAAGCGGCCGGCCAGCACCGCCACGGCGAGGCGCGGCAGCAGGTCGAGGAGCGGGGCCAGATAGGGCGCGGCCGCCGCCACCTCCGCCCGGCGGGGCGCCCGGTTGCGGGCGCCCTCGGCGTGGATGAGCCAGGGGACCGCGTTCCAGATCAGCGTGTCGGCCCGGCCGAGCCCGGCCTCGGCGAGGAAGCGGAACAGGTTCGCGGCCGTGCCGTTCGCGCTGTCGCGGGTGACGAAGCCGGTGCGCAGGACCGCCGGGCCGGGGGTCTCGAGCAGCAGGAGCATCCGCGCGCCGACGCCGCCGTCCAGCGGGTCGGGCGCCGGGACCGGGGCGCAGCGCTCGGCCGCGATGGTCGCCGCCAGCGCCCGGATCGGGGCGATGTGGGGGCTGTCGATCAGGACGCGGCGGGCCGCGAGGGCATCCGGATCGGCCAGCGCCTTCGGCGCCCGCGGCTCAGCCGGCATCGAGGCCGGGGATCGCGGGGCCGAGGCGGCCGGACCGGCGGAAGCGCTCGGTGCCCTGTTCCCGGGCGAGGCGCGCGTCGAGGCCGGCCACGCCGCCGAACTGGAAGCCGATCTGGCTGGCATAGGCCGCGCAGGCGGCGCGCTTCCGGGCCTGCGCGTCCGGGGTGAGGCGCATCGCGGGCTCGGCGAGGTCGGCGAACAGGTCGGCGAGGGGTTCCTTCGGGGCGGCGTCCCGCACCGTGTAGGGGAAGTCGCGCCACCACAGGATCGGCCGCGCCGGCGCGAGGCCGCGCAGCGCCCGGACCGCCTGGACGTGATCGACATGGCCGCCGATCGCCTGCGGGGCGAGGAGGAGGTCCGGGCTCTCCGCAGCGATCAGCCCCGCGATGGCCGGCGCCAGATCGGCCGCGACGCCGTCGTCGGCGCGGGTGTCGGCGAAGAGCTCCGGCGCCGAGCCGTAGCCTCGGTGCGGTGCCTCCCGGAACGGCAGGTGGACGGGCGGCGCGATGCCGAGCGCCGCGGCAGCCCGGACATCCTCGTCCCGGCGCAGGGCCATGTAGTCGACCTCCGGTCCGAGCCCCTTGTCCAGCTGGCAGGCGAGCGCGAAGCCCCTCGGCTCGGCGACGCTGCCGGTGAACAGGGTCGCCATCACCACGCGCCAGCCAGCTTGCGCGAGGCTTGCCAGGAGGCCGCCGCACGAGAAGGCCGCGTCGTCGAGATGGGGCGAGAGGGCGAGCGCGGTGGGCATGGTCCGGGGTGCGACGGTCTCGATGGGTTCCAACCCGCGCGCTCAGAGAAGGTGCGGCTCGGCGCGGAATCGACAGGTCGGATCGTGGGGCAGATCCGGCGAGAAGCCGGTGGCCGGCCGCTCGCCGCGCACGCGGGCGTAGACGTCCATGATCTGCCGCCCGACCGCGTGCCACGAGTAGACGCGGCGGCACTCCTCCAAGCCGGCCGTCGCGATGCGGCGGCGAAGATCCGCGTCCGCGATGACCCGGGTGAGCGCGGCGGCCAGCGCCGGGACGTCGCCCGGGTTCACCAGCAGCCCGTTCTCCCCGTCGCGCAGGCAGTCCGAGACGCCGACCGCGTGGCACGAGACGGTGGCGAGCCCGGCCGCGAGCGCCTCCAGGATCGTGTTGGAGAAGCCCTCCGCGTAGGTCGGCGAGACGAACACGTCGGCGCGGCGGTAGAGGTCGGGCACGGTGGCGTACTCGGCGTAGCCCGTGAAGGCGATCTCCCGCTCCGAGAAGGCGCGCTCGGCGGCGAGCGCCTTGGCCGGGTCCACGTCGGGCCCGATCCCCGAGATGGTGGCGGCGAACGGCGTGCCCTGCGCGCGCAGGATCGCCAGGGCCTCGATGAAGTCGAGCACGCCTTTCCGGCGGTCGACCCGGCCGTGGTAGAACAGCCGCACCGGGCCCGGATGGGGCGCGGGCAGCCCGTCGGGCGTGCCCTGCGCGAACCGGTCGGTGTCGACCGCGCCGGGCACGATGGTGAAGCGGGCGGGGTCCGACCCGAGCCGCTCGCAGACCTCGTCCACGAAGGAGGCGCCGCCGATCAGCAGCGCGTTGGCGTGGGCCAGCACCTCGCACATGGCGACCCGGTGGGTCTCGCAGCAAGAGCCGACCCAGTGGCCGTCGCCGCCCTGGATCGAGACGACGCTCGGCACGCCGAGTTCGCGCGCGGCGAGCAGCACCGCCCAGCCGGTCGGGTAACCGTATTGCGCGTGCAGGATGTCGAAGGGTTGTCGGGCGTGCTCGCGGCAGATCGCGTCCACCATCGCGGCGATGTCGCGCTCGAAGTCGCCCGACGCCTGCTCGCCGAGCTGCTCCAGGCCGATCACCCGCACGCCCGGCACCGGCGGGGGCGGCCCGCCCCCGTAGACCCGGGTGCCGAAGGCGTCGCCCCGGTACTGCGAGATCATCGTGACGTCGTGGCCGGCGCCGACCAGCTCGCGCAGCAGGTTCTGCGCGTAGACGCTCATGCCCGATATCGCCGGGAAATAGCGGCGGCTGAGGAAGAGGATTCTCATCGCGCCGCACTTTCGCATTGACCGGGCGAGGCGCCGAGGCGCCCCCTCTCCCGTGCCCGATCCTCGCCTCGCCGCGGTTCAGCTCTCACTGCCATTGCCGCCGCGTCTCCTGCTCGCCGGCCAGGACCGGGCCGGGGCGCCGACAGCCGCGGAGATAGTCCAGCGCCTGCGGGATCATCACGTCTGCCCGGTGGCTCTCGCGAGACAGCTCGACGCAGATCAGCTTGCCGAAGCCGACCGCCTCCAGGGCCTCCAGGACACCCGGCACGTCCATGTCGCCCTCGCCGAACGGCAGGTGGATGTGGCTGCCGCGCTTCATGTCCTCGATCGCCACGGTGCCGATCCGGTCGGCGAATTCCCGCACGGCGGCCGCCGGCTCGCGCTCGCCCGTGACGAGGCAATGGCCGGTGTCGAGGGCGAGCTTCAAGCCCGGCACGGAGAGGGAAGCGTAGTCGTCGAGCGTCTCGATCAGCATGCCGGGCTCGGGCTCCAGGCAGGGCACGACACCGGCCTCGGCGGCGAACGAGGCGACCTCGTTCAGCCCCTCCTCCAGCCAGTGCCGCGCCTCGCCGGGATCGACGCCGGGCTTCGGCACGCCGGCCCAGAACGAGACCGCCTCGGCGGAGAGCATGGCGCCGATCTCGATCGCCCGCTTGAGGAAGCCGACCCGCCGGGCGCGGCCCGCGGCGTCGGCGGTCACCAGCGTCGGCTCGTGCTTGGCGGACGGATCGAGGAGGAAGCGGGCGCCCGTCTCGATGACGCAGGTCAGCTCCAGCTTCTCCAGCAGGCTCGCCACCCGGCCGGCTTCCGCCGCCCAGGTGTCGGCGAAGGGGTCGAGGTGGTGGATGTCGAGGGTGAGCGCCACGCCGTCGTAGCCCGCCGCCTTGATCAGGTGGATCGCGTCGTCGAGGCGGTGGTTGGCCGCGCCGTTGGTGTTGTAGGCGAACCGGAGCGTCACGCCGCCCTCCCCTTCCGCTGGGCGAGGCGGAACGGCGCGTGGTGCGATTCCGGCTCGCGGTAGAGCGGATAGTGCCGCCCGACGATCCGCTCGGCCAGGGCCACGTCGAACAGCGGCTGGCCGCCGAACCGCTCCAGGGCTTCAGGGGTCAGACGCACCGGCCGCAAAGTCTCGCTCTCGGTGCCGAACTGGATGAGTGGATGGTCGCGGTCGATGAGCTTCCTCGTGTTGCGCTCGCCGATCCGGTAGTAGCTCATGGTCTCGACCTCGAGCCCCGGCACGATCGCCTTCACGACGCCGACCCCGCCGCCCGGCGGTGTGCAGTCGACGTAGAGCACGTCGAACCCGGCTTCGAGCAGCCGGTCGCAGGCGATCTTCCCCCGCGCATGGCCGTCGGCGGCCGGAGTGGAAGGCAACTCCGTAAATCGCTTCGTGCTGCGCTCGGAATAGACCGTGTCGGCCAGCACGCCGCGCAGGTCGGCCGCCGGCATCTCGATCCATTCGAGCATGGCCTGGAGTGCGCGGCTCTCCTCGAGGTCCAGGCTGGGCAGCGCCTTCTGGATGAAGGCGTCGACGTAGCCGGGCGGCGTCACCGTGGCGGCCATGTCGAGGGGGCCGTGCCCGAAGGTCTTGCGCACCCGGGCCGCCTGGAATTCCAGCAGCGCCTTGCGCAGCGCCCGCTCCCGGTCCGGGTCGCAGGCCTCGCCGCAGGCCGAGAGGGCGATCGGCGCCGGGGTGCGCGCCGGATCCTCGTCGTAGCCGACGACGTAGAGGTTGGTCAGCCCGAACTGGTCGGTGGCGAATTTCGGCAGCGCCCGGATGCCCAGCGCCTTCAGCCGGGCCAGCATGGCGGCGTTCTCCGAGCCGATGCCGTCGAGGTCGAGCATCACGCCCTGGTCGAGGGCCCGGAACAGCAGGCCGTTGCCGTCCCGCTGGAGCAGCTCCAGCACGCCGTGGCCCAGCGCGAAAGGCACGTCGGGCCCGGCGCCGAGGCCGTTGGTGATCAGGTTGGTGAAAGGCTTGTAGCCCTCCGACAGCTCGAAATAGTCGGTGGCGGCGACGTCGAGCGGCATCAGGACGATCTCGCCGGTGGCGTGGCGGATCGCGGGCGTCCACTCGAGCACCGTGTCGCGGCCGACCGGGGACCCAGCGGGCAGGCACAGGGTCAGCGGGTCGGCGACCGACTTGGCGCCGTAGACTCGGGCGAGATCGGTATAGCTCGCCCGCTCCTTCGCGCGGGGCAGCACCGCGAGCGAGGGCATCAGGTTCTCGGCGATCTCCGCCACGGCGCCGATCAGCGCCTCGTCGTCGGTGGCGCCGTAGCCGATCCCAGACGGCATCGCGCCCACGAAGAACGGGTCGTCGAGGAACAGGGCCACGAACCAGACCGGGATGCCGGTGCGATCGAGTGGCGCCAGCGGGAAGCCGACGACGCGCCCCTCCGGCAGCACGTCGAGATAGGCCTTGACCGGGTCGGGCAGGGTCTCGGGTAGGCCCTCGATCGGCCGCTTGGCCCCGAAACGGTAGGGGCGCGGCGCCTTGATCCGCTCGTGGCGGGCGCGGTCGTCCTGGTCGTGGAAGGCGTCTGCGTTGCTCACGTCGTGTTCCCGTCTTCCTCGAACCGTGCGCCGCACCCCCTCCCATTCATCCCCTCATCCCGAGGTGCCGAAGCGCAGCGGAGGCCTCGAAGGAGGGCTCCAGTCGGACGCGCGATCCCTGGAGCCCTCCTTCGAGGCCCGCTGACGCGGGCACCTCAGGATGAGGGCGTGGGTGGGAGATGCCGGGGTGTGGTTCCGTGGCTGCGTATCCTGTGTCCGCTACCCCTGCCCGTAGGCGCGGGCGACGAGCCGCATCGTGTGAAGGTCCCGGGACGCCGCGTACGCGGCCCGCTCCTCGGGCCGGCGCAGCGCCGAGCCGAAGGCGCGCACCTGCTCGGTGAAGGGCGAGCTGTCGGCGTCGAAGGCGAGCGGTTCCGCGCGCCCGCTGGCGCCGTCGACGAAGGTCAGCGAGCCGCCGGCCGTCTGGCCCATCGTGTTCTCGGCGACGAGCAGACCCTTCGTGCCGACCACCTCCAGGCGGCGGCGGGGCAGCGCGTCGGGACAATTGTAGGCGACGTGCAGGCTCGCCAGTGCGCCGCTCCGCGTGCGCCCGATCAACAGGGCGCCGTCGTCGACGGCGTAATCCTGGGCCTTGGTCTGGGTGAGGGCCGCGAGGTCGGCGATCGGCTCGCCGAGCAGGTAGTCCACGAGATCGAGCCCGTGCGGGGCGAGGTCCATCAGGGCGCCGCCGCCGGCCTGGGCGGCGTCGATCCGCCAATTGGGCTGCCCGGCCTCCGACCAGTCGCGACCGAGCCAGCAGGCGTAGACGATCCGTACGGTCGTCACCGTGCCGAGCCGCCCGGCCTCGACCTGCGCGCGGATCGTCCGGTGGGCCGGGTGGTGCCGCTGGTCGAAGGCCGTTCCGTAGAAGATCTTCTGGGAGTCGACGGCGTGCGCGATGGCTTCGGCATCCGCCAGCGTCGCCGCCATGGGCTTCTCGCACAGGATCGCCTTGCCGGCAGCGGCCAGCGCCTCGACGGCGCCGCGGTGCAGGTGGTTCGGCGTCGCCACGTAGACCGCCTCGACCGCGGGCTCGGCGATCAGGCCGGCGAGATCGGCGTGGACGCGGGCACCGGCCCGCTCGGCGGCCGCGCGGCTCTCCGGGTTCGGATCGCTGACCGCCACCAGCCGGTGCCCGGCCGCGCGGATGCCGGGCTCCATGTAGTCGCGGGCGACCCAGCCGTAGCCGACGATGCCCCAGCCGACCGCGTCCATCACCACCGCTCCGGCAGGTCGACGAACTCGCGCACGCGCACGCGCTGCGTTTCCGGCGCATCGAGGCTTTCGTCGAAGGTCAGCGACTCCGGTCCCGGGGAGTGCAGCGGGTACGTTGCGCGCGGGGCGTACTCCGCCTCGTAGCGCTCCGAGGGCCAGCGGATGACGTAACCGCCGCCCTCGGGCACGTAGAGCGGGTTGAGCCGCAGCACGGTGCCGGGCTTCGGCAGGGTGAGGCCGTCGACCAAGGCGCGCGGCGCCGGTCGCATCCCGGGACCGCACACCACCGAGAACGCCTCGCAGCTCCGCAGGGCGGCGGGGTCCTGCGGGCCCGGCGCCCGCGCCTCGACCAGCGCCCGGGTCAGCTCCGCGTCGTCGTAGACCAGGGCGTCGGGGAAGAACTCGGCGATCTCCTCGGCCGTCACCGCGCGTCCGGTCGAGAAGCCCGGACAGTCGCGGTTGTGGATGTGGCTCAGCGCCAGCCAGCCGTCGTCGCCGGCGTTCTGGCGGAGGTTCTCGAGGAGCGCCGCCTTGTCGTCGAGGAAGTAGAAGGCGTCGTTGCAGACGACGAGGTCGACCGGCGCCCCAGGGATCGGCCAGTGGGGCGAGCCGGCGTCGAAGCAGACGAGCTGCGCCTTCTCGGCCACGACCCAGTGGCGCGCGACCCAGAGCTTGGCGAAGACCACGTCGGCGCCGGCGACCTTGCAGCCGCGCCGCTGCAACTCGCGCAGGTAGTGGCCGATGCCGCAGGCGAACTCGAAGACGCAGACGGGCTCGTTCCAGTGCGCCTCCAGCAGCGACAGGCCGGCCAGGAAGGTCGGGTCGCTCCAGCGGTGCAGGAAGTAGTCGCCGACGCGGCCCCAGCCGAGGAGCTCGACCGCCTCGCGGAGGGTCGCCTCGCGGCGCGTCTTGATCAGGCGGATGATCCCGGCGGGATCGGCCGGCGGCCCGTTCCACCAATCGTCCTGATCGACCAGCAGCGCGGCCAGCGCCTCGTCGGGCTCGCCGGCGTCGAGATGGGCGAGCACCCGCTCGACCAGGGCCGCGCGGTTGATCCGCAGGTACGGGATGCCGTCGATCACGGGCCAGCGCGCGCCGGTCTCCGCGTCGCGCAGGGCGTGCGGGCCATCGGCCTTCAGCGGGTTGCCGGTGTCCGGCGATCTGAGTTCGAACGGGATCATGGTTCTCGGGGCCGCCCGGGCAGATGGGCGACCGGGTCCGGCGATCAAGGGATGCGCATGTCGGCGAGGACACGATCGTGGAAGCCCTTCACCGGGCCGGCATGGACCAGCTCCCACTCGTCGAGCACCATCCCCATCGTGGTCGAGGCCCCGCGCAGGTGCTGGGCGATCTGGAGGACGCGATCGATGCAGTCGGCCGCGTGGAAGGCGCGGCCCTCGGCGGTGGCGTCGTCGGGCAGCACCGCCCGGGCGCGCTCGACCTGGGCCCGCAGGGGCGCGTCGAGCTCGGCGAGGGCCCACGCGGCGGTGGTGGCCATGATCGGGCCGAGATGGTCGCCGAGCAGCATCTCGCCGGTGAAGCCGGCATCCGGCATGGCGGCGTTGTGGAAGTGGTGGGTCATCGCGGCCAGGAACACGGTGCCGGGATCGGCCCGGTAGAACGGGCTGAGGCAGACGCCGTAGACCGCCACGATCAGGCAGTGCTCGGCGTGGTTCTCCGGCGGCTCCAGCAGGATCCGGGCGCGGCCGGGGCAGGTGACGCCCGCCCGCGGCTGCTGTGCCAGGGCGCCGACGAAGCCCGGCAGCGGCCCGGGCCGGCCGGCCGGACGCGGCGCGAGCCGCGCGCGCAGGCGGTCGCGGAGGTCCGGATCGAGCTCTCCGGTGACGGCGTCGAACCCCGCCACCAGCACCGCTGAGGCCGCCGCGTCGGAGAGCCCGGCCGCGGTCAGGAAGGCCGCGTCGAGGTCGCAGAGGCGCGTCGCCGCCAGCGTGACGGCCGCGATGTCGAGGGCGACGTCGTCCGGCGCGGCGCCGCCGGTCAGCAGCCCCCAGCCCTGCGTGAACAGCCGCTCGGCGATCGAGCCCGTACGGCCCGCGGAGCGGACGCGCTTGAGGTCGTTCATCTCGACCAGAAGGTCGCGCAGCGCTTCCGGCGCGGCGCCGCCGGAACGGGGCGGCTCATTCTCGCTTGGCATCGTCTCGTTCCGAAAAGCCGCCCCCTGGTTCTGACGAAACCTAGTGCACGCCCAGCCAGTCGCGGAGCATCTGCTCCTGCTTGCCGAAGGCGTGCTCCGGACCGTGGCCGTTCTTGACCATCGGCGCCTTGAAGAAGGTCGAGAGCTGCTCCTGCACGCCGCCGTCGCCGCGCTTGCTCGCGAGATCGAGGACGCGGGCGATCTCGATGACGAGCGGGGCGGCCAGGATCGAGTCCTTGCAGAGGAAGTTGACCTTGATCTGCATCCGCTGGCCCATGAAGCCGGTGACGTCGATGTTGTCCCAGGCCTCCTTGTCGTCGCCGCGCGGGCGGTAATAGTGGATGTGCACGAGGTGGTCCTCGACCGGGTAGCCGAGGATCGAGTCGAGCACCGTGCCTTTGGTGTTGAGCTTCGACTGCAGCGAGTTCGGATCGTTCAGGGCGAGGCCGTCGCGGTTGCCCAGGATGTTGGTCGAGAACCAGCCGTCGACGTGGAGGGCGCGCGCCTTGAAGGCGGGGGCCAGCACCGTCTTCATCATGGTCTGGCCGGTCTTGCCGTCCTTGCCGGCCACCGGGACGTTCAGCTCCTTGGCGAGGTCGAGGAGCGCCGGGACGTCGGCGGCGACGCTCGGGGTGAAGTTGGCGTAGGGGATGCCGCTCTTGATCGCCGCGTAGGCGTAGAGCATCGCCGGCGAGATCGCCTCGTCGCTCGAATCCAGGCCCTTCTCGAAGGCGGCGGTGGAGTTCAGGGTCGGGTCGCTGAGGTCGGGCCAGCGCTCCGTGGAGGCGAGGTTCACCACGACCACGTCGTCGAGGTTGCTCTCCTTCTGGAAGCGGCGGAGATCGTTGGCGATCACCGAGACCGCCTCGCGGTGGTCCTTGGCGACGATCCGGTTCTGACCGTCGATGTTCTTGCAGAACTTCGCGCTGCCGACCGCCGGCCAGGGCGTGATGCCCTTCAGGACCTGGGCGCCGTTCTCGATGTCGTCCTTCGAGAGCACGCCGTGCCCGCTCGCCGCGGAGGCGAGGTCGTCGCCGTTCAGGTCCCAGCCCCCGAAGACGAGGTCCTTGTAGTCGGCCATGCCGGCCACGGAGAGACCGGCGAGCGGCAGCCCGTCGAGACGGTTGGAGCCGGATTTGATCATCTCGATGCCGGCGATGGCGGTGGTGGCGACGGCGCCTCCCATGCCAACGAAGGCGACACCGACGCGGCGACCGGACTGCATGCTCATCGGAAACTGATGTCCTTGTGCGGACGCGGGTGGCGTCTTGAAGGGTCCGTCCTGGGACGGAAATTCACCCCCCCGGGGCCGTACCTAACTGGCTCGGCGGTGCTCCGTTCCAACCCGAATGCGACAACATCGCCCCGTCGTCGTCCCGCGCGCGGCCGGTCGGCCGCCGGTCGGCGGCGTTAACGGGGCCCTAAGCGGGAGGGTTAACCCTTCCTTGACCGTGCCACGCTTGGATCACGGGGCCGTCCCATTCTGGTCACGGCCGGCGTCGATAGGGCCGCCGCTTCCAGAAAAAACCCGGCCGTCAGAGCCGGGCGGACGCAAGGACCGATCTAGAAGAGGACCGATGATGGGGGTTTTCCCGGAGCCGGCGCGTTGCGCCGACGACGTGAACCGACTCGTGCCGCAGACCCTGACCGGCACGGGGCATTTCGAGGATGAAGCCGTGGCGTGGCTGCCGCGGGCCGGGCGCGACGCAGGGCGCCGGTCACTTCGCCGCACCGGCCTCGGCCGGATCTCCGGGACGCTGGCCCTCGGGCTCGTCGCCGGGTTCGGCCTGCCGCAGGCCGCCTTCGCGCCCGCCTACTTCGCGCCGGCCGCCCAGGCCCACGACCGGGTCGACACCAGCCCGCGCGCCGCTCAGGAACTCGCTCAACGCGCGTTCGAGCCCGCGGTTCCCGCCGAGGCGCCCGCGGCATCGGCAGACGCACCGGCATCGGCACCGGCGAAGGATGCCTGGAACGGCCTGCCCGTGCCGGAGCAGGAGCCCGCCACCACCGCCCTGATCCAGGACGACCTCGCGGCCCTGCCGCGGGTGACGCAGGAGCAGGACGCGGTCAAGTTCGGCGAGCGCAGCGTGCCGCGCAAGGTGGTCGACACGATCGTCAAGGCCTCCGACGAGGCCGGCGTCGATCCCGTCTACATGATGGCGCTGGCCGACAAGGAATCGAGCTTCGACACCGCGGCGAAGGCCGCGACTTCCTCGGCGCAGGGCCTGTTCCAGTTCGTTGCCCGCACCTGGCTGGAGATGATCCGCGACTACGGCGCGCGCTACGGGCTCGCCGAGGAAGCCGCCGCCGTGAAGGGCCGGGGCGCCGCGATCACCGTGACGGGCAGCATGCGCGCCCGGGTGCTCGGCCTGCGCAACGACCCGCGCGTCGCCGCCCTGATGGCGGCCGAGCTGATCAAGCGCGACCGTGACCGGATCGAGGCCCGGGTCGGGCGCGCGCTCACCACGACCGAGCTGTACCTCGCCCATTTCCTCGGCACCGCGAGCGCCGGGCGCTTCCTGTCGCTCTCCTCCGAGAAGCCCGACGAGGTCGCCGGCCGCGAGTTTCGCACCGCGGCGCGGGCCAATCGCGGCCTGTTCACCGAGAAGACGGGCGGCAAGCGCCGCAGCCTGACCGTGTCAGAGCTGCACGACCGGATCGACGGCATGATCGACCGGCGGCTGACCCGCTATCAGGGCGTGGCGGCGGTCGCCGAGGCGCTCGACAGGGCGCCGGCTCAGAGCGACGTCGCCGCCACCGAGGAGACGGTTCCGGTGGCCGGCAACCGCCGCGTCGAGGTGACGGAGGCGCTGCCGCCGGACGGCGTGTGAGGACCGGATCGCGGCGCCGGCCCGCCTGAGCGGGCCGGCTCGCGGCTTCGGCCCGAAGAATCCGGCCCGCCGGATCCGTCGGACGGGCGGCTCTCCCGGCCGCGTCCGCCGAGGAAGTCTCCCGCGCCGGGCCGCGCCGGCCCGCGGCGTCGCGAAACGTCGGGACGGGGCGGGCGCGGCGCAGCGAGGCCGGAAGCGGCTTTCGCCCGACCGTCGAGCGGCCTCAAAGCTCGGCTTTTAAGGCACTGTTAACCATAGCAAGACCAATCCTATCGGCAGACTACTTCTCTTAGAGATGCTTGGCGCCGATGCCCCGCTACTTCATCGACCTGCACGACGGCTCCCAGCCGATCCACGATGAGGTCGGATTCGACCTGCCGGACCTTCCGGCGGCCCGCGCCAAGGTCACCCGGATCATGTCGGCGATCGCCCGCGACATGCTGCCGGAGGTCGAGCGCCAGGATTACGTGGCCTGCGTCCGCGACGGCGTCGGCAAGGTGGTCTACCGGGCGCGCCTGTCCCTCGCTGCCGAGATGGTGGAGTGAGCCGGCGCGCTCCGGCCGCCTGATGCGTCCCTGCAGACGTCGCTGAGCGACGTCCCTGAGACGGCGCCGAAACCGCCCTGAGGCTCCCCGCCGCGCCGCGGCAGTGCTTGACCGGCCCCCGGTTCCGGCCATCTCGGACCCATGAAACGGCGCAGCCTGCTCACGGTCGCGAGTGCGGCCACGGTCATGACGCTCGGCGGCGTCGGCTACGCCGCGCACCGGCGCGGCCGGAACCCGTACTACCGCGGCCCGACCTCCGACCATTTCGACGGGTTGCGATTCTTCCTGCCCGGTCAGTCCACCGACAAGGCGCTCCCCGACGTGCTGCGCTGGCAGGCCAAGCGGCAGCGCGAGCCCTGGCCCAAGAGCTTCCCCAGCCCCTACCCGGCCGACCGGCCGCCGGAGCGCGTCGAGGGCCTGCGGGTCGTGCTGATCGGCCACGCGAGCTACCTCGTGCAGGTCGCCGGCCGGAACATCCTGATCGACCCGGTTTTCGCCAAGCGCGCGAGCCCGGTCCGCTTCGCCGGGCCGAAGCGCGTCAACCCGCCGGGCATCGCCTTCGCCGACCTGCCGCCGATCGACGCGATCCTGGTCACCCACAATCACTACGACCATCTCGACGGGCCGAGCCTCGCCCGGCTCTGGCAGGCGCACCAGCCGCTGATCGTGGCGCCGCTGGGCAACGACACGATCCTGCGCGGCTACGACGACACGATGCATGTCGAGACCCGCGACTGGGGACAGTCGGTCGATCTCGGCGACGGGCTGCAGGTCCATCTGACGCCCGCGAACCACTGGTCGGCCCGGGGCGTCAACGACCGGCGCATGGCGCTGTGGTGCGCCTTCGTGATCACCTCGCCCCGCGGCGTGCACTACCATGTCGGCGACACCGGTTTCGGCGACGGCGCCCTCTTCTCCGACGTGCGGGCGCGGTTCGGGCCGCCGCGCCTCGCGACGCTGCCGATCGGCGCCTACGAGCCGCGCTGGTTCATGCAGGCGCAGCACGTCGACCCGGCCGAGGCGGTGAAGGTCTTCGGCCTGCTCGGCGCCGAGCAGGCGCTGGGCCATCACTGGGGCACGTTCCAGCTCACGGACGAGGGCGTCGAGCGGCCCGCCGAGGCGTTGGCGGCGGCCCTCGGCGGGGCCGGCATCCCGGCCGAGCGCTTCGTCGCCCTGAGGCCCGGCCAGGTCTGGGAGGCCTGACCCCCGGGCTATCCGGGGAACGCCGGCGGCCATTGGGCACGATGCGTGCATCATTCTGTATGCAGCATGGGGTGGAGGCCCGGACCGCGCCGCCGCGCCCGAGGGCGAGTGCCGTTCCGTGCGGCGCCCGCGCCTTCAGCCGAGAGACACGATGAACCCGATCAAGCCGACACGCCGATCCCTGATGGCCGGGGGCGTCGCCCTGGCGGCGCTGGGGGCGGCGGGCCGCGCCGGCGCGCAGGGCGCGGCCCCCGGCACCCTGACCTACGGCATCTCCATGACCGACCTGCCGCTCACAACCGGCCAGCCGGACCGGGGCGCGGGCGGCTACCAGTTCACCGGACTGACCCTCTACGATCCCCTGGTCGCCTGGGAACTCGACGTCGCCGACCGGCCGGGCAAGATGGTGCCCGGCCTCGCCACCGCCTGGGAGGCCGACCCGGCCGACCCCAAGGTCTGGACCTTCCACCTGCGGGAGGGCGTGGCCTTCCACGACGGGTCGGCCTTCGATGCCGACGCGGTGATCTGGAACTTCGACAAGGTGCTGAACAAGGAGGCGCCGCATTTCGACCAGCGGCAGGCGTCCCAGGTCCGCCCGCGCCTGCCCGGCGTCGCGAGCTACCGGAAGGTCGACGCCAAGACCGTCCAGGTCGTCACCAAGACGCCCGACAGCCTGTTCCCCTACCAGATGCTCTGGTTCCTGATCTCGTCGCCGGCGCAGTACGAGAAGGTCGGAAAGGACTGGGCGAAGTTCGCCTTCGAGCCCTCGGGAACCGGGCCGTTCCGGATGGGGCAGCTGGTGCCGCGGGTGCGCCTCGAGCTGCTGCCGAACATCGGCTATTGGAACCCGAAGCGGGTCCCGAAGCTCGCGAAGCTGACCCTTGCCTGCGTGCCCGAGGACCTCGCCCGGGTGAACGCGCTCCTGTCCGGCAGCGTCGACCTGATCGAGACGCCCGCGCCCGACGCGGTGCCGCGCCTGAAGGCCGCCGGCATGCGGGTCGTGGGCAACGAGACGCCCCATGTCTGGAACTACCACCTGTCGATGGTGGAGGGCTCGCCCTGGCGCGACCTGCGCCTGCGCAAGGCCGCCAACCTCGCCATCGACCGCGCGGGCGTCGTCGAGCTGATGGGCGGCCTCGCCCAGCCCGCGGTCGGCCAGGTCCAGGAATCGAGCCCGTGGTTCGGCAAGCCGGGTTTCAAGATCCGGACCGACGTCGAGGCGGCGCGCAAGCTCGTCGAGGAGGCCGGCTACTCGGTGAAGAACCCCGTGAAGGCCACGGTCCTGATCCCGACCGGCGGCACCGGGCAGATGCTGTCGCTGCCGATCAACGAGTTCGTCCAGCAGAGCTGGGCCGAGGTCGGCATCCAGGTGGCGTTCAAGACCGTGGAGCTGGAGGTGGCCTACACGGCGTGGCGCCAGGGCGCCGCGGATCCGAGCCTCAAGGGCGTCAGCGCCGGCAACATCGCCTACGTCACCTCCGACCCGTTCTACGCGATCCTGCGCTTCTACGATTCGCGGCAGATCGCGCCGAACGGCGTGAACTGGAGCCACTACCGCAACCCCGAGGTCGACGCCCTCTGCGACAAGGTGAAGGCGAGCCTCGACGTGGCCGAGCAGAACCGGCTGCTCGCGCGCATTCACGAAATCGTCGTGGACGATGCCGTGCAGGTCTGGGTCGTTCACGACACCAATCCGCACGCTCTGTCGTCGCGGGTGAAGAATTACGTCCAGGCGCAGCACTGGTTTCAGGACCTGGCGACGCTCGCCTGATCAGCCCGGATCTGTGCCAGCTCCGGGAAGAACGGGAGAACATCGGGAACGATCGGCGCGAGGACGGGTTGGACTCCGAACGCACGAAGGAGAGTCCCATGAAGACCCTGCTTGCCGGCGCCGTCCTGGCCGCCTCCCTGACGAGCGTCGTCCCCGCTGCGGCGCAGCGAATCGATATCGGTCCCGACGGGCCGAGTGTCGACCTGCGCTCCCGCGCCCAGCGGGAGCGCGATTTCCGCCGCGAAGAGTATCGGCGCGACCGCGCCTATGACGAGGATCGTCTCTACCGACGCCAGCGGTTCGACGACGACCGCCCGGTGACGCGGCGCGGCTACGGATACTGAATCACCGCGCGAATCGCCTGCCGGCGATTGTGCGCTCTCTTCGGGGGTCGGCTCGCGCCGGCCCCTTTTTCTATGCCGCGTCTCCGAAGCGCGGCCCGGGACAGCACGCAACCCACAGGGTCGAATTTCGCACTTGCGGCACGGTGAGTCGGAGACTAGGAAGATCGAGCATCAAATTTCGGGAGCATCTGGCAATGACCTCACGTTTCATCAGTGGCTTCGCGGCGGTCACCCTCGCGGTGTGCGGCCTCTCCGCTCCGGCCGCCTTCGCCAAGCCGATGAGCGGGTCGAGTGCCGTCAAGATGATCGACACCGACAACGACGGCACCGTCGACATGAAGGAAGTGGAGGCGGTGGCCTCGGCGACCTTCGACCGTCTCGAGAAGGACGCCGACGGCACCCTCGACGCCAAGGAGCTGAAGGGCCGCCTGAGCGCCTCCGGCGTGAAGCAGGCCGATCCGGACAGCGACGGCACCCTCGACAAGAAGGAGTACCTCGCGGCCGTCGGCGAGCGCTTCAAGCTGGCCGACCCGGACAACGACGGCACCCTCGACGCCAAGGAGCTGAACTCCAAGGCCGGCAAGGCTCTCCTGGCCCTCATCAAGTAAAACCGTCCGCGCGCTCCTGATGGAGCGTGGATGAGCGAGGCCTCCGCGGCGCTGACCGCGGGGGCCTTGCTGCGTTCATGGCGACCCTGAACCTTCGCCCGGACGCGCCGATCCATGGGGCCTGCACGTAAAAGTTGTGGATCGTGGCGATTGTTCTGCGGGCTCCGGCCGCTCCCGCGCCGACGGAACATCCGACCCCCCGTCCGACACCCCGTCCGGCCGCCGCGCCGGCTGCGACGCTCGACCGCTCGCCGGGCGCGGTCGGAGGGAGTTGACGGTCCGCAACCTGTAGGTGCACCCTCGAGGCGGTTGAGGGACCAAGACGATGCGGAACGGCTCACCAGAGGACGATGGCAACGCGAGACGCCGCGCGAGACCGGTCGCGCTGACCGAGGGACCGCACGGCGCGGCGGCGGCGGACGGACGCGACCGGATTGCCGGGAGCCGGCCGGAGCGCGCGGACGCGGAGCCGGCGGCAACGCTCGGCGATCTCGGCGACGCCCTGCTCGCGGCCTATCGGCTGGCCGAGCAGGACGGCGACGCGCTGACCGTGTCGCTGCTCGGGCAGGCGCTGCTGCGGACCGGGCGGCGCCTGGCGCGCGGGATGTCGCCCGCCGATGTCGGGATCGCCTGCCACTGAAGCGGCGCGCGGTCCCGGACACTCGGGCGACTGACGGGACGACGCCGCCGCGGCCCGCCTACGCGCCCGGCGCGGCGCGGTCGAGGAAGGCGCGCAGGTAGCCGCCGACCGCCTCGGCGCGCTCGACGGCGAGCAGGTGCGCCGCCCGGGGCAGCACGACGAGTTCGGCCTGGGCGATGCCGCCGCAGATCTCCTCGGCCATGGCCGGGGGCGTCGAGGGATCGTCGCGGCCGGCGATCACCAGGGTCGGCGCGGTGATGGCTCCGAGCGCCGGACGGAGATCCATGCGCCCGATCGCCCCGCAGCACACCGCGTAGCCGGCCGGATCGCAGGCCAGGAATCGCTCGCGGACAGCCCGCACCGTCTCGGGGGCGCGCTCCGCGAAACCCGGCGTGAACCAGCGCCCCAGCGTCGCCTCGACCACGGCCGCCGTCCCCTGGGCGCGCACGGTCGCGGCGCGCTCGTCCCAGCTCTGCAGGCTCGGCAGGAAGGCCGCCGTCGCCATCAGGGTGGCGCTGAGCGCGCGTCCGGGATCGGCGCTCGCCAGCGCCTGCACGGTCATCCCGCCGAGCGAGAGGCCGACGAGATGGGCGCGTCCAATGCCGAGGGCGTCCAGAAGGCCTGCGAGATCGCCGGCCAGATCCGCGATCGCGACCGGCCCGTCGCGCGTCTCCGACCCGCCGTGGCCGCGCGTGTCGTAGCGCAGCGTCCGGTAACGCCCCGTCAGCGCGGGCACCAGCGCGTCCCACATCTCCAGGGTCGCCCCCAGCGAGTTCGAGAAAGCGACGACCGGGGCGTCCTCCGGGCCCTCGAGGTGGTAGCGGAGGCCGAGTCCTCCGACGGTGATTTGCGGCATGCGACTCTCTCCGGTTCGGGCTCTCGAGGATGTCACGCCGCCGGGCGGGGGGCGGAGCTGGCGGGCAACGCGGCCTCCCGGACGGATCTCAGGCGCGACCAAGGGGAATCAGGCCCCAGCCGCGTTCGTGGAGGTAGTACAGCACGGTCTTGGTCACGGTCTCGGTCGAGGCGATCGAGCCGGCGACCAGCACGCTGCCGGTGAACAGGTAGGACAGCAGCAGCGTGTCGAGGCTCCCGACGACGCGCCAGCTCACGGCCTTGGCGATCGAGCGGAGGCGGCTCTCCCCGGCCGGGGGCGCGCGCGTCCGTGCGGGCTCGGGTGCGCGGGCATCGCGGGTTGGGACGTCGTCGGCGGGCATGCGGGCTCCCTGCGGTCGATCCGAAACGCGCGCGGTGGCGCGGTCCATTATGGGGCGGCGCACCGGATGCTGCCCCGCCGGATCGCCCGGCGCGCGGATGACGATGCCGCGAGCCCCGCGCTCCGGAGGAGCGTCTTCAACATGGGTCAATGCGCCGGCGGCCGAAACGCTCGACAAGAGCGGTGCGAGCGCAGAGGAGACCGGGGATGCACGAGCCTGCGATGGGCGACGCCGCGATCCGACCGGCGGAGTTCTGGGACACGGTCGGCGGCCTCGTGACCGCCAAGGTCGAGCCGGTGATCGGCCGAGCCGACAAGCAGCGTGGTCCCGTCATCGACTACCTGCGCGACCTGGAGGCCCTGGCGCGGCGCCAGTGCTCCAGCCGCGAGACGGTCCAGATCATCGCCTCGGGCCGGCGGCTCCTCGGAGACCGGAGCGAGATCGGGCCGTCGGACGGACCGTTCACCCGCGCCTGAGCCGGGCACCCGGCGGAGCCGCCCGCGCCATCCGCGACCGGACCAGATAGATCGCGGCCGCGACCGCCCAGGCCGCGCAGGTCGGCGCCACCCACTGCTGCAGATTCGGCAGGGACCAGCCGTACAGGAACTCGGCGCCGAGATGCGCCTGAACGGCGTCCCAGCCCGCGTGTTTGAGGACGTGTTCCTGCTGCCCGGCCTCGCGGCCGTAATAGTAGGTCGAGACCACGAGCGCCGCGACGCCTTCCGGTCGGGGACTGCGCAGCAGGATCAGAACGGCCGCCATTCCGGCGGTCTCGGGGATCGCCGTCAGGGCGTGGCTCATCGCCGGGTTCGCGACCATGAAGGCGACGAGCGTTGCGAGCATGGGCGGCGCTTACACCAATCCCGGCGCGGCGTCAGCGGCACTCCGGACCCGCGCCTGCATCCCCGGCGGCCGCCGCGCGGTTGACGGTGCGGGACCGGAACAACGGAGCCGCGCATGAGCGACACCTACGACCTCGGCCGCTTCGTCGCCGCGCAGGAGGGCGTCTACGGGCGCGCCCTGGCGGAGTTGCAGGCCGGCGACAAGCGCAGCCACTGGATGTGGTTCATCTTCCCGCAGATCGCCGGGCTCGGCGCGAGCCCGATGGCGCAGCGCTACGCCATCGGGTCTCTCGCGGAGGCGCAGGCCTACGCGGCGCACCCGGTGCTCGGCGCGCGCCTGCGCGCCTGCACGGCGGCCGTCAACGCCGTCGCCGGGCGCTCGGCCCACGCGATCTTCGGCTCGCCCGACGATCTGAAGTTCCGCTCCAGCGTGACGCTGTTCGCCCGCGCCGTGCCGGAGGAGCCGGTCTTCGCCGACGCGCTGGCGCGCTACTTCGACGGCGTCCCCGACCCGCGGACGCTGGCGAAGCTCGGGACGGGCTAGGCCCTCACCGGCCCCACAGGCCGACCCGCTCGGCGCGCGCCTGCTCCTCCGCGCCCAGGAGGTCCGGCGGGGCGTCCTCGGAGGCGCGGGCGCCGCCCGCGGCCAGGATCAGCCCGGCGAGGTCGTCGCCCTCGATGCGGCAGCGGGCCGTGGCCCCGTCGGACAGGCCGGTGCAGACCACCTCGCGGCGGCGCAGGTAGCTGGCGAGCTGGCGGGCGAGATGGCCGCGCTCGCCGACCACGCCGAGGAGGCGCACGACCCGCCCGCGCAGGTTGAGGGTGCCGGTATCGATCACCTCCGGAACGCCGCGGACCTCGCCGGCCGCGACGGGTTCGGCCGCGGGCGCGGCGGCGGCCCGAGCCGGCTCGGTCCGCTCCGCCGAGGGGCGGGCCTTGCCCTTCGCGAGCTTCTCGGCGGCCCGCTGGACGAAGTCGTGGAAGATCCCGGCCGGCATCTCGCCGCCGAACATGCGGTTCATCGGGCTGTCGTCGTCGTTGCCGACCCAGATCCCGACCACGAGGTCGGGGGTCATGCCGACGAACCACGCGTCGCGGAAATCCTGGCTCGTGCCGGTCTTGCCGCCGATGATCTGGCCGGGCACCCGCGCGGCGCGGCCGGTGCCGGATTCCACCACCGCCTGCAGCGAGTCGAGCATCATGGTGCGCGGCTCCTGCGCCAGCATCGGGCCCGGGGCCGCGTCGGCGCGGACGTAGAGCGGCTGCGGCGCGGCCCCGCGGATCGCCTGGATGCCGTAGGACTGGAGCGGGGTGCGCCCGGACAGGACCGAGCCGTAGGCGCGGGTCATCTCCAGGAGGCTCACGGCGCCCGAGCCGAGGACGAGGCTCGGCACGTTGGGCAGGTCCGACTGGATCCCGAGCTTGCGGGCGGTGGCGATCACCGCCGGGATGCCGACATCCTGCCCGAGCTGGGCCGCCACGGTGTTGATCGAGAGCGCGAAGGCGGTCCGCAGGGGCACGGGCCCCCGGTAGCGGCCGTCGTCGTTCTCGGGCTGCCAGTCGCCGATCTGGACCGGGCGGTCGACCATCACGGATTCCGGCGTGTAGCCCTTCTCGTAGGCCGTCAGGTAGGCGAGGAGCTTGAACAGGGAGCCGGGCTGGCGCTTGGCCTGGACGGCGCGGTTGAACTGGCTGTCCTCGTAGTCCCGGCCGCCGACCATGGCGAGGATCGCGCCCTCCTTCGACAGCACCACCATGGCGGCCTGGCCGACCTTGCGGCGGGCGCCGTCCTTGTCGAGGCGGCGGGCCACGACGCCCTCGGCGAGGCTCTGCAGGTCGAGGTTGAGGGTCGAGCGCACCGTCATGTCGCCGTCGGTGCCGGCGAGGCGCTTCACGTCGCCCGCGATCATGTCGAGGAAGTAGTTGGTGCCGGGCGGCGCCTCGGGGGGCGATTTCAGGGTCACGCTCTGCTTGCGCGCGGCGTCGGCCTCGGCCTGCGAGATCGCGCCGGTCTCGACCATGGCCTGGAGCACCACGTCGGCGCGCTCCTTGGCGCCGCCGAGGTTGCGGGTCGGGGCGAGCTGCGAGGGCGCCCGCACCAGACCGGCCAGCATCGCCGATTCCGGGAGGTTCAGCGCCTTGGCGGGCTTGCCGAAGTAGCGCCGCGCCGCCGCGTCCGCCCCGTAGGCGCCGGCGCCGAAATACGCGGCGTCGAGGTAGCCGAGCAGGATCGCGTCCTTGCTCATGGTCGACTCGACCCGCAGTGCCAGGAAGGCTTCCTGCACCTTCCGCCAGAGCGTCTTCTCCTGGTTGAGGGAGGTCAGGCGGACATATTGCTGGGTGATGGTCGAGCCGCCCTCGCGCACGCCGCCGCCGCGGAGATTGCGCCACGCCGCCCGGGCGAGGCCGCGCAGGTCGATGCCCCAGTGGCTGTAGAAGCGGCGGTCCTCGATCGCCACGATCGCCTGGGCGAGGTGCGGCGGCAGGTCGGCCGCGGTGAGCTTCTGGCCGCGGAAGCTGCCGCGGGTGGCGAAGACCCGGCCGTCGTCGGCCTCGACGGTGATCGCCCGCTGGCCGGTCTCGACCACGGCGCCGCCCAGCGGCGGCAGGCTCACGAAGGCCGCGAACAGGTAGATCGCCAGCGCCAGGGCCGGCAGCAGGACCACCAGGGCGGCGGCGAGCAGGGCCGGGTGCCGGCGGCCGAGGATCGGCCGGGAACGCCGGTTCAGGGCGCGCGCGTCCGTCTCGGCGACGGCGGGCGGGCGCTCCGCCGCGCGGGCCGACAGGGCCCGGCCGGTCCGCGCGAGGCCGAGCCCGGCCGCGGCGAGGAGGGTCCGGAGATGGCGCGCGAGGTCGCGCGCGGCCCGCCCGGCCTCCCGGGCGGCGAGCCGCGGGTCCGGGGCGTCGGCGGCGGGGTCCGGCTTCGGCGGTTTCGGCCCGTCGGCCGGGGCGCGTTCCGGCGCGTCGGGCGTCATCGTGGTGCGTGTTCCGGGACCGGCCGATCCGGCCGACCGAGCCTTCTAAGCCGCATCCGTCGCGGTGTCCCGCAGCCGTTGGGTCGCGGGACGGGCGGCGCGTCGATCGCGCCGCCACCGTGTGGATCGGGCCACGGGGCCCGATCCGGTCCCGGCCGGCTCACCGGCCGAGCGGCGCTCCCGGACCGACGGCGCCGTGCTGGGCGCGCAGCTTGAAGGCCAGGATCAGCAGGAGGATGCCGAAGGCGAAGGTGTAGGAGCCGATCCACCACGTCAGCACCAGGGCCGACATGCCCGGGTTGATGAGCAGCGCGAGGCCGAACAGGATCGACACGACGCCGCCGAGGCCCAGCCACCAGCGCCCGTAATGGAGGTGCAGGCGGAAGGCGGCGGCGATCATCAGGCCGCCGGTGACCAGCGCCCACGCGGCGAGCAGCAGCACGAAGGCCCAGACGGCCGCGGCCGGCACCAGCACCGCGGCGACGCCCACCACGATGTCGACGAGGCCCTCGACCAGCATGAAGCCCCAGCGCTCGTGGCGCTGCGCGGCCCGGACCGCGCCGACGACGGCGACGACGCCGTCGACGAGCATGTAGGCGGCGAAGAACAGGACCAGGGACAGCACGAAGGCGCCCGGCGCGATGAACGCGATCGCCCCGAACAGGACCGCGATGACGCCGCGCAGGGCGACGAGCCACCAGTTCCGCGCCAGGGCCGCACTCATGGCGTCGAGGCGCGCCGCGCCGACGAGCGGGATGCCGGAGGGGGCGGTCGCGGGGCCGGAACCGGGGCGGTTCGGCGTCGGGGATGGGCTGCTGGTCATGGCGAACTCCTGGGCCTTGAGGCCGGGAACGGCAAAGGTTCCGGGCGCAGAACGCCGCAGTGCGGCATGCGTTCCTAGGCGGGCTGATCCGCGCGTGGAACCTTGGGCCTGCGGCCGGCTTTTGCTGCCTGAGGCGGGCGATGCGACAAGCCCGGTCACCCCCGGGTGGCCGGCCCATCGGGCGACGACTTTCCATGTTCGACGATCAGCGGCACCTCTCCGAGGACGAGGCGCGCCCGCGGCCGGCCGACGGCCGGGCCGTCGCGCGCGAGCGCGACGTGCTCGATCTCGGCCGCGCCGCGCCGGCCGCGGACCGCGAGTGCGACCGCGAGACCGCGCGCAAGCCCGGCGCGGAGGAGGCCGACGGCGCGCCCGAGGCGCAGGATGGGCAGGCCGGCGACGACGCGGCGGATTCCGACGACGACGGGGACGAAGCGCGGCGCCCCAACGTCCTGCGGCGCCACCCGCTCGCGTTCCTGCTCGGCGGGCTCGCGGTCGTCGCGCTCTGTGTCGGCGTGTTCTTCTACTGGCTGCTCTACATGCACCCCTACGAGAGCACCGACGACGCCTTCGTCGACGCGCGCAGCATCTCGATCCAGCCGAAGGTCGGCGGCTACCTCGTGGACGTGCCGGTCACCGACAACCAGCACGTCGAGGCCGGCCAGATCCTCTTCCAGGTCTTCCAGCGCGACTACGACATCGCCCTCGACCAGGCGAAGGCGCAGGTCGCCGCCGACGAGGCCGGCATCAAGAACATCGACGCGCAGATCCAGGCGCAGTACGCCAACATCGAGGTGTCCAAGGCGCAGGTCGCCACCGCCGAGGCGGCGCTGAAGTTCGCCCAGGAGGACGCGGCCCGCTACAAGGACCTCGCCGAGCGCGGCTCCGGCTCGGTCCAGCAGTCGCAGTCAGCGACCTCGACGCTGCAGCAGCGGCAGGCGGCGGTCCAGAGCGCCAATGCCAGCGTGGTCGCCGCGCAGAAGCAGGTCGGCTCGCTCCAGGCTCAGAAGGCCTCGACCCAGGCGCAGCTCGGCCGCGACCGGGCGCAGGTCGAGCAGGCCGAGCTGAACCTCGGCTACACGACGGTCCGCGCCGTGCAGGCCGGCCGCGTCGTCCGGCTCACCGGCGGCGTCGGCCAGCTCGCCCAGGCCGGCCAGACCCTGGCGATGTTCGTGCCCGACGACATCTGGGTGACGGCGAACTTCAAGGAGACGCAGATCACCGACATGCGGCCGGGCCAGCCGGTCGACATCGAGATCGACGCGTATCCCGGCCGCAAGATCCAGGGCACGGTGGCCTCGGTGCAGCCGGGCTCGGGCACGGCCTTCAGCCTGCTGCCGGCGCAGAACGCCACCGGCAACTACGTGAAGGTGACCCAGCGCATCCCGGTGAAGATCGTGGTCAAGACTTGGCCGACGGACGTGTCGATCGGCCCGGGCATGTCGATCGTCCCGACCGTCACGGTGCGGTGAGCGCCGTGGCCGGCCGGGGGAGCGCGGCCGCGCCGGGGCGCAGGCCGGGTGCGGGCAAGGCGGCAGGCGGCAAGGCGGCAGGCGGCAGGGCCGCGTCCGGGAAGGCGCCGGGCGGCCACAATCCGTGGCTGATCGCCGGCGTGGTCGCGCTGGCGACCTTCATGGAGGTGCTCGACACCACCATCGCCAACGTGGCCCTGCGCTACATCTCGGGCGGCCTCGCGGTCGGTCCGGACGAGGCGGCCTGGGTGGTGACGAGCTACCTCGTCGCCAACGCGATCACGCTCACGGCGTCGAGCTTCCTGGCCAAGCGCTACGGCCGCAAGGCGTTCTTCATGTGGTCGGTGGCGCTGTTCACCGTCTCGTCGATCCTGTGCGGCTTCGCCTGGAGCCTGGAATCGCTGCTGCTGTTCCGGGTGATGCAGGGGCTCGGCGGCGGCGGCATGGCGCCGCTCGCGCAGTCGATCCTGGCCGATTCCTTCCCGCCGGCGAAGCGCGGCCAGGCCTTCGCGCTCTACGGGGTCGCCATCGTGGTGGCGCCGGTGATCGGCCCGACGCTCGGCGGCTGGCTCTCCGACAACGCCTCCTGGCACTGGTGCTTCCTGATCAACGGGCCGGTGGGCGTGATCGCCCTCGGGCTGATGTACTGGCTGATCGAGGACAGCGACGCGGCCAAGAAGGAGCGCCGCGCCCTGGTGCGCAAGGGCATCCGCTTCGACATCGTCGGCTTCGTGCTGGTCGCCCTGTTCCTCGGCTCGCTGGAGGTGATCCTCGACGAGGGCCAGCGGAAGGACTGGTTCGGCACCTCGACGCTGATGAACGTGTCCGGCGTGCTGATGGTCGTCTCGTTCATCGCCATGATCCCGTGGCTGCTGACCCGCGAGAACCCGGCCGTCGACCTCCGCCTCATCGGCAACCGGCAGTTCGGCTCGTGCTTCCTAGTGATGATGTTCACCGGGGCGATCCTGATCGCCACCACGCAGTTCATCCCGCAGATCACGCAGGAATATTACGGCTACACCGCCACCCTGTCGGGCCTCGTCCTCGGCCCGGGCGGCATCGTCACGGTGGTGATGATGTTCCTCACCGGCCGGATCTCGTCCTACGTCCAGCCGAAATGGCTGATCGCCGCCGGCATGACCATCGTGGCGCTGGGCATGTACGACCTGACGCGGATCGACGGCAGCACGACCTTCGCGTTCTTCGCGTGGTCGCGGGTCTATATCGGCATCGGCCTGCCGATGGTGTTCCTGTCGATCACCTCGGCCTCGTACGAGGGGATCCGCAAGGACCAGACCGACCAGGCCTCGGCGCTGATCAACGTCGCCCGCAACGTCGGCGGCTCGATGGGCGTCTCCCTGGCGCAGAACATCCTGGCCTACCGGAGCCAGTTCCATCAGAGCCGCCTCGTGGAGAGCGTCAACCCGGCCTCGCCGGCCTACCAGGAGACCATGCGGCAGGCGACGCAGTACTTCTCCGAGCACGGCTACGCCGGGATCGAGGCCCAGAACCAGGCGACGGCGTGGATCGGGAGCGTCCTCAGCACGCAGGTGGCCTACTGGGCCTATATCGACGTGTTCTGGGTGCTCGGCCTCGTCGCGGCCTGCGCGGTCCCGCTGGCCCTGAGCCTGAAGAGCGTCAAGCTCGGCGGCGGAGCGCCGGCCGGGGGGCATTGAGGGCGGTCGCGGCCAGGGCGCCGCCCGGACTCCGGACGCGCCGCCGGCGCGCGGACCGACCGCCGTCCCTAGCCCGGATCGTCGGCGGGCTTCTCACCCGGCGCCGCGAACAGGTCCTCCGGCGCGACCACGGTGACGCGGCGCTGCGCCACGTCGAGGACCGGCACGAAGGCCTTCGTGAAGGGCAGGAGCGCGGTGGCGCCGCCGTTCGGCGGGCGCAGTTCCAGGAGGTCGCCGCCGCCGTAATTCGGCACGGCCACGATCGTCCCGACGAGGGTCCCGGCCTCGTCCACCGCCGCGGCGCCGATCAGGTCGGCGGCGTAGACCTCGTCGTCGTCCTCGGGCGCGGCCAGACGGTCGCGGGGAACGTACAGGGCGACGCGGTTGAGCGCCTCCGCGGCGCTGCGGCCCGAGACGCCCTTGACCCGGGCGATCAGCATGTCGGGCGACGGGCCGGGGGCGGGACGCACGTCGGCGAGCGTCAGCGTCCGGCCGTCGGCCGTCTGGAGCGTTCCGTAGCCGGCGATCGCCTGCGGATCGCCGGTGTAGGATTTGAGCCGGACCTCGCCGGTGAGGCCGTGCGCCCGCCCGAACTCGCCCAGCAGGACGAGGTTCGGATCGGGCGGCGCGGGCCGGGGCGCCGGCTTGGGGGCCGGCGCCTTGGGCGAGGTCGCCGCGTCGGGCGCGATCTTGCCGATCGCCGAGCTCGTGCGGCCTCGGCGGCCGCCGTCGCGGGAGGTGGGACCTGCGGGGCGGCGCGCCATGACCGGTGCGCCTTACGCGGCGGCGTCCTCGGCGGGAGCGGCGGCCTTCTCGGCGCGCTTGGCGGCGCGCTCCTTGGCCTTCTCGCCCGGCTCGGCCTTCTGCGGGTTGTTGCGGGTCGGGCGCTTGGCGAGGCCGGCCTGGTCGAGGAAGCGCAGGACGCGGTCGGTCGGCTGCGCGCCCTTGGCGAGCCAGCTCTGGATCTTCTCGTTGTCGAGCACGATGCGGGCCGGATCGTCCTTGGCCTTCATCGGGTCGTAGGCGCCGACCTTGTCGATGAAGCGGCCGTCGCGCGGGGCGCGGGCGTCGGCGACGACGATGCGGTAGTAGGGGCGCTTCTTGGCGCCGCCGCGGGTGAGACGGATCTTGAGGGCCATGGTCTGACTACTTTCGCTGTTGCTCGATCTGGGACTCGTGGTCCGCCTTGATCGACTGGTGGTGCCGAATGACTTCCTTGACCACGAAGGCCAGAAACTTCTCGGCGAAGTCGGGGTCGAGCTTGGCCTCGACCGCGAGCTTGCGGAGCCGGGCGACCTGACGGGCCTCCCGGTCCGGATCGGAAGGGGGGATCCCCTTTCGGGCCTTGAGCTCGCCGACCCGCTGCGTGCAGCGGAAACGCTCGGCGAGGAGGTGGATCAGCGCCGCATCGAAATTGTCGATGCTGTCCCGCAGGCGCGCGAGTTCGGGATCGACGGCCTGGGCCGCGAGCACGCTCATTTCTTCTTCCCCGGCATGAACCCACCGAGACCCGGCAGCTTCGGACCGCCGAGGCCCGGAAGTCCGGGAAGCTTGGGCATCCCGCCCCCGCCCAGCCCCGGCGGCATCGGCGGCAGCTTGCCGCCGAACTGCTTCTCGAGCTGCGCGATCTGCTCCGGCGTCGGCTCCGGCATGCCGGGCGGGAGGCCGGGCATTCCACCGCCCATCCCGCCGCCGCCCAGGCCGAACATCGAGCCGAGCGCCTGCCCGATCCCGCGCTTGCCCTGGCCCATCGCCTTCATCATGTCGGCCATGGTCCGGTGCATCTTCAGGAGCTTGTTGATCTCCGAGACGTCGACCCCCGAGCCCGCCGCGATGCGCTTCTTGCGGCTGTTCTTGAGGAGGTCGGGATTCTTCCGCTCCTGCGGGGTCATCGACGAGATGATCGCCCGCTGGCGCTTGAACATCTTCTCGTCGAGGTTGGCGCCCTCGACCTGCTTCTTGATCTGGCCCATCCCGGGCAGCATGCCCATCAGGCCGCCGATGCCGCCCATCTTCTCCATCTGGGCGAGCTGCATGGACAAGTCTTCGAGGTCGAACTTGCCCTTGCGCATCTTCTCCGCGGTGCGGAGCGCCTGCTCGTGGTCGATGGTCTCGGCGGCCTTCTCGACGAGCGAGACGATGTCGCCCATGCCGAGGATGCGGTTGGCCACGCGGGCCGGGTGGAACTCCTCCAGCGCGTCGACCTTCTCGCCGACGCCGACGAGCTTGATCGGCTTGCCGGTGACGGCGCGCATCGACAGCGCCGCGCCGCCGCGGGAATCGCCGTCCATGCGGGTCAGCACGATGCCGGTGACGCCGAGCCGCTGGTCGAAGGCGCGGGCGGTGTTGACCGCGTCCTGGCCGGTGAGCGCGTCGGCGACGAGCAGCACCTCGTGGGGCCTCGTCGCGGCCTTCACCTCGGCGGCCTCGGCCATCAGGCCCTCGTCCACCGTGGTGCGGCCGGCGGTGTCGAGCATCACCACGTCGAAGCCGCCGAGGCGGGCTGCGTCCATGGCGCGCTTGGCGATCTGCACCGCCGACTGGCCGGCGATGATCGGCAGGCTCTCCACGCCGACCTGCCTGGCCAGCACCGCGAGCTGCTCCATGGCGGCCGGGCGGCGGGTGTCGAGCGAGGCGAGCAGGACCTTGCGCTTCTCGCGGTCGGAGAGGCGCCGGGCGATCTTGGCGGTGGTCGTGGTCTTGCCCGAGCCCTGCAGGCCGACCATCAGGATCGGCACCGGGGCGGGGGCGTTGAGATCGACGGTCTCGGCGTCGGTGCCGAGCATCGCCACGAGCTCGTCGTTGACGATCTTCACGACCATCTGGCCGGGCGTCACCGACTTGAGCACGACGGCGCCGACGGCCTTCTCCTTCACCCGGTCGGTGAAGCCGCGGACCACCTCGAGGGCGACGTCGGCCTCCAGCAGGGCGCGGCGCACCTCGCGCATGGCGGCGGTGACGTCGGCCTCGGTCAGGGCACCGCGACGGGTGAGCCCCGAGAGGATGCCGGAGAGGCGGTCGGACAGGCCTTCGAACATGTTCCTGACGCCCCGCCGTTACTGCTCGAGCCCGGCGCGCTCGACGCGGCGCGCCTGGAGGGCGGCCTCGAAGCCGCGCACGGCCTTGGCGAACTTGTCCCGGCAGTCCGGGTTGCAGAAGCCCACCACGGCGCCGTTGTAGAGCGTCAGCGAGTCCGCCGAGATCGGCTTGCCCGACCACGGGCAGGTCTCGTTGATCGCGTCCTCGATCTTCAACGCTTCTTGATCTCGCGTCATGCGGGTGCCTCGGCCGGCGGATCCCGTCCTCGCATATCGGCCAACGCCCATCGCGCCCGAGGGCGCGGACGCGCTGTCGGGCGTTGACCTCCGGCCTCGCGGGACCGGTCGGCTTGGCATCGGTCGATCTGCTACGGATCGGGAGGCCGGGGCGTAGCGGCAGCCGGCCGGAAAGTCAATTTTTCGGCCCGGCCGGCGCCGCGGCGGTGCCGAAACGGGCCGCCGATCGGTGTTAACTTTTACCGATCGTTAAGCATGTTGGGATTGTCTTCGGGCCATATTCGATCAGGACGCCCGCCGATGTCGGAACCCGCCCGCTCTCACTCGCCGACCGAGTCCGGCAGCTTTCCCGCGACCGGTCCGCTCCGCGACTGGCTGACGGCGATGAAGGCCCAGGCGCCGGCCGAGGCCCGCGGCGATACCCGGCCCGAGGAGACCCTGCCCGAGGCGAAGCGGCCGCGCGGCGGGGAGACGGCGTGGTCGCCCCGCGTCGTCCCCGCCCCCGAGGCGCCGCGGGCCGCGGCCGAGGATCCCGACATCGCCGAGCTGATGGCCGAGAACCTGATGCTGAAGGCCCGGCTCCGCGTCGAGGCCGAGCGCCAGGACGAGCTGCAGGCCATCCTGGCCGACGAGATCCGGACGCTCCGCGAGCATATCCGCGACGAGATCGGCTCCCTGGAGGATCTCCGGGCCGAGCAGGAGGACGTCCGCGTCGAGCGCGAGGAGTTCCGCGGCGAGCGGGAGCGCTTCCGGGCCGAGCGCGAGGAGCTGCGCGCCGAGCGCGACCGGGCGATCGCCGAGCGAGACGCCCTGCGGGCCGAGCGGCTGACCCTGGCCGGCGAGCGCGACGCCCTGCGCGAAGAGCGCGACCTGTGGCGCGCCCGGACCGAGGCGCTGGCCCAGCCGCTGTTCCAGTCCCAGCGGCGCTGAGCGGCGATGAGCGCCGCCGACCGCATGTCCGGACCCTGAAACGCCGAAGGGCCACCCGAGAGGGTGGCCCTTCCATTGCCGAACCGTGTTGTCCGGCGGAACTGTCCCGAGATCGGGTCTCTGACGCGTCTTAGAGCGACGCGCCGGAGGCGACGGTCCAGGTCCGATGAGCCGAGACACACGGCTGATGACAATGAGACACTGGATCACCTCCTTTCGTTGGTTGCGGGTGAGGCGAAGGTAGGTGGCCGCGCCCGGCTTGTGAAGCCCCGCGCCTGCGCCCGTTTGTCCTCCCCGGCCCGGCGCTTCCCCGTCCCGGCAGCCGGGCGTATGACGGGCGCCCCGAGGTCTGCCCGAACCGCCTTGAACGCGCCCTTCGCCAACCCGCCGCGCCCTGCCGACGAGGCCGCGCTCGATCCCGACGCGATGCGCCAGCCGCTCGGCAACGCGTGGTACTGCGTCGGGCAGTCCCGGAGCCTCGGCAGGGCGGGCGGCCGGTCGGCCCTGCGGGCCGTGGCGCTGAACGGCGAGCAGATCGTCCTGGGCCGCGCCCCCGACGGCGCGCCCTTCGCGCTGCGCGACCGCTGCCCCCACCGCGGCATGGCCCTGTCGAAGGGCCGCTTCGCCGGCGACACCCTGATGTGCCCGTTCCACGGCTGGCGCTTCGGCACCGATGGGCGCTGCCGCGACGTCCCGACCCTGTCGGAGCACGACGCCGCCGACTTCTCGCGCATCCAGGTGCAGCGCTTCCCCGTGCGGGAGAGCGCCGGCTTCCTCTGGGTCAACCCGCATCTCGGCCCGGCCGCGGGCTCGGTGCCGGAGGTGCCGGAGGTGCCGGAGCTGGATTTCGAGCCCGCCGGCTCCCTCGTGGTCGAGCTGGAGGTCGAGGCCTCCTTCGACCTGACGACGCTGAGCCTCGTCGATCCCGGGCACGTCGCCTTCGTCCACGATTCGTGGTGGTTCCGGCCGTCGAAGCAGCTCCGCGAGAAGGTGAAGACCTTCCAGCCGGTGCCGCACGGCTTCGTGATGACGAGCCACGCCACCACGACGAGTTCGCCGGTCTACCGCCTGCTCGGCGGCGTCCCCGAGGTCGAGATCGAGTTCCGCCTGCCCGGCGTGCGCCTGGAGCGCATCCGCGCGGGGGCGAAGCGGGTGGCGAACTACACCTTCGCGACGCCGCTGACGCCGGACCGGACGCTGCTCACCAACGCCCTCTACTGGAGCATGCCGGCCCTGAACCTGCTCAAGCCGGTCGCGCGCCCGCTGATGCGGCAGTTCCTGACCCAGGACCAGCAGGTGCTCCAGCACGCGCAGGACGGGCTCGACCGCAAGCCCACCATGGTGCTGTTCGGCCAGGGCGACCTGCCCTCGCAATGGTATTTCCGGCTGAAGCGCGAGGCCCTGGAATCGGCCCGCGACGGGCGCCCGTTCGTCAACCCGCTGGAGCGCCGCGAGCTGCGCTGGCGATCCTGAGCCACTTCTACCGCGCCGTCGCGTCGTCGCGGCAGGGCCGGACCGTCTCCGGCCTCGGGCGCGCCTCCGGCGCGGGCGCCGCGAAGATTGCCAGGTAGGCCCCGTCCGCGAGCGGCCGGAAGCCGGTCTCGCGGTAGCCCGCGGCGGCGAGCTCGCAGCGCAGGAGCGCCGGCGGCGTGCCGTGCCGCGACGGGATCGCGTCGGCGTCGACGATCCCGACCCGGGCGCCCGGGCGCATCGCGGCGGCGAGGTTGTGGAGCAGACCGAAGGGCTGGGTGATCTCGTGGTACATGTGGACGAGGATCGCCGCGTCCACCGAGGCCGGGGGCAGGCGCGGGTCGTGCGGCTCGCCGCGCACGACCGTGACGTTCCCGAGCACCTTCACCCGCTTCTAAGGCCGCCAGGTAGGACGGCGTCACGTCCTCGGCGAGCACGCGGCCCCGCGGCCCGACCCGGGGGCTCAACCGCACCGCGTAGTAGCCGCTGCCGGCGCCGATATCCGCCACCGTCTCGCCGGGCGCGATGCCCATCCCCTCGGCCACCTGCTCGAACTCGCCCGCCCTGTCGCGCTCGGCCTCCGAGGACCAGCGCGGCGCGACGATCTCGGCCACGGGCCGGTCGGGCCTGGGGAAGGCGGCGGCGGGCGCGCCCGGGGGCGCCAGCGGCTCGGCGGCGCGGGCCGGGCCGGCCAGGGCAGCGGTGGCGGCAGCGGCCGCGAGGAGGGCGAGGGCGCGGATCATGGCCGACAACCCGCGGGGCGCGCCGACGGTGCCGGCCCCGTTGACCGTGCCGCACCCCGCGCGCCATCAAGCGCCATGACGCGCGCGGACACGCCCTGGCGGGCCACGATCCTCACCCTCTACCCGGAGATGTTCCCGGGCCCGCTGGGCGTGTCCCTGTCGGGCGACGCCCTGGCGCGGGGCGACTGGACCCTGGAGGCCCGCAACATCCGCGCGCACGGCCTCGGCCGCCACCGCTCGGTGGACGACACGCCGGCGGGCGGCGGGGCCGGGATGGTCCTGCGCTGCGACGTGCTCGGCGCCGCCATCGACGCCGCGACTTACGACGCCGCGACCGGGGCCGTCGACCCGCGCCCGCGCCTGCTGATGTCGCCCCGCGGCCGGCCGCTCACCCAGGCCCGGGTGCGCGACCTCGCGGCGGGACCGGGCGCGCTGATCGTCTGCGGCCGCTTCGAGGGCGTCGACGAGCGCGTGATCGCCGGGCGCGGCCTGGAGGAGGTCTCGATCGGCGACTACGTGCTGTCCGGCGGCGAGATCGCCGCGCTGGTGGTTCTGGACGCCTGCGTGCGCCTCCTGCCCGGCGTGATGGGCAAGGTGGAATCCGGCGTCGAGGAGAGCTTCGAGGGCGGGCTCCTCGAGTACCCGCACTACACGCGCCCCCGCGACTGGGAGGGCCGCGCGATCCCGGACGTCCTCTCCGGCGGCAACCACGCCGCCATCGCCCGCTGGCGGCGGGCGGAGGCCGAGCGGATCACCGCCGAGCGGCGCCCGGACCTGCGCCCCGGGGGCAGCCCCGGTCAGGCCGGCTCGAGGTCGATCACCGGGCCGTCGCGGTCGTAATCCGGCGGGTCGAGCCGCAGCGGCTGCGGCACCAGCCGCGGTGTCCGGCTCGCCTGCAGGAGGCGGGGAATTAAGGCCCCAATAACCAAGAGTAGAACGGACCAGACCGCCAATATCGCGGCGCTGTGGAAAGTCATCGGCGCACCTCAAACGCTACGCGGCACCTCATTAAGGCTAACGGGCCCGGATTAATCGACTGTTCCCCGCCGCCCGGGGCCGTGTCCCGACCGGGGGCAGCGCCGCGAAGACTGCCGCCGGGACGGGCGCTTGCAAGCCGGCCGGTTTCGGCGCATGCGCGAGCCGGGACGCGCCTCCCCCGGGAGCGCGGCCCTCTGCAAGGATGGATCCGCCATGACCAGCCGCCCCACGCAGCGCCCGCGCGTGCCCTACTTCTCCTCCGGCCCCTGCGCCAAGCGCCCCGGCTGGACCCCGGCCGCGCTGGCCGACGCCGCCCTCGGCCGGTCGCACCGCTCCCCCCTCGGCAAGGCCAAGCTCGGCCGGGCGATCGACCTGACCCGCACGGTCCTGCAGGTGCCCGCCGACTACCGGATCGGCATCGTGCCGGCCTCCGACACCGGCGCCGTCGAGATGGCGATGTGGACGATGCTCGGGCCGAAGCCCGTCGCGGTCGCCGCCTGGGAGGCGTTCGGCAAGGAGTGGGTCACGGACGCGCTGAAGCAGCTCAAGATCGCGCCGCGCATCCACCAGACGCCCTACGGGATCCTGCCGGACCTCGCGGCGATCGACACGAAGAACAGCGACGTGGTCTTCACCTGGAACGGCACCGCGGCCGGCGTGAAGGTGCCGGACGGCGACTGGATCGCGGCCGACCGCGAGGGCCTGACGATCTGCGACGCGACCTCGGCGGCCTTCGCCCAACCCCTGCCCTGGGACAAGCTCGATGTCGTGACCTTCTCCTGGCAGAAGGTGATGGGCGGCGAGGCGGCGCACGGCATGCTGATCCTCTCGCCCCGCGCCGTGGCGCGGCTGGAGAGCCACACGCCGTCCTGGCCGCTGCCGAAGATCTTCCGCCTCACCAAGGACGGCAAGCTGATCGAGGGCATCTTCAAGGGCGACACGATCAACACGCCCTCGATGCTGGCCGTCGAGGACTACCTCGACACCCTGGACTGGGCCGAGCGGATCGGCGGCCTGAAGGCGCTGCACGCGCGGGCCGACGCCAACGCGAAGGTCGTCTACGACTGGGTCGCGCGCACGCCCTGGATCGCGCCGCTGGCCGCCGATCCCGCGAGCTACTCGAACACGGGCGTCTGCCTCGTGATCGCCGATCCGGACGTGCTCGCCCGCGGCGACGCGGCGGTCTCGGCCTTCGCGGCGGGGATCGTCGAGCGCCTCGACCGCGAGGGCGTCGCCCTCGACATCGGCGCCTACCGCGACGCGCCGGCGGGCCTGCGGATCTGGTGCGGCGCCACCGTGGAGACCTCGGATCTGGAAGCGCTGACACCCTGGCTCGACTGGGCCTTCGCGGAGGAGAAGGCGGCGCTGACGCGGGCGGCGTGAAGGCTTCGGGGTCGATGCCCGATCGCCGCCCCGCATCGTCCTTGCGAGCGGAGCGGAGCAATCCGGGGCAGCGCACCACGTCCAGCCGCAGCGTTGCCCTGGGTCGCTTCGCTGCGCTCGCGATGACGGCCTGACGCGACAGAAAACCCCGGTCCTCGCGGAGCCGGGGTTTTCTCGTTCGGGAGACGCGGCCCCGCGGGGCCGCGCCGTCCGTCTCAGTAGTTGTAGGCGCGCTCGCCGTGATCGGCGATGTCGAGACCCTCGCGCTCCTCCTCCTGCGTGACGCGCAGGCCGATCGTCACATCGACGAGCTTGTAGAGGATCGCCGAGCCGATGCCCGACCACAGCAGGGTCAGGCCGACCGCCTCCGCCTGGACGATGAGCTGGCTCATCATGTCGTAGGCACCGACGGCGAGCTCGCCCGGCTTCGAGGTGTAGTCGGGGATGCCGACGCCGCCGAGGTTCGGGTCGACCAGGATGCCGGTCGCCAGCGCGCCCAGGATGCCGCCGACGCAGTGGACGCCGAAGACGTCCAGCGAGTCGTCGTAGCCCAGCGCGTTCTTCACGGTGGAGCACATCACGAAGCAGACCACGCCGGCGACGAGGCCGAGCACGATCGAGCCCATCGGGCCGGCGAAGCCGGAGGCCGGGGTGACCGCGACGAGGCCGGCGACCGCGCCCGACAGCATGCCGAGCAGGGACGGCTTGCCCTTGAGGGCCCACTCGGCGAACAGCCACGCCACCGCGGCGGCGCAGGTCGCCACGAAGGTGTTGAGCATCGCGAGGGCGGCGGTGCCGTTGGACTCGAGGTTCGAGCCGGCGTTGAAGCCGAACCAGCCGACCCACAGCAGCGAGGCGCCGATCATCGTCATGGTCAGGGAGTGCGGGGCGAGCAGGTCGCGGCCGTAGCCGATGCGCTTGCCCATGATCAGGCAGCCGACGAAGCCGGCGATGCCCGCGTTGATGTGCACGACCGTGCCGCCCGCGAAGTCGAGGGCGCCCTTCTGGAAGAGGAAGCCGGCATCCTTGTTGACCGCGTCGAGGGCCGCCTGGGCGGTCGCCTTCGAGGCGTCGTCGGTGGCGGCGGCCAGCGCCTTCGCGGCGTTGCCGACGGCGTCCGGGCCGGCCCAGTACCAGACCATGTGGGCCATCGGGAAGTAGATGATCGTGACCCAGAGGATCGTGAACACCACCAGCGCGGAGAACTTCATCCGCTCGGCGAAGGCGCCGACGATCAGCGCGGGCGTGATCATGGCGAACGTCATCTGGAAGCACAGATAGGCGTATTCCGGGATCACGACGCCGTTCGAGAAGGTCGCGACCGTCGAGTTCGCGTCGACGCCCTTCAGGAAGGCCTTCGAGAGGCCGCCGACGAAGTCGTTGAGGCCGCCGCCGCTGGTGAAGGCGAGGCTGTAGCCGTAGAACACCCAGAGCAGGCCGACGATCGACACGATCGCGAACACCTGGGTCAGCACCGACAGCATGTTCTTGGTGCGCACGAGGCCGCCGTAGAACAGCGCGAGGCCCGGGATGCTCATCATCAGCACCAGGGCCGACGAGATCATCATCCAGGCCGTGTCGCCCTTGTTGGGGATCGGCGAGGGCGGCGGCGAGGCGGCTTCCGGTGTCGGGGTCTGCGCGAGGGACGGCTCGATCAGGAGGGCGGCGATCGCCGCCCCTCCCAAGCCGAGCATGAGGGCATGACGAAGTTTCATGGGCACGTGGCTCCCGGTCTCAAGTCCGTAGTGTTTCAGGAGGTCTGGGGATCGGCGGGCCCGGGCGCACCGGGCCGCGGATCAGAGGGCGTCGGCGTCGGTCTCGCCGGTCCGGATGCGCACCGCCTTCTCCAGCGGCATCACGAAGATCTTGCCGTCGCCGATCTGGCCGGTCCGCGCGGCCCCCGCGATGGCGTCGATCACGCTGGACGTCAGGTCCGAGGCGACGGCGACCTCGATCTTCAGCTTCGGCAGGAAGCTGACGGCGTATTCCGCGCCGCGGTAGATCTCGGTGTGGCCCTTCTGGCGGCCATAACCCTTCACCTCCGTCACCGTCAGGCCGTGCACGCCGATTCCGGTGAGCGCGTCGCGCACCTCTTCGAGCTTGAACGGCTTGATGATGGCCATCACGATTTTCATGGGCGACGCCCCCTTCGAAGTCTTCGGGAACCGTTGCCGTCACCCGACCTGCGGGACGAGCCGACCCGGACCGTCCGCAGGCTCGGGATGACCCGCGGTCGAAGGCCGCTATTCAAGGACTATGCCAGACAAGCTTGACCGGGAACATTTTCGCCGGTCGCCATTTTGCCCATCGATTAGCCCGATGCGGCCAGATCGCGGGCAGGTCCGGTCGCGCCGCCGCACAAACACGAGGCAATCTGCCCAATTCCGTGCATCTCGCCCCGTTGCGTGCCGGCAACACACGCGCGGCAACGCGTTTTAATCCCGCGTCGGGCGGATCAGACCCTCCTGCGCCACCGACGCCACGAGGTTGCCGGCCCGGTCGAAGATCTGGCCCCGGGCGAAGCCGCGGGCGCCGCCCGCGACCGGGCTGTCCTGGGCGTAGAGCAGCCAGTCGTCGATCTTCACGGGCCGGTGGAACCAGAGCGCGTGGTCGAGGCTCGCCGCCTGGATCGTCGGGTCGAACACCGAGCGCGCGTGCGGGATCAGCGAGACGTCGAGCAGGGTCATGTCGGACGCGTAGGCCAGCACGGCCCGGTGGAGTGCCGGATCGTCCGGCAGCGCCGAGGCCGCGCGCAGCCAGACATTGAAGATCGGGTCCGGCGCCCGGCCGCCCGCGCCGGCGGGCAGGTAGCGGTTCAGATCGACCGGCCGCAAGGCGATCGGCCGCTCGCGGCCGAAATAGGCGGCGATCGCCTCCGGCATCCCGGTGCCGCCGGCCGCCGCCAGGGCCTTGCCGTCGAGGAGCCCCTCGGGCCCGGCCACCGCCGGCATCGCCGGCTGGTGCGTGAGCCCCTCCTCGACGACCTGATAGGACACCGTCGTGGCGAAGATCGCGCGCCCGTGCTGGATCGCCTTGACCCGGCGGGTCGTGAAGCTCCGCCCGTCCCGGATCCGCTCGACCTCGTAGACGATGGGCGTGCGCGGGTCGCCGGGCAGCATGAAGTAGGCGTGGAGGGAGTGGGCGGGACGGTCGTCGGGCACCGTCCGGGTCGCGGCGACCAGGGCCTGCGCCACCACCTGCCCGCCGAAGACGCGCCGCCAGCCTGTCTTAGGGTTCTGGCCGCGGAACAGGTCGACCTCCAGGCGCTCCAGGTCGAGGATGGCGATCAGCTCGGCGACGGCGTCCGTCATCGCGTCGGTGTTGGCGTCGGTCATGACCCGCGGGGTTTCCGTTCGTTGCCCGCGTGCGACATAGGCTTTTCGGACGAACCAATCCACGCGTCCCGCGCTGGACCCCTAGGAGATCCGCCCCGATGACGGCCGAGACGCCTCGCCCCGGCAGCCGCAGCCTCCTGATCGCCGGCGGCGGCCTGCCCAGCCTCGCCCTGGCCCTCGCCCTGAAGCAGGCCCACGGGCCGGCGCTGGCCGTGACGGTCATCGATCCGGGCGCCGCCGACCCCGCTCGGCATCGCGGCCGCGCCTACGCCCTCGCGGCGGGCGGGCGGCGGATGCTGGAGCGCCTCGGCCTGTGGGCCCGGGTCGCCGACGCGGCCGAGCCGATCGGCGAGATGGTGATCAGCGACAGCCGCCTCGCCGACCCGGTGCGGCCGGTCTTCCTGACCTTCGGCCGCGAGGCGGACGCGGAGCGCGACGACGGCGAGCCCTTCGCCCACATGATCGAGGCCGAGCCGCTCGCCGCGGCCCTCGCGGAGGCCTGCCGGGCGGCGGGGGTCGCGATCGTCGCCGCCGGGGTGGTGCGCGCGGTGCCGGAGGGGGCCGCGATCCGCGCGGCGCTCACCACCGGCGAGACCCTGCGGGGCGACCTGCTGGTGGCCGCCGACGGCGCGCGCTCGCGGCTGCGCGAGGCGGCGCGGATCGGCTGGGTCGGCTGGTCCTACCCGCAGGTCGGGATCGTGGCGACGATCGGCCACGCCCGGCCGCACGAAGGCCGCGCCTTCGAGCACTTCCTGCCCGCGGGCCCGTTCGCGATCCTGCCGCTGCGGGACGGCGGCCCCCTGGGGCACCGCTCCTCCATCGTCTGGACCGAGCGGTCGGACGACGCCGAGGCCCTGCTCTCCGGCGGCCCCGACGAGGTGCTCGCCGAGATCGAGCGCCGGTTCACCCTGGATCTCGGCGCGCTCGCGCTGGAGCACGGCCCCAGCCGTCACCCCCTCGCCTTCGGCATCGCCCGCGCCTTCCGCGCCGAGCGCCTCGCCCTGCTGGGCGACGCGGCGCACGTGATCCACCCGATCGCCGGCCAGGGCCTCAATCTCGGGCTCGCGGACGCCGCGGCGCTGGCCGAATCCGTGACCGGCGCGCTGCGCCTCGGCCTCGACCCCGGCAGCCCCGACGTGCTGCGCGCCTACGAGCGCGCCCGGCGCTTCGACAGCTTCGCCATGGCGGCGGCGACCGACGGGCTGAACCGGCTGTTCTCGAACGACGCCCTGCCGCTGCGGCTCGCCCGCGACCTCGGCCTCGGGATCGTGGACAGGCTGCCGGGGCTCAAGCGCTTCTTCATCGGCGAGGCCGCGGCCGCGCGCGACTCGCGGCCCCGGCTGATGCGGGGCGAGGCGCTCTGAGACGCCCGCGGGCCGCGCGCGTCAGGCCCGCCCGGGCGCGGGTCCGCCCTCGCGCGCTCCGGGGCGGAGCGCGTCCGCGGCCCGCCGCCGCCCGAGCGCCCGCGCGGCGCAGATCGCCAGGACGGCGATGACCAGCCCGGCGATCACGTCGACGAAGTAGTGGCCGCCGTCGATCGGCGTGGCGGCGATGAGGAGGACGTTGACGAGGAGGGCCGGGATCCGGGCCGCGCGCAGGTGCCAGAAGGCCCAGATGTAGAGGGCGCCCAGCGCCGCGTGGAAGCTCGGGAACGTGATGATGCCTTCGACGTGGTCGAGGGAGATCGTCCGGAGCGTGCCGTCGCGCAGGCCGGTCAGGTCCGCGACGTGGACGTAGGACGCGGCCGGGTGCAGGTTGGGGAAGTCCGCCGGGGACAGGCCCAGGAAGACGAAGTTGGCCAGGGCCGGCGTCAGCGCGGAGATCAGGACCGTCACCGTGCCGGCGAGGGCGAAGGCCAGGACGAAGTCCCGCAGGGCCCGCAGCCGACCGCTGAAGCCCAGCAGGATGACCGCCAGCATGGTCTGCAGGATCAGGCTCCGGTAGGCCAGCGAGAGCGCCAGCCCGAGCCGCGGATGGCCGTCCACGAAGGCGAGGTAGGCGCGCCAGTCCAGTCCGAGCCGCCGGTCCCAGGCGTCGAAGGTCGAATCCCAGAGCGGGCCGCCAGTGCTCGCGACGGTGTACGACAGCGCGGCCGCGCAGGCGCTGAAGGCGATGACCTGCGCCAGCGCGCTGAGCGTCGCGGCGATGCGCGGCTCGGGGCGTCGCGTGCGGTAGACCCACGCCAGGGCCTCGAGCCCGCCGCAGGCCGCGAGGGTGACGAGGGCGCTGTCCCAGGCGAAGTGCAGCCCGGCGACCGCCATCCAGACGATCGTGGCGACCAGCGTGGCGGCGATGAGGGGCCACGCGCCGACGCCGCCGCGCGGGCGCTCAGCGAACATCGGGGCCCCTGGCGTGTGGCGCTGTCATCGAGGGTCTTGCGGCCGGAATGCCGGCGGATCGTCCCGCACAAGTCTTAAGGATCCGCCCCGGACAAGCCCGGCCGCGCGCGACGCCGGCGGCCGGCGAGCCCGTCGACCAAGCCGTCGACAACACTGTCGGCGGCCGCGCGGACGGCCCGGATCGGCCCGCGCAGCCCGCGAGCCGCGATCAGGTGCAGGGGCAGGCCGATTGCGGCGAGCAGCACCAGGCCGTCCCACCGGTCCCAGGCGGGCCAGTGCGGCGCCAGGAGGAGGAAGACGCCGCTGACGATGTAGAGTTCGAAGCTCGCCCGCCCCAGCAGGCCGGCCGCGGCGCGCGGCGGGCCGCGCAGCCGGCCGGCGACCGCCAGCGCGAACGCCGAGCCCGCCGTGGCCGTCACGGCGAACAGCGCCGGGTCGCCGTACTGCCCGGCCGCGACGTGGACGAAGTTCCGCGGCGCGCAGAGCAGGAGCACGGCGAGGCCGCAGGCGCCGAGCAGCGCCGACACGTCGAACACCCGTGGCCCGAGCCGCAGGCCCGCAACGTAGAACGGCAGGGCGCCCACGAGCGCGTGGACCTGCCAGTACGGGAACGCCCGCGCGCTGCAGGTCCACGACAGGGCCAGGGCGCCGCCCAGGACGAGCCAGTAGCCGCCCGGGAAGGTCGCCGCGCGCGCCGCGGCGTCGATCACCCGCACCAGCCCCAGGGCGACCAGGAACCAGAGCACGCCCAGGCCGAAGTCGCGGCCGTAGAGAGCGGCGCGCAGCGCGTCACCGGGCGACAGGGTGCCGGCGAGGGCCTGGGGGACCAGCGCGAGGGTGCCGAACGCCAGCGCCACCGCCACGAGCCGCAGCGCGGAGCGGCAGGCTTCGCCGAGACTCGCCTCGCCCTTGATCCGGTCGACCATCCCGCAGAGCAGGAAGAAGAACGGCATGTGGAAGGCGTATATGACCCGCCAGACCGCGAGGGCCGGCCCCGGCTCGAGCCCCGACGGGCCGTAGAAGACGGGCTGCAGCAGGTGGCCGAGGAGGACCAGCAGCACGGCAAGGCCGCGCGCGGCGTCGAGCTGCAGGTCGCGGGATGGAGCCATCGGGTCGGTTCGCGGCGTCGGAACGCCGATGATGCCGCGCCGAGCCTTAGCAAGCCGTGTCACCGGAGCGCGGGATTCAACCTAGTATTACGCCTCGTCGGCTCGGCGCGGCGGATGCCGCCGGCGCCCGCGCCTCATCCGGCGACGAGCGCCCGCGCCCGGCGCAGCCACCGCAGGGACGCCTCGATCAGGGTCGGGCTGCGGTGCTTGAGGATCGCCGATTTCAGGAGCGTCCTCGGCACCTCCCAGAGCTGGACGGACCCGACCGGGAAATGCGCCACGTCGCCCGGCGTCAGGTGGTGGCGGCTGCCGTCGGCGTCGGTGACGAAGACCTCGCCGTCGAGGATGGTGATGATCTCGTCGGCGTGGTGGGTCCAGCGGAACGTGCTGGCCGTGGTGCGCCAGAGGTAGACCTGCGCGCTGCCGTCATGGGTCTGCGAGACCTCCGCGACCTCGGTGACGGGGTCGCCGGAGACGACCCAGTCCGCCGGGATCGGCGCCGGGGCGAAGGCGGCGCCGCCGGACCGGACCGCCGTGCTGGCGACGGGACGACCCCGCTCGTGCAGCCGGATCTCCGCCGCGAGGCCGACCAGGGCGAGGCCGACGAGGAGGGCGGCGGCGGTGAGCGGCTTCTTCACGTTGGGCTCCCCACCCCGGCGCGGACGGTTCCGTCCGCGCATCCGCCAAGATGGGTAGAGGCTCGGACTGCCCCGTTCCAGGCCGCCGCGCCGAACTTCGCGCGTTTAGCTTAACCCGGGCGCGCCGGATCCGGGGCCGCTCAGGCGGCGTCCGCCCGGCGCTCCGAGATCCAGCGCGTCGCGTCGGCCCGCGGGGCGACCACGTCGGTGTCGATGCGCAGCTGCGGGCTGTAGGCCGGATCCTCCGCGATGACGTCGCCCCAGCGGCGCAGGAAGCGGGCGATCTGCGAGCCCGGCGCAAAGCTGGTCTGCCGCGAGGCGCTCTCGTGGTGCGCCATCTCGGCGAAGGGCGTGTAGACGATGCGGTAGCCGAGCTGCCGCATCTTCAGGCACAGGTCGACGTCGTTGAAGTCGAGGGCGAAGCCCTCGTCGAAGCCGTTGACCGCCTCGAGCACCGCCTTGCGGGTGGCGAAGAGCGCCCCGGTCACCGCCGAGCAGTCGCGCTGCGTCAGGGCCCAGTCGCCGTAGGTCGGCTCAGCCGCGTCCCGGTTGTACCAGGGGTGGGCGAACACGTCGAAGATGCCGCCGGTCATGCCGGCATGCTGGATCTTGCCCGTGGGGAACAGCAGCCGGCCGCCGGCGCCGCCGACGCCGCGGTCCAGCGCGAAGGTCAGGAGCGCCTCGATCCAGCCGGGCCGGCGCACGACGAGGTCGTCGTTCATCAGGATGACGAGGTCGGTCTCGGCCGCGCGCCAGAGCGTGTTCATCTTGGCCGCGTAGTTGAACCGCTCGCCCGGAGCCCGGGTCGTCAGCAGGCGGGTCACGGTGAAGCGGTCGGAGCGGCCGCGGTAGATCGCGTCGTCGGCCACGTCGTCGCCGATCAGCACGCGGATCCGGTCGGCCGGGTAGGTGCTGCGGCCGAGACTGTCGAGCAGGTTGATCACGTGGGGCTTGGCGCCCTCGACGGCGCGGCCCTGATCGTCCTTCGGGCGGCTCTGGTTGGTCGGCACGACCAGGGTCACGGCCGGCCGCGCGTCGAAGCTCCGGCGGATCTCCAGCGTGTCCGGGGTCAGCCCCGGGGCGGTGCGCAGCGGCATGCCGGAGGCCTCGAACCAGCGGTCGAGGGCGTGGGCGCGCGCCGTGCGCGTCGCCTTCGGGCGCTCCAGCGGCGAGGCGATCAGGGTCTGGGGGATCCGGTCGATGCCGATCCCCGCGGAGATCGCGCCGAGCAGGAATCGGAACCACGCGGCGCTGCCGTGGCGCAGGCCGAAATCGGGGCTCAGGCCGGCCAGGGCCGAGACGCGGATCAGCAGCGGGAAGCCGATATAGTCGTCGGCCATCAGGAGGGCCGGGTTGAAGGCCGGCTTGCAGTGGACGCTGCGGACCTGGCCGGCGCCGTCCACCACGGCGTCGTCGCCGTAGAAGATGCCGATATCGGGCCGCTCCGCCAGCGCGCGCGTCAGGTGCGCCGCGAGGTCGGGGCGCAGCTCGGAGGCCGCGGGCGCGACGAAGATCGCCCGGCAGGCGGGGAACTGGCCGGAAGCGACCTGGGCGAGCCGGCGCTCGTCGAGGGGGCGGAGTTGCCCGTCGAGGGGCAGCGGCAGGATCGCGTCCGGCCACGGGAGCGTGCCCCAGGAGGCCGACGGGGCCGGGACCGGCTTCTTCTTCAACACGGGTCGCGTCTCCGGGGATTCAGGACCGTTCGGCGGCCAGGAGGCGGATCAGGCTCGCCTCCATGGCCCGCGCCACCGCGCCGATGGACAGCCGCTCGCGGATGCGGGCCCGGGCGGCGGCGCCGATCCGGGCCGCGTCGCCGCCGGTCACCGCCCGGGCCGCGTCGTTGAGGGCCCGGGTGAGGTCCGCCTCGTCCACCTGGCCCCACTCGGCGCCGCGCAGGTACGGGCCGTAGGTCTGGTCGAGGGCCGTGACCTCGGCCTTCACGGGGAAGCCGCAGGTGGCGTCGAGGAAGTCGCGGCAGCCGCCGTAATCGGTGGCGACCACGACCTTGCCCATCTCCATCGCCTCGGCGATCGTCAGGCCGAAGCCCTCCGAGGAGTGCGACGAGGCGTAGACCGCGCAGAGATCGAACAGCGCGCCGAGCTCGTTCTGGGAGAGCGGCTGGTCGATCACCACGACGTCGCCGGACGTGCCCACGAGGTCGAGGAGCTTCTTGCCCTCCTCGGGCAGGTCGAACACGTGCTTGGTCTTGAGCACGAGCTGCCAGCCGGCCTGCCCGAGACCCGCCGCCCGGAAGGCCCGGATCAGCGCGTGCGGATTCTTGCGGGCGAGGTAGCTGGAGCCGTCAAAGGCGTAGAGGATCACCCGCTTGGACGGGTCGATCGCGAAGGCCTTGCGCAGGTTCGCCTTGGCGGCGGCGCTCACCGGCTCGCCGGCCTCGTTCTCGACCACGTAGGGCACGACGTCGACCGGGATGTCGGTGATCTGCCGGAAGATCGCCGCGCAGAACTCCGTGGGCGCCCAGATCGCGTCGAGGCCGTCGACGGTCGGCAGCCAGCCCCCGGGCACGTGCGAGGTCTCCCAGACGAACAGCCCGATCTTCAGCCGCGCCTCGGCGGCGATCGCCCGCTGCCGGTCGCTCATCAGCGAGTGCCAGCTGTCGCCGTTGAAATGGACCAGCGCGACGTCGGCGGGGCCCGAGAAGGTCCGGGCCTGCCACGCCGGCGCCACCCGGGCGTGGACGTGGAACGGCCGCTCCATCGGGTGGACGTTCAGCGCGAAGGGGGTCCGATGCAGGGCGCGGGCGTAGCTGCGGGCCGCGACGCCGAGGCCGTTGGCGTAGTTCATCGGCGAGACGTAGGCGACGCGCTGCGGCCGCTCCGGCGCCCGGGGCCGGCGCAGGTCGGCCCAGATCCTGGCCCCCGGATACGTGTAGGTCACGTCGAGCCGGTCGAGGTCGAAGCCGCGCTCGGCGATCGCCTCCCGCACCGCCGCCCCGCCGATCGCGGCGTGCTCGCCCAGCAGCGAGCGCTTCACGAACGGGAAGCCCTGGCTGAGCATGTTCTCCCAGTCGAACAGGGTGCGGTTGTTGCGCGGGTCGTTGACCAGCGACATGTGCTTGTTCTGGGCCGAGAACAGGCTGCGCATGCCGAGCCCGGCCGCCCGCATCCGCTGCGAGAAGGTCAGCTCGTACTCGGTGATGACCGCGTTCTTGTCCGGCCAGTTCGCCACCGACAGGAGGAAGTGGTTGAACGCGTACGAGGACAGGCAGCGCCGCTTCAGGGCCAGGAAGAAGCTCTGGAGGTGGTGGCTGTAGTAGAAATTGTCGGCGAGGCCGATCACCGCCTCCGGGAAGGCGTCGATCTTGGCGAGCAGGCCGGCGAAGTCGTCGCGGTCGAGGGGCCCGACGAGGCTGTCGTTGGCGAGGTAGAGCGTCTCGGAATCGAGGAGGTCGGTGTCCTCTAGGAGGACATGCGCCCAGGCGGCGAAGTCGAAGCCGCTGTTCTCGCGCAGGTAGACCGAGGCGCAGAGATCCAGGATCGCCTGCGGCACGGCGTTCTTGTGCTGGTCGGCGGCGATGATCAGGACGAGGTCGGTCCCGTTCTCCGCGAACGCCCGCAGGTACGGCTCGACGTGGCCGCGGATCCGCCCCTCGGGGCAGTGGGTGATGAACAGGGCCGTGCGGCCGTGCCGCCGGGGCTCGCGCTTCAGGCAGGAGAGGCGCGCGTCGGAGGCTTCCGGCACCGCGGCCCCGGGGACGCGGCGGGTCAGGCGGCCCGCCTCCAGGCCGGTGGTGACGTAGTCGATCAGCGGGTTGAGGCCCAGCGCCGCGACCTTCGGGTAGCGGGCGCGGTACCAGGGCGCGTCGAAGCGGGGCGACGGGCTCGTCGTGCGCCCGCCATCGGCGAGGAAATGCGCCAGCGGGTTCTGCCCGGCCGCGTCGTCTTCAAGGTAGGTCTCGGTGTACCAGCGCGTGGCGAACCAGGGCCCCGGGTCGAGGCCCTCGGCGGCGCCGTGCTCCAGGTAATGGACCAGCGGGTTGAGGCTGTCGGCCCGCACCGCGGCGGACTGGGCCGCGTACCAGTCGGGATCGAACAGCGGGTGCGGCGCGTAGCGGCGGTAGCCGCCGGCCATCACGTAGTGCTCCAGGGGCTCGAGCCCGCTGGTCTCGGCCTCGGGGCAGCGCTCGCGGTAGAACGCGGCGTCGAACAGGCCCGACCGCCTGATCAGGTCGACGTGCCGCGACAGGCCGGCGAACTCCTCCGGGTTGCGCAGGTAGCCCTGCTTCCGGCCGGTCTCGAAGAAGTGGCTCAGCGCGTTGCCGCCGGCCGCGCGGGCATCCGGGTAGCGGGACAGGTACCAGGCGGTGTCGAACTGAGGCGACGGGTCGGTGTCGCTGCGCGACAGGAAGTCGGAGAACGCCCGGGCGCGGTGCTCCGCGCCGCCGAGGTAGCGCGTCGCGTACCAGTCCGGATCGAACAGCGGGTTGGGGCGGATGCCCGCCGCGGCACCGCGGTCGAGGAAGTGGAGCAGCGGGTTGGTGCCCTCGGCCCGGAGGCCCGGGACGGAGTCGAGGTAGAGGTCGCCGTGGAAGAGCGGGTGCGGCCAGCGCCCCTCGCGCCCGCCATGGACCGCGTAGTGCACCGCCGGATCGATCCCCTCGCCGACCACGTCGGGGTAGCGCCTCGCGTACCAGGCCGGGTCGAACAGGCCGGATTCCTTGACCGCGCGGACGAGGTCCGCCTGGCGGGGTTCGGTGCGGCGGCGGCCCTTGAGGCGCCGGGTCAACGGGCGCGCGAGGGACTGCGCCGCGCCGGCGAGGCCGGCCTTCTCCGACGATCCGACGACGAACACATCTCGAAGGCGCATGGTCAGGTCCGGATACGCGGGAAGCCCGCAAAGCTGCCCACGCCGCGATCCGCGAGAGACATCAGAGGGTTCGGCCGGTCCGGCGGTCGCGGGTGAGGATCGCCCCGGCTTGGGCGCCTTCCTAAAGGTCCGGGTCGCCCACGCCAAGAGCGGGGCGGGATCGGCGTCCGACCCATCGCGGGCGGCTCCGGTCTCGGCGAGGGCGCCGGACGCCGCCAACGCGGCCGCGAACGGGCGTGCGGCGATCCCGACCTTGCCAGCCCGGCACCTGAAGCCCCACACTTGCGGGATTGGCCGGCGGGTCCCGCGGGGCCCGGGCAGGAGATGGATATCGGCATGACGCAGGGGATCAACCCGGCCACCACCCTGGACGACGGCATCGTGGCGACGGCGGAGAGCTGCCTCGCCGACGTCGGCGCGGCGCGGGAGGCGATTCACGGGGTGATCTTCGGCCAGGAGAAAGTGGTCGATCTCGCACTCGTGACCATCCTGGCCGGCGGCCACGGCCTGCTGGTCGGCCTGCCGGGCCTCGCCAAGACCAAGTTGGTCGAGACGCTGGGCACGGTGCTGGGCCTCGACGCGCGGCGCGTGCAGTTCACGCCCGACCTGATGCCCTCCGACATCCTCGGCACCGAGATCCTGGAGGAGGACGCCGAGCGCCGCCGGGCCTTCCGGTTCGTGCAGGGGCCGGTCTTCACCCAGCTCCTGATGGCCGACGAGATCAACCGGGCGAGCCCGCGCACGCAGTCGGCGCTGCTGCAGGCCATGCAGGAGGGCCACGTCTCGGTGGCGGGCGCCCGCCACGACCTTCCGCGGCCGTTCCACGTGCTCGCCACCCAGAATCCGATCGAGCAGGAGGGTACCTATCCCCTGCCCGAGGCGCAGCTCGACCGCTTCCTCCTGGAGATCGACGTCGGCTACCCCGACCGCGCCGCCGAGCGGCGGATCCTGATCGAGACCACCGGCGTGGACGAGGCGCGCCCGCGGGCCGTGATGTCCACCGAGCAGCTGCTCACCGCCCAGCGCCTCGTGCGCCGGCTGCCGGTGGGCGAGGCCGTGGTCGAGGCGATCCTCGACCTCGTGCGCGCCGCCCGGCCGGACAGCGGCGACGCCATCGTGAAGGACAAGCTCCTCTGGGGGCCCGGCCCCCGCGCCAGCCAGGCGCTGACGCTCGCCGCCCGCGCCCGGGCGCTGATCGAGGGCCGGGTCGCGCCGTCGGTGGCCGACGTGAAGGCGCTCGCCGAGCCGGTGCTCAAGCACCGGATGGCGCTGAGCTACACCGCCCGCGCCGACGGCGAGACCATCGAGGGCCTGATCGCCAAGCTCGCGGAGAAGCTCTGACTTTGGTCGCGACGAACGCCCTCGACGCCGGCAGGCGCACCCCCGGCCGGCGCGAGAGCGAGGGCGCGACCGCCCTCTCCGACAAGATGCCCCGCCTCGTCCTGGAGGCGCGCCGCGTGTCGAGCCTGCTGGCCCACGGCCTCCACGGCCGCCGCCGCGCCGGGCCGGGCGAGAGCTTCTGGCAGTTCCGCCCCTTCGTCACCGGCGAGGCCGCGGCCCGCGTCGACTGGCGCCGCTCGGCCCGCGACGACCGGCTCTACGTCCGCGAGCGCGAATGGGAGGCCGCCCACAACATCTGGCTGTGGATCGACCGCTCGGCCTCGATGGGCTTCGTGTCGGACCTCGCCTCGGCCCCGAAGATCGAGCGCGCCCTGATCCTGGGCCTCGCCCTGGCCGACGCCTTCGTGGAGGGCGGCGAGCGGGTGGGCCTGCTCGGCCTGACCCGCGCGAGCGCCTCCCGCGGGATCGTCGAGCGCCTGGCCCAGGCGCTCGTGGCCGACACGGCCGGCCTCACCCAGGACCTGCCGCCCCGGGCCAGCCCCGCCCGCTTCGACGAGGTGGTGCTGATCGGCGACTTCCTGACCGAGCCCGACCGGATCGCGGCCTCGGTGCAGAGCCTCGCCGGCCGCGGCAGCCGCGGCCATCTCCTCATGGTGGCGGACCCGATCGAGGAGACCTTCCCGTTCACCGGCCAGGCCGTCCTGCACGATCTCGAGGGCGGCCTCAGCCTCGATATCGGCGACGCCGACGCCTGGGGCGCGCGCTACCGCGCCCGGATCGCCGAGCACCGGGCCGCGCTGGCGTCCATCGCCCGCGGACAGGGTTGGACGCTGACGATCCACCGCACCGACCGGCCGGCGAGCGAGGCGGCCCTGCGGCTCGCCACGCTGATCGCCGCCCGCGGCACCGAGTGAGGCCGCCATGCTGGGTCTGACCTTCGCGGCGCCGCTGGCGCTCGCCGCCCTGATCGGCCTGCCGGCCCTGTGGTTCCTGCTGCGGGTGACCCCGCCGCGCCCCCGCCGGATCGACTTCCCGCCGCTGAAGCTCGTCGCCGACCTGATCCCGCAGCGGCAGACCCCGGCCCGGACGCCGCCCTGGCTGCTGATCCTGCGGCTCCTGATCGCCGCCGCCCTGATCCTCGCGGTCGCCGGCCCGGTCTGGAACGCCGGGGGCGTCGGGGCCGGCGGTGGCCGCAGCGCGCTCCTCGTGCTCCTCGACAACGGCTTCCCGGCCGCCCACGACTGGCGCGACCGCCTGCGCGTCGCCACCGACGCGGTCGAGGGCGCCGCCCGGGACGGACGGCCCGTCGCGGTGATCGGCCTCGCCGACGCCCCCGCGGCCTTCGAGGCGAAGACGCCGGCCGCCGCCCTGGAGCGCCTGCGCGCCCTCGCGCCGCGCCCGATCCTCCCCGCCCGCGACGCGCATCTCGCGACGATCGAGACCTTCCTCGACAAGAACCGGGGCGCCGGCCTCGTCTGGATCAGCGACGGCGTCGCCGGCGCGGGCGACACGCGCTTCGCCAAGGGGCTCGCCGACCTCGCGGGCGACAGGGGCGCGGCCCTCACGGTGCTGCGGGCCGACAGGCCGCCGGCCCTCGCCCTCACCGCCACCGAGAACGCCGGCAAGCTCGTGACCCACGTCCTGCGGGCGGCGCCGAACGGGCGCGACGCGGGCGTGATCCGGGCGCTCGACCAGAAGGGCCTGCCGCTCGCCGAGCGCGACTTCGCCTTCGGAGCCGACGCCACCGAGGCGGACGCGGCCTTCGAGATGCCGGTGGAGCTGCGCAACAGCATCAGCCGGCTGGAGATCGCGGGCGAGCGCTCGGCCGGCGCCGTGGTGCTGCAGGACGAGCGCGGCAAGCGCCGCCGGGTCGGGCTCGTGTTCGGCGGCACCCTCGACCAGGCGCAGCCGCTCCTGGCGCCGACCTACTACCTGTCGCGGGCGCTCCAGCCCTTCGCGGACGTGCAGGAGCCCCGAGGCGCCAAGGGCACGGCGGACTCGATCAACCAGCTCCTCGACAATCAGGTCTCGGTCCTCGTGCTGGCCGATGTCGGCGCGCTCGACGAGAAGACCACCGCGCGGATCGAGAGCTTCGTGAAGGACGGCGGGATGCTGCTGCGCTTCGCCGGCCCGCGGCTCGCCGCCGGCAACGATCCGCTCGTGCCCGTGCGGCTGCGGCGGGGCGGCCGGACGCTCGGCGGCACGCTCTCCTGGGACAGCCCCAAGACCCTGGCCCCGTTCCCGCCCGAGAGCCCCTTCGCGGGCCTGACGCCGCCGGCCGATATCGGCGTGCGCCGCCAGATCCTGGCCGAGCCGGACGGCGACCTGCCGAACCGGACCTGGGCGTCGCTCCAGGACGGCACGCCGATCGTCACCGCGCAGAAGCGCGGCCAGGGCACGATCGTGCTGTTCCACGTGACCGCCGACACGACGTGGTCGAACCTGCCGCTCTCCGGCCTGTTCATCGACATGCTCCGGCGCGTCGTGGCGCTGGCCGGCGCCGCGGCGCCGGTCCAGGGGGACGCGACGCGGGCCGCGGCCCCGGTGCTCGCGCCGCGGGTGACGCTGGACGGGTTCGGCGCGCTGGGATCGCCGCCGGCCTCGGCCACCGCGGTGTCGGCCGACTACGCCGACCGGGCGAACCTCGAACATCCGCCGGGCTTCTACGGCCCGCCGGACGGAGGCATCAGCGTGAACGCCCTGAAACCGGATGACCGGCTGAAGCCCCTCGACACCGCCGCGCTCGAGGGCGCCCGGTTCGGATCCCTCGCCGGCGCCGAGACCCTGGACCTGCGGCCCAGCCTGTTCACCCTGGCGCTGCTGCTGCTGGCGCTCGACACCCTGGCGGGGCTGTGGCTCGGCGGCTTCCTGCGCCGCGGCGGTCTGGCGGCCCGCCTGCGCGGCCGGCCGGCCGTGCTGGCCCTCGCCGGCCTCGTCCTGCTCGCCGCCCTGCCGGCGCGCCCGGTCCGCGCGGAGGAGCCGCCGGCCAACCGACCGAACGGCATCGAGTCGGCGCTGGTCACGCGCCTCGCCTACGTGATCACGGGCGACGCCGCCGTCGACGAGGCGAGCCGCACCGGCCTCACCGGCCTGACCCAGATGCTGGCCGCGCGCACCGCGCTGGAGCCGGGCGAGCCGGCCGGGATCGATCCGGCGAAGGACGAGCTGGCCTTCTACCCGCTGATCTACTGGCCGATCGCCCCGAACCGGCCGCAGCCCTCGGACGTCGCGATCCGCAAGATCGACGCGTTCATGCGCAACGGTGGCACGGTCCTGTTCGACACCCGCGACGCGCTCACCGCGCGGCCGGGCGGGCCGCCCACCCCGGAGGGAGCCTATCTCCGGAAGATGCTGGCGACGCTCGAGGTGCCGGAACTGGAGCCGGTGCCCCTCGACCACGTGCTGACCAAGGCCTTCTACCTCGTGGACAGCTTCCCCGGCCGCTATGCCACGGGCCAGACCTGGGTGGAGGCTTTGCCGCCGGCCGCGGAAGGCGCCGAGCGCCGCCCGGCCCGCGCCGGCGACGGTGTGAGCCCGATCATCATCACCGGCAACGACCTCGCCGCCGCCTGGGCGGTGGGACGCCGGGGCGAGCCGCTCTACCCGATCGTGGGCGGCGACCAGCGCCAGCGCGAGATGGCGTTCCGGGGTGGCGTGAACATCGTGATGTACACGCTCACCGGGAACTACAAGGCGGACCAGGTCCACGTGCCCGCGCTGCTGGAGCGGCTGGGGCAGTGATCGGTTCGGACACACGGCGCGCGGCCGCCTCCCCTCCCTCCTCTGCATGCCTGCAGATTCGAAGCGCGCGCGCGGCGCCGCGTCGGCAGGACGGGGCGCGGGTCCCCTCTCCCGTGCGGGAGAGGGATACGGTGAGGGGCCAGATCTCCCCGGACGCGGCGCTCCCTGCCGGCACATCGACGGCGTGCTCGAGCCTGTACCTTCCCAACCCTCACCCCAGCCCTCTCCCGCGCGGGAGAAGGAGCCCGTCGCGCCTGCCCGCGCCGCCGCGTGAGCGTGGCGGTTCATGGAATGAGGCGCGGCGCCGCCTCACGGATCCGGAGCGCTCCGCCCCATGCTGAGCCTCAGCTTCACGCCCCTCCTGCCCTGGCCGGCCATCGCCGTCCTCGGAGCGATCGTCGCCGTCCTGGCGGTGTTCGCCGTCCTGGCCCGGGGCCGCACCGCGCTGCTGCGCGTCCTCGTCCTCGCCCTGGTTCTGGCGGCGCTCACCAACCCGGCGCTGGTGCGCGAGGACCGGGAGCCTGTGAAGGACGTGGCCGCCATCGTGGTCGACCGGTCCGGGTCCCAGCAGCTCGGCGACCGGCCGCAGATGACCGACGCGGTCCGCGCCGAGTTGCAGCGCCGGTTCGGTGCGCTCACCGATATCGAGCCCCGCTTCATCGACGTGCCCGATTCCAAGGACGGCGACGACGGCACCAAGCTGTTCACGGCCCTGAGCCAGGCGCTGGCCGACGTCCCGCCGGAGCGCCTCGCCGGGATCGTGATGCTCACCGACGGCGTGGTGCACGACATCCCGTCCTCGCTGGCGCAGCTCGGCATCAAGGCGCCGCTCCACGTCCTCGTCACGGGACACCCGGACGAGCGCGACCGGCAGATCAAGCTCCTGGAGGCGCCGCGCTTCGGCATCGTCGGCAAGGACCTGACGATCCGCGCCGAGGTCATGGAGCGCGGCGGGACCGGCCACGCGGTCGTCACCGTGCGCCGCGACGGCGAGGAGATCGGCCGGCGGGACGTCGCCACCGACAAGCCGTTCGCCCTCAACCTGCGCATCGAGCACGGCGGCCCGAACGTGGTGGAGATCGAGGTCGAGCCGCTGCCGGGCGAGCTCACCACGGTCAACAACCGGGCGGTCCTGCCGATCGAGGGCATCCGCGAGAAGCTCCGGGTGCTGCTCGTCTCCGGCGAGCCGCACCAGGGCGAGCGCACCTGGCGCAACCTCCTGAAGTCGGACGCCAACGTCGACCTCGTCCACTTCACCATCCTGCGGCCGCCGGAGAAGCAGGACGGCACGCCGATCTCGGAACTCTCCCTGATCGCCTTCCCGACGCGCGAGCTGTTCGTCCAGAAGATCAAGGACTTCGACCTGATCATCTTCGACCGCTACGCCAATCAGAGCGTGCTGCCGCAGGCCTATTTCGACAACATCGTCCGCTACGTCCGCGAGGGCGGCGCCCTGCTGATCGCCGCCGGCCCCGAATTCGCCGGACCGGCGAGCCTCGCCCGCACCCGGCTCGCCGGCATCCTGCCCGGTGACCCCGACGGCCGGGTCGTCGAGAAGCCCTACAAGGCGACGCCGACGCAGGTCGGCCAGCGCCACCCGGTGACCCGCGCCCTGCCGGGCTCGGACGCGAACCCGCCCGCCTGGGGCGACTGGCTGCGCATCGTCGAGGCCCGGACCCGGCCGGGAATCCAGCCGATCCTGTCGGGGGCCGAGGGCCTGCCGCTGCTCGCGCTGTCGCGCGAGGACAAGGGCCGCGTCGCCCTGCTCCTGTCCGACCACGCCTGGCTCTGGGCGCGGGGCTACCAGGAGGGCGGCCCCTATCTCGACCTGCTGCGCCGCCTCGGCCACTGGCTGATGAAGGAGCCGGCCCTGGAGGAGGAGGCGCTGCGCGCCCAGACCACCGGGCGCGGCCGCGAGGTGCGGGTCGAGCGCCAGACGATGGCGGATCAGGCCGAGCCGGTCACAGTGACGGGCCCCACCGGCAAGGTGACGACGCTGACGCTCAAGCCCCAGGAGCCCGGCCTGTTCACCGCGACCTTCGACGCGGAGACCCTGGGCCTGCACACCCTGCGGTCGGGCAACCTCGTGGCCTTCGTCAGCGTCGGGCCGGCCAACCCGCGCGAGCTCGCCGACGTGTTCAGCGACACCGAGCGCCTGAAGGCCGCGGCCGACGGGTCGGGCGGCTCGGTCCGCCGGGTCGCCGAGTCGGGCGGCATCCAGGTGCCGCGCCTCGCGCTGGTGCGCGGCGGCCGCCTCGCCGGCAGCGACTGGATCGGCTTCCGGCCGAGCGACAGCGCCAACATCCGCGGCGTTGAGGTCTACCCGCTGGCGCTCGGCCTCGCGGCGCTGGCCGCGCTGGCGGCCGCCCTGCTCGCCATGTGGCTGGTCGAGGGCCGGCGGGGGCGGGCGGCGTGACGCGGACTTGCGGCTGGGCGCGCCTTCGGACCCGTGCGGCCCTGTGCGCTCCCGCATGGTCGACGGGCGGCGGTCCGCGTCCTATGACCCCCTGACATGTCGAGAGAGTCCGCGTCCGGCGCGGGCTCGAACCAACGGAGACAGCCTGCCCGTGACAGCGCAGACCGTGACTGGACGCCTCCTCGCCGCGACGCTCCTCGTCGCCTGCCTCCAGCTCGCCCCGGCCCGTGCGCAGGAACCGGCCGCGATGCCGTCGACGCCGCCTGCCGTGCCGGCCACCCTGCCGGCCGCCAACGGCCAGTGGACCCACGCGATCACGCTGATGGGCCAGCCGAAATACGGCCCGGACTTCAAGCATTTCGACTACGCCGACCCGGCAGCCCCCAAGGGCGGCATGGTCCGGTTCGGGGCCCAGGGCGGGTTCGACAATTTCAACATCGTCGTCGCCGGCCTGAAGGGCGACCTCGAGAACGGCATCCAGCAGATCTACGATCCGCTGATGACCGAGTCGTCGGACGAGCCGTTCACCTCCTACGGCCTGCTCGCCGAGGCGGTGCGGATCGCCCCCGATCTCGGCTCGGTCTCGTACCGGCTGCGCGAGAACGCCCGCTGGCACGACGGCAAGCCGATCACGCCCGAGGATGTGGTCTGGTCCTTCGACGTGCTGAAGGCCAACAGCCCGTTCTACGCCGCCTACTACCAGACCGTGGCCAAGGCCGAGGTGACCGGGCCGCGCGAGGTGACCTTCACCTTCACCGAGACCGGCAACCGCGAGTTGCCGCAGGTGATCGGGCAGCTCCGCGTCCTGCCCAAGCACTGGTGGACCGCCAAGGATTCCAACGGCAAGCCGCGCAGCGTCACCGAGACGACCCTGGAGCCGCCGCTGGGCTCGGGCCCCTACCGCCTCGCGAAGTTCGAGCCGGGCCGCACCACCACCTACACCCGCGTGCCCGATTACTGGGGCAAGGACCTGCCGGTGAATGCCGGTCGCTATAACTTCGACACCGAGCGCTACGAGTACTTCCGCGACGGCACCGTGCTGGTCGAGGCGCTGAAGGGCGACCTCTACGATTTCCGCGTCGAGAACATCGCCCGCAATTGGGCGACCGCCTACGAGGATTTCCCGGCCGTGAAGGAGGGCCGGCTGATCAAGGAGGCGTTCCCCGAGCGCGGCATGGGCATCATGCAGGCCTTCGCGTTCAACACGCGCCGGGACAAGTTCAGGGACCCGCGCGTCCGCCGGGCCTTCAACCTCGCGATGAACTACGAGGAGATGAACAAGGCGCTGTTCTACGGCCTGTACAAGCGGATCAACTCCTACTTCTTCGGCTCGGAGCTGGCGTCATCGGGCCTGCCGGAGGGCGAGGAGAAGGCGATCCTCGAGAGCGTCAAGGACAAGGTCCCGGCCTCGGTCTTCACCACCCCCTACGCCAACCCGGTCAACGACGGCCCCGAGGCGGTGCGCAGGAACCTCCGCGAGGCCGTCGGCCTGCTGCGCGAGGCCGGCTACGAGCTGCGCGGCGGCAAGATGGTCAGCAAGGCGACCGGCGAGCCGCTGACCGTCGAGTTCCTGGAGTTCCAGAACACCTTCGAGCGGGTCATCCTGCCGTTCTCGGCGCAGCTGAAGCTGATCGGCATCGACGCCACCCTGCGGGTCATCGACCAGGCGCAGTATCAGAACCGCATCCGCAACTTCGACTTCGACGTCACCACGGCGTCGTGGGGCGAGTCGCTCTCGCCCGGCAACGAGCAGCGCGAGTACTGGGGCTCGGCCGCGGCCGACAAGCCCGGCTCGCGCAACCTGATCGGGATCAAGGACCCCGGCATCGACGCCCTGATCGAGACGGTGATCTTCGCCAAGGACCGGCACACCGTGATCGCGGCGACCCGGGCCCTGGACCGGGTGCTCCTCGCCCACGACTACGTCGTCCCGCAGTGGTCCTCCGACCAGCAGCGGACGCTGCGCTGGAACCGGTTCGGCCACCCGGCGATCCTGCCGCTCTACGCCAGCTCCGGCTTCCCGACGACGTGGTGGTACGACGAGACGCTCGCCGCCAAGACCGGGGCGCCCCGTTGACGGGCGGTCCCGGGATGCCGACCCGGCGCGGGCTGGTCCTCGGGGCCGGCGCGCTCGCGGCGATGCCGCCGTGGCGCCCCGCCCGGGCGGCCGACGCGGAGGAGCGCCACGGCCTGTCCAGCTTCGGCGAGCTCAAATACGGCCCAGACTTCGCGCATTTCGACTACGTGAACCCGATGGCGCCCCGCGGCGGGCGCTTCTCGGCGCAGCTCGCCGCGACGACCGGCAATCAGTCGCTCAACACCTTCAACACGCTCAACGTCTACGTGCTGCGCGGCGACGGGGCCGCCGGCATGCCCCTGACCTTCGACAGCCTGATGGTCCGCGCCCTCGACGAGCCGGACGCCCTCTACGGGCTGGTGGCGCGCGCCGTCACGGTCAGCCCGGACGGCCTGACCTACACCTTCGCGCTGCGCCCGCAGGCGCGGTTCCACGACGGCTCGCCGCTGACCGCGCGGGACGCGGCCTTCAGCCTCAAGCTCCTGCGCGACAAGGGCCACCCCGAGATCGCCGAGGTGATCCGGCCCATGACCGACGCCCGGGCCGAGGGCGACGGGCGGCTCGTGGTGACCTTCGAGCCGGGCCGCGCCCGGGACCTGCCGCTGTTCGTCGCGCAGCTGCCGCTCTTCTCCGCCGCCTACTACGCCGGCCGGGACTTCGAGGCCTCGACCTTGGAGGCGCCGCTCGGCTCCGGTCCCTACCGGGTCGGCACCGTCGATCCGGGCCGGTCCATCGGCCTGGAGCGCGTCCCGGATTACTGGGCCGCCGAGCTGCCGGTGAATGTCGGCCAGAACAACTTCGACGCGATCCGCTACGAGTATTTCCGCGACCGCACCGTGGCCTTCGAGGCGTTCAAGAGCGGTGCCTTCACGTTCCGCGAGGAGTTCACCGCCCGGGTCTGGGCCACCGGGTACGACTTCCCGGCGATGACCGAGGGCCGCGTTGTCCGCGAGACGGTGCCGGACGCGCGGCCGAGCGGCACGCAGGGCTGGTGGATCAACACCCGCCGCGCGGCGTTCCGCGACCCGCGGGTGCGCGAGGCGATCGGCCTGTGCTTCGATTTCGAATGGTCGAACCGCAACCTGATGTACGGCGCCTACGCGCGCACGGCCTCGTTCTTCGAGAATTCCGACCTCAAGGCGACCGGCAAGCCCTCGTCCGAGGAGCTCGCCCTGCTGGAGCCGTTCAAGGACCTGCCGCCCGAGGTGTTCGGCGAGGCCTGGGCGCCGCCGGTCTCCGACGGGTCCGGCCAGGACCGGGCGCTGCTGAAGCGCGCCGACGCGCTCCTGCGGGAGGCCGGCTGCACCCGCCAGGGTGGCAACCTGCTGCTGCCCGGCGGCCAGCCCCTGACTCTCGAGTTCCTCGACGAGGATCCGGTCTTCCAGGCGGTCACGCAGCCCTTCATCCGCAACCTGGGGCTGCTCGGCATCAAGGCGAGCCTGCGCACGGTCGACCCGTCTCAGTACCAGGCGCGGCTGAAGGATTTCGACTTCGACGTCACACCGCGCCGCTACAGCAGCGGGCTCACCCCCGGCGCGGAGCTGCGCGAGACCTACGGGTCCCGCTCCGCCGGGACGGCGGGCTCCAACAACCTCTCGGGGATCGCCAGCCCGGCGATCGACGCGCTGCTCACCGCCGTCGCCGACGCGACGTCGCGGGCGGACCTGACCACCGCCTGCCGGGCCCTGGACCGGGTCCTGCGGGCCGGGCGCTACTGGGTGCCGATGTGGTACGCCTCGACCCACCGCCTCGCCCTCTGGGACGTGTACGGCCGCCCGGCGACGCCGCCGAAATACGATCTCGGCGCCCCCGGGACGTGGTGGTTCGACGCCGACAAGGCCAAGCGGATCGGGCGGGACTGACGCCATGCTCGCCTACATCCTGCGCCGCATCGGCCTGATGATCCCGACCCTGTTCGGGATCATGCTGATCACCTTCACCATCGTGCAGTTCGCCCCCGGCGGACCGGTGGAGCGGGTGCTGTCGCAGCTCCAGGGCCAGCGCGACGGGGCCATGTCCCGCGTCACCGGCGGCTCGGGCGACCTCGGCGGCGCCAGCCGGCCGTCGGGCGGCGGCGACGCCAGTTCCCGCTACCGCGGCGCCCAGGGGTTGAGCCCGGAATTCATCGCCAAGCTCGAGAAGCAGTTCGGCTTCGACAAGCCGGCGCCCGAGCGCTTCGCCAAGATGCTCTGGGACTACGTCCGGTTCGATTTCGGCCGCAGCTACTTCCGCGACGTCACGGTCATCCAGCTGATCAAGGAGCGGCTGCCGGTCTCGATCTCGCTGGGCCTGTGGATGACGCTGCTGTCCTACGCGATCTCGATCCCGCTCGGCATCCGCAAGGCCGTGGCGGACGGCACGCGCTTCGACCGCGCGACCTCCTTCGTGGTGATCATCGGCTACGCGATCCCGGGCTTCATGTTCGGGCTGATGCTGATCATCCTGTTCGCCGGCGGCTCGTTCTACCAGTGGTTCCCGCTGCGCGGCCTGACCAGCGAGGGCTGGGAGAGCTTCTCGCCCTGGCACAAGGTGACCGACTACGCGTGGCACATGGTGCTGCCGCTGACCGCCCTGGTGATCGGCGCCTTCGCCACCTCGACCCTGCTGACCAAGAACTCGTTCCTCGACGAGATCCGCAAGCAGTACGTGCTGACCGCGCGGATGAAGGGGCTCTCCGAGCGGCGCGTGCTCTACGGGCACGTGTTCCGCAACGCCATGCTGATCGTGATCGCGGGCTTTCCGGGCGCCTTCATCTCGGCCTTCTTCACCGGCTCGCTGCTCATCGAGACGATCTTCTCCCTCGACGGCCTGGGCGAGCTGTCGTTCCGGGCGATCGTCGGGCGCGACTATCCGGTGGTGTTCGCCACGCTCTACATCTTCTCGCTGCTCGGGCTCGCGGTGAACCTGCTGTCCGACCTGATCTACGTCTGGATCGACCCGCGGATCGATTTCTCGGCGCGGGCGACCTGACCGCGCGACGCGCGGAGCCTCAGGCCTCCGGGAGGCTCGCGGCGCCGGCCGGCACCGGCGGCTCGTCGCGCGGGGGGCCGGCCAGGCCCAGCAGCGCCGCGATGGCGTCGCCGTCCGGCGCGCCGAGGAGGTCCGCCAGCGTGTAGCGGTCGAGGACGGCGAGGAACGCCGCCAGGGCCTCGCCCAGCACCCGCCGGAGCCGGCACGGGGCCGTGATGGCGCAGGCGCCGCCGCCGAAACACTCGACCAGCGCCAGGTCGTCCTCGGTCTGGCGCACCACTGCACCGACGACGATCTCCTCCGGCGGCTTCGCCAGCCGAAGGCCGCCGCCCCGGCCGCGGATCGTCCGGATCAGGCCGAGCCGACCCAGCTGGTGGACCACCTTGGTCAGGTGATTTTCCGAGATGCCGTAGGCGCGCGCGATCCCGGCGATCGAACTCTGCTCGGGCTCGTGGAGCCCGACGTAGATCAGCGTGCGCAACGCGTAATCCGTGTAGCGGGTCAGGCGCATCTCAACTCCAGAAGACGATCCCTGCCGTGGGGCGATGCGATGTCCGCCGCGGTCCGAGTCCGTACGCGCAGCCGCGGACCGGCACCACCGCAGGCAGGCGAACAGGCACCGTCCCTATAAGATGTATTTCCCTTGCATCTTTTCGAGGGGGCGCTAAAAGAAGCATGTCATATGCACCTTTTGAGCTGTGCCATGCCCGCGCCCCTCTCCCCCGCCACCGTCGCTCTCATCAAGGACACCGTGCCGGCCCTGGAGGCCCACGGCCTCACCATCACGAAGCGCATGTACGAGCGCCTCTTCGAGAACGCCGAGATCCGCGACCTCTTCAACCAGTCCCATCACGGCGAGACCGGCTCTCAGCCGAAGGCCCTGGCCCAGGCCGTGCTCGCCTACGCCCGCAACATCGACAATCTCGGCGTCCTGGCGGGCGCGGTCGAGCGCATCGCGCAGAAGCACGTCGCCCTGAACATCCTGCCGGAGCACTACCCGCACGTGGCCGACGCCCTCCTCGGCGCGATCGGGGATGTCCTCGGCGAGGCCGCCACGCCGGAGATCGCCACGGCCTGGGGGGAGGCCTACTGGTTCCTGGCGGAACTGCTGATCGGCCGGGAGGCCGCGATCTACCGCGACCATGCCTCCAAGCCGGGCGGCTGGAACGGCTGGCGCGACTTCGTGGTCGACAGCGTGACCCAGGAGAGCGAGACGATCCGCTCCTTCGTCCTCGTGCCGGCCGACGGTGGCCCGGTGCTGCGGCATCGGCCGGGCCAGTATCTCGGCTTCCTCCTGGACCTGCCGGGCCGCGGCGTGCTGAAGCGGAACTACTCGGTGTCCTGCGCGCCGAGCGACCGGGCCTACCGCATCACCGTCAAGCGCGAGGCGGCGCCGGGCCGTCCGTCCGGGATCGCCTCGAACTGGCTGCACGACCACGCGCGGCCCGGCACCGTGCTGAAGGTCGCCGCACCGGCGGGCGACTTCAGCCTCGACACCGAGAGTGACGCGCCCGTGGTGCTGGTCAGCGGCGGCGTCGGGCTGACCCCGATGATCAGCATGCTCGAGACCATCGCGGCGGACAGCCCGGACCGGCCGACCTGGTACGTCCACGGCGCCCTGTTCGGCCGCGTCCACGCCCTGCGCGACCACGCCCGGGCGCTCGCGGCGCGGGCCCGCGCCGCGACGCTCGTGACGTTCTACGCGGAGCCCGAAGCCGCGGACCGGCCGGGTGAGCACTACGACGTCCAGGGCCTGATCACGGCGGACTGGCTCGCGGAGCACACGCCGCACGACCGCGCGACCTACTACCTGTGCGGTCCCAAGCCGTTCCTTCGGGATCTCGCCACCGGCCTGCTGCGCCGCGGCGTCCCGGCCGAGCGGGTGAAGTTCGAGTTCTTCGGCCCGGCCGACGAGCTCTTCGAGGAGCCCCGGCAGGCAGCCTAAGCGGCGCTCACGCCGACCCGCCGCCGAGCGGGCGCTCCGGGCCGAGCACCCGCGCCACGGTGGTTCGCAGCGCCTGCGCGCTCCGGTAGCCAACCGCCGCCGCGACCGCCCGGGGCGGCCGCCCCTCGGCCGCCAGCGCCAGCGCCCGGATCACGCGGGCTCTCGCCCGCCAGTCGCCGAAGCTGAGACCGGTCTCCGCGCGGAACCCGCGCGTGAGCGTGCGCCGGCTCGCCCCGGCACGGTCGGCCCAGGCGTCGAGATCGGCCTCCGAGGCCGGATCCTCGATCAGCGCGAGGCAGACGCGGCGCAGGCGCGCGTCGCGCGGGAGCGGCAGCGCGAGCGGCGTCGCCGGGGCCCGGCCGATCTCGTCGAGCACCAGGGCGGCGAGGTGGCCGCCGCGACCCGCCTCTGCGTAGAGCACCGGTTCCTCCGCCAGCGCGGTGAGCGCGGCGGCGAGGAGCCGCGACACCGCGATCACCCGGCAGCTCGCCGGGAAGGACCGGACCGCGGCCGGATCGAGATAGGCCGAGCACATCGCGACCGCGCCGTGGGTCGCGACCGCGTGCGGCAGAAGCGGCGGGATCCAGAGGGCGTGCCCCTCGGGAACCACCCAGGTGCCGTCCTCCGCGAACGCCATCATCAGCCCGGACGTGGCGTAGAGCAGCTGCGCGCGGGGATGGAAGTGCCGGGCGAGGTGCATCCCGGCCGCGTAGGTCTTGGGCATCACCGCGACCGGGCGCGGCACGTCCTGATAGTCGGCCGCCTCGGTCGACCGCCCGACGGCGCCGCGCGCCTCCGTCGAGATTGGCCCGTTCGCGTACATATCCGGCCCAACACCGCCATCGGGTCAGGCTATCAGGGTGCCGTCCCGGAGGATACGCCGCGATGGATTCGGACACGCTGTCCCGCCGCACCCTGCGCTTCGTCAACGTCGCGCACGCCCTCGACCATTTCGTGCTGCTGATCTACCCGACCGCGGTCATCGCCATCGCGGCCCAGACCGGGCTCGGCTACGGCGAGCTGATCGGGCTCGCCACCGGCGCCTTCGTGGCCTTCGGCCTGTGCTCGCTGCCGATGGGCTCGCTCGCCGACCGGTTCGGGCGGCGCAACATGCTGGCGGTGTTCTTCTTCGGCTACGGCCTGTCCTGCCTGGGCGTGGCGAGCGCCTCGACGCCGCTGGGCTTCGCCCTCTGGCTCTGCGTCCTCGGGCTCGCCTCGGCGATCTACCACCCGGTCGGCTCGGCCATTCTGGTGACTCATGCCCGCCGGCTCGGGCACGATCTCGGCATCAACGGCGTCTGGGGCAATCTCGGCGCGGCCTCGGCCTCCGGCCTGACCGCGCTGCTCGCCGCCGCGGTCAGCTGGCGCGCGGCCTTCATCGTTCCCGGCCTCGTCTGCCTCGCCTGCGGGGCCGCCTTCGTGGCCCTGGTCCCGGGCGACGGCGACGCCGCGGGGAGGAAGGCCGGCGGCGCGGCCGTGATCCCGGTGACCCGGCCCTGGGCGCTCATGGCGATGTTCGCCCTGTCGATCTTCGCGGGCGGCCTGACCTTCAACCTGACGACGATCAGCCTGCCCAAGGTGATCGACGAGGGCGTCGGGCAGGCGCTGCCGCTGGCGCTGACCGGCTCGATCGCCACCGGCGTCTTCCTGTTCGGCGCCCTGATGCAGCTCGCCATGGGCCGGCTGATCGACCGCTACAGCCTGCCGTCCCTGTTCGTGGCCCTGTCGGTGCTGCAGCCGCTCGGGCTCGGGATCGCGGCCGTCTCGACCGGCCTGCCGCTGCTCGCCGGGCTCGTCCTCGCCATGACGGCGATCTACGGGCAGGTGGTGATCAACGACGCGATGATCGCCCGCTACGTGCCGCCCGCCTACCGGGCCCGCGCCTACAGCGTGCGCTACTTCGTCGGCTTCACGGCGAGCGGCTTCGTGGTGCCGGCGATCGCCCTCCTGCACGACCGCGGCGGCTTCGCGCTGGTCCTCGGCGTCGCCTCCGCCTGCGGCGCGGTGATCTGGCTCGCGGCCCTGGGCTTCCTGAGGCTGACGCAGGGCGGCGCGCGGCCCGCCCTGGCCGCCGCCGAGTAGCGCGACGGTTTGCGGGTCCGGCCCGGCGCTGCTACGCGGCGCCCGTCCGACCCGCGAGTACCCCGTGACCGATCTGTCCCTCGTCATCCGGCCGGAGCGGCCGGAGGATGCCCCCGCCATCGAGCGCCTCCACGCCCGGGCCTTCGGTCCCGGCCGCTTCGCCCGCACCGCCTACCGCCTCCGCGAGGGCGCGGCCGAGCGGATCGATCTCGGCATCACCGCCTCGGTCGGCAGCTTCCTCGTCGGCTCGGTCCGGATGGGTCCGGTGCGGACCGGGGCGACGCCCTTCGTGATGCTCGGCCCCCTGGCGGTCGATCCGAGCTTCGAGGGCCGCGGCATCGGCGGCACCCTGACCCGCGCGGCGATCGAGGGGGCGCGGCGGGCGGGCGAGGGTCTGGTGATCCTCGTCGGCGACGCGCCCTACTACGCCCGCTTCGGGTTCACGCCGGTTCCGCCCGGGCGCCTGACCCTGCCGGGACCGGTCGACCCGGCGCGCCTGCTGTGGCTGGAACTGGCCGAGGAGTTCCGTGCGGGCGTGTCGGGCCCGATCGAGGCGGTCAGGACCTGAAACGGGGCCCGGCGGGCGTGCCTCAGCTCTCTGACGGTGATTTCGATCCGCACCGGGCTGGTCTTCTGCATGCGCGTGAATGGCTCAGCTCAACCCACACGCAGCCGCCATCATTGCGAGCGAAGCGAAGCAATCCAGTAGCGCCACACTTACGGAGGGCGCGCTGGCCCTGGGTCGCTTCGCTGCGCTCGCGATGACGGAGGGGGCCGACGGCTCCGCCGAGCAGCGAGCGCCTCCAGGGCCGGCGCTCGACCGTTCGAAACCCGGTTCAGGCCCGCCGGAGCGCCAGCGCGGCGATCAGCCCGGCCGCGAGCAGCGCCAGCGCCACCGGCGTCGCCGAGGTCGCCGGCCACGCGGAGGCGGCGGCCGTGAACAGCGCCCCGAACGTCATCTGGGTGAAGCCGTAGAGGCTGGAGGCCGACCCGGCGGCGTGCGGGTCGACGTTCATCAGCCCCGCCACCGCGTTGGGGCTGAGCAGACCGACGCCCACCGCGTAGGCGAAGAGCGGCACGATCAGGCTGACCACGCCGAGCATGCCGGTGCGGTCCACGACCAGCAGCGACAGCGCCGCCCCGATACAGAGGAGGTTGCCGCTCCGCGCCGCCTTGCGGATCGGCACCCGGGCGGCGAGCCGGCTCGCCAGGACGGCGCCGCCGACCATGCCGAACACGACGATCAGGCAGTCGAAGCCCACCTCCTGCGAGGAGCGCCCGAGCCGGTCCACGAGGAGGAACGGCGCCACCGCCAGGAACGCGTAGAGACTGGTGCCGCCGCAGGCGCCCGCCACTAGGTAGGCCCGGAACACCGGGATCCGCACCAGCCGCAGGTAGCCGGACAGGACGGCGACGAAGCCCGGCAGCGCCACTTTGTGGCGGTTGGTCTCGGGCAGGGTGAAGACCACGAGCGCGCCCAGCACGGCGACGAGGCCGGCCAGCACCACGAACACCGCGCGCCAGCCGAAGGCCTCGTTCACCACGCCGCCGATCGCCGGGGCCAGCGCGGGCGTGAGCGTCATCGCGGTGGTGAGGATCGCGAGCTTCCGGGCGGCGTCCTCGCGGGTCGAGACGTCGCGGACCATCGCCCGGCCGATCACCAGCGAGCCGCAGGCGCCGAGGGATTGCAGGACGCGGGCGACGAGCAGGACCCCGATATTCGGCGCGGGGATCGCGAGCAGCAGGCCGGCGAGGTAGAGGCCGAGTCCCCCGATCAGGATCGGGCGCCGCCCGTACCGGTCCGAGAGCGGCCCGTAGAGGAGCTGACCGCCCGCGAGCCCGATCAGGTAGACGGTGATCGTCAGCTGCGCGCCGGCGGCGTTGGTGCCGAGGTCGACGGCCGCCGCCGCCAGCGCCGGCACGAAGATGTGCAGCGCCACCGTCCCGGTCATGGTCACGGCGACGAGGAGCGGCAGGGGGGCCCGGCGCTCCGGCTCGGCGGGACGTCGATCAGTCAAGGGGCCCTACGCGGTTCTCGATCCGGCCGGATGCCGGGGCGCAGCCGCCTTAGAGCAAGGGCCACGCCCGGAGCCATGCCGGCGGAACGCGCCAGGCACGCGAGGGGCGGGACCGTGCTCGGCCCCGCACCCGGCCGTGCCGCCTACTCCTTCGGCAGCGGCTGCGGGGTCGGCAGCGGCGCGTTCAGATCCTTGGTCGGGCCGCCGACCTCCAGATCCTTCGCCCGCTCGACGGCCTCGGGATTGGCCTTCGCGGCCGGCTCCTTGGCGGCCGGCGCCGTCGGCGCGGTCGGCTCGGCGGGGATCAGGCTCGAGGGCTGGCCCTGCTGGTCGCTGTCGTGGGCGCTGGCCGGGGGAGCCGGCGCGTTGCGGTCGCTCGACTCGCCGGTCGTCCGCGGGCTGCCGGGCGACTTCGCCTCGACCGGCTTGGCGGTGCCGGTATCGGCGGGCTTGGCCGGGCTGTCCTTACCCTCGGACGCCTTGTTGGCGGCGGGCTTGTCGGCGGACGGCTTGTCGGCCGCGGGCTTGTCGGCGGCAGGCTTGTCCTCGGGCTTGGCCGCGGCGGGCGCGGCCGCCGGCGCGGCGTCCGTCTTCTCGACGGCCGGCAGCGGCTTCGGCGATTCGGCGAGCGTCCGCAGGTAGGCGATGACGTTGGCCCGCTCCTGCGGCGCCGCGATGCCCGCGTAGGCCATCTTGGTGCCCTTCACGTAGGCCTTCGGGTTCGTCAGGAACTCGTCGAGGTCGGCGTAAGTCCAGGAGCCGCCCTTCTCCTTCATGGCCGCCGAGTAGTCGAAGCCCGCATGCGCGCCCTTCGGCCGCTCGACGATGCCGTACAGGTCGGGGCCGACCTTGTTCGGGCCGCCCTTCTCGAAGCTGTGGCAGGCGTGGCAGGCCTTGGTGCCGGCCTCGCCCTTCTCGGCATTGGCGCTCGCGAGGCGGACGGCGATCGGCTCGACCTTGGCCTCGGGCGCCGCGGAGGCGGCCTCGGGCTGCGGCTCGGGCAGGTCATAGCCGGCATTGCCCGCCGGCTTCGGGTGGTAGATCAATTCGGCGACGAAACCCGATCCGGCCGCGAACAGAAGGGCGCCGAGGACCGCACCCAGGACCTTGTTCACCTCGAACGAGTTCATGCTCTTCTCGCAACTCGGCCGTGCCGAACGCGCGCCTGACACGGGCGAGCGGGCTCGGACACCGGACATTGGAAGATTTCGAGGTTGCCTTAGCGGTTCCGGGCGGCTCCTGACAATGCCGCAGGGGCGTTCCGCGTCGCTCCGGCGCAGGATTGTTCCACCGAATTGTCCAGCTTGTCACCGGGTGGCACCTTTTCTCCACCGCGGCCCGGCCCGTTCCCGGGGGACGACAACCGGGGGCCGGCCTGTTAAGCAGCCGGCCGCCTCCCGTCGCGGCCGCTCGATCCGCGCATCCGGATCCGAATCTCGATGTCCGATCCCCTGGTCCTGATCCCGGCGCGCCTCGCCGCGACCCGCCTGCCGAACAAGCCGCTGGCCGACATCGCCGGCGAGGCCATGATCGTCCATGTCTGGCGCCGGGCCGTCGAGGCCGGGATCGGCCCGGTGGTGGTCGCCACCGACACGGCGGAGATCGCCCGCACGGTCGAGGCCGCGGGCGGCCTCGCGGTGATGACCCGGGCCGACCACCCGTCGGGCTCCGATCGCCTCGCCGAGGCCCTGGAGATCGTCGATCCGGAGGGCCGCCACGACGTGGTCGTCAACGTGCAGGGCGACCTGCCCACCATCGACCCGGCGATCATCGGCGCCTCCGTCGCGCCGCTCGCCGACCGCACCGTCGACATCGTCACCCTCTGCGCGCCGATCACCGATCCGCAAGAGGCCGACAACCCCAACGTGGTCAAGCTCGTCGGCCACGCGGTCGGTCCCGGGCGCCTGCGCGCCCTCTACTTCACCCGCGCCCGCGCGCCCTGGGGCGACGGGCCCCTCTGGCACCACATCGGCCTGTACGCCTACCGGCGCACGGCGCTCAGCCGGTTCGTGGCCCTGCCGCCCGGCGAGCTGGAGGTGCGGGAGAAGCTGGAGCAGCTGCGGGCCCTCGAGGCCGGCATGCGCATCGATGCCGCCATCGTCGACGACCTGCCGCTCGGCGTCGACACCCCCGCCGACCTGGAACGGGCCCGCGCCCTGCTGCAGGGCCGGCGCCTGAACTGACCGACGAACGAATCCGCGCCGCCATGACCGACCGCACCATCGCCTACCAGGGTGAGCCCGGGGCCAACTCGCACATCATCTGCGCGGAGGCCTATCCGGACTGGACGCCGCTGCCCTGCCCGACCTTCGAGGACGCCTTCGCGGCGGTGACGGAGGGGCGCGCGCAGCGGGCGATGATCCCGATCGAGAACTCGATCGCGGGCCGCGTCGCCGACATCCACCACCTGATCCCGATCTCGCCGCTGCACATCGTGGCCGAGCACTTCCTGCCGATCCACTTCCAGCTGATGGTCCTGCCGGGCACGAAGCTCGAGGCGCTGAGGAGCGTCCACAGCCACGTCCACGCGCTGGGCCAGTGCCGCCGCATCATCCGCCGGCTGGGCCTGAAGGCCGTGGTCGCCGGCGACACCGCCGGGGCGGCCCGCGAGATCGCCGAGATCGGCGACCCGAGCCGGGCGGCCCTGGCGCCCGCTCTCGCCGCCGAGGTCTACGGCCTGGACATCCTCGAGCGCGACGTCGAGGACGAGGCGCACAACACCACCCGGTTCGTGGTGTTCTCCCCCGAGCCCGAGCCGGTCGCCCAGGGCGCCGAGCCCTGCGTGACGAGCTTCGTGTTCCGCGTCCGCAACATCCCGGCCGCCCTCTACAAGGCGCTCGGCGGCTTCGCGACCAACGGCGTCAACATGTCGAAGCTCGAGAGCTACATGGTCGACGGCGAGTTCACCGCCACGCAGTTCTACGCCGAGGTCGACGGCCATCCGGAGGATACGGGCCTCCGCCGCGCGCTGGACGAGCTCGGCTTCTTCTCGCGCGAGCTGCGGGTGATCGGGACCTACCCAGCCCACCCGTTCCGCGAGGCGGCGCGGCCGCCCGCGGAGTGATCCTCACTCCCGCCGCAGGATGCGGTCGGCGGCCAGATCCGACCAGAAGCCCGGCCGGAAATCCCGCTTGAGCGCCTCGGGATCGTAGACGGTCTCGACCCAGGTCAGGAAGTCGAGGCCCTGCGCCTCGCCCTCGACGCGGTAGCGGGCGAAGAACGCGTCGAGGATCCCGGTCTTGGCGAAGCGGAGATGGCCGTAGCGGGCGGAGAGCTGCCGGGCGGCCTCGGCCACCGGGCGGCCCTCGTGCAGGATCAGGTACAGGGCCGAGGCGAGGCCGGCCCGGTCGGCGCCGGACTTGCAGTGCATCACGGCCGGGTACTCGATGCCGGCGAAGAACGCCTTGGCGCCGAGGATGGTGGCGCGGTCCGGCGCCTCCCGTGAGCGGAGCACGAACTCGACGAGCTTGAGGCCGTGGCGCTCGCAGGCCTCGCGCTGCAGCGGCCAGGACCCGTGCTCGCGCCCGCCGCGCAGGGAGATGATCGTCCGCACGCCCTCGGCCCGGAAGCGGGCGAGTTGGTGGGGACCGGGCTGGGCCGAGCGCCAGACGGCGCCGGTGCCGACCCGGTGCCGGTTGAGGTAGGCGAGGCGGAACACGCCGTGGTCCATCAGCAGCATGCTGGCCCAGGCCATCAGCCGGTCGCCGGGGCCGGCGATCGGCCGCTCGAAGCGGGCGATCCGGGCCATGCGGCGCGCGTAGCGCGTCTCGGGCTTGAGGAAGCGGTTGAACAAGGCCGGGCTGCCGAGGGAACGAGCTCGGGCTCTACCAGCCACCCGGCGGCCCGGCAATTCGCGGGCCCGGCCCCCGACCGGCACGCGGTCGACCACACACCGACGCGTTCCGGCGCCGTTCTTGCCTTCACTCCGCCCGGATCGGCATCGAACCTGCGCGGACCGCGCGAGTTATCCGCCGGTCGGACGATGGGAGGCCCGAGGCCCATGAGCACGCGCACCACGAGCATCCGCCGGGCCCGCGAGGCCGACCTCGGCGGCTTGTCCAAGGTGTTCGACGCGTCGTGGCGCGAGGCCTATCGCGGCATCATCCCGGGCGTCGCCCTGGAGCGGCTGATCTCGACCCGGGATCGGGCGTGGTGGCGGGGCGCCCTGCGCCGCGGCCGGCCGATCGCGGTGGTCGAGACGGGCGAGCTCGTCGTCGGCTACGCGGCCTACGGGCGGACGCGCAGCCGGTCGCTCGGCACCGAGGCGGAGATCGACGAACTCTACCTGCTGCCGGAGTACCAGGGCGTCGGCCTGGGCCGCCGCCTGTTCCGGGCGGTGCGCAACGACCTCGCGGATCACGGCCTCGCGCGGCTCGGCGTGTGGAGCCTGGAGGACAACGCCCGCGCCAGCGCCTTCTACGAGGGGCTCGGCGGCGTCGCCGGCCCGCGGGTGCTGGACCGCGTGGCGGGCCTCCCGCTCCCGAAGGTCGGGTTTCTCTTCGGCTAACGTTTTCCAGCGCTCGTTGCCGGGCCGTACCATCGACTGATTTGCTTTGCCAGGCGGCGCCTCTAAGAGATCCGGGAAGCGGACGAGACCGCATTCCGGAAGCGACAGGCCATGAAGATCGACGCCATCCCGCTCGGCAAGAAGCCGCCGCACGACGTCAACGTGATCGTCGAGGTGCCGCTCGGCGGCGAACCGATCAAGTACGAGATGGACAAGGAATCCGGCGCGCTGGTCGTCGACCGGTTCCTGTACACGCCGATGTTCTACCCGGGCAATTACGGCTTCATCCCCCACACCCTGTCGGGCGACGGCGATCCCTGCGACGTGCTGGTGGCCAACACCCGCGCGGTGCTGCCGGGCGCGATCATCAGCGCGCGTCCCGTGGGCGTGATGGTGATGCAGGACGAGGGCGGCGAGGACGAGAAGATCATCGCGGTGCCCTCGCGCCACCTGACCAAGCGCTACGACCGGGTCGAGAACTACACCGACCTGCCCGACATCACGATCCAGCAGATCCAGCACTTCTTCGAGCACTACAAGGATCTGGAGCCCGGCAAGTGGGTCAAGTTCGTCCGCTGGGGCGACAAGGAGGAGGCCCACCGGCTGATCGAGGAAGCGATCGAGCGCGGCAAGGCCAAGAAGTAAGGGCTGACCGGCCGCTCCTGCGGGGAGCGGCCCGTACCCGTCAGCCGTCGATGCGGCGCAGCCCGGCCCGGTAGCGCCGGGCATTCTCCACGTAGCGCAGGGCGGCCTGCCGCAGACCCTCGATCGCGGCCTCGTCGAGGGTGCGCACGGCCTTGGCCGGCGCCCCGACGATCAGGCTGTGATCCGGGAACTCCTTGCCCTCGGTGACCAGCGCGTTGGCGCCGACGAGGCAGCCGCGGCCGATCCGGGCCCCGTTCAGAACCGTCGCCCCCATGCCGACGAGGCTGCCGTCCCCGATGGTGCAGCCGTGCACGATCGCGCCGTGCCCGATCGTGACGTCGGTCCCGATCACGAGGGGGAAGCCGGGATCGACGTGCATGATCACGCCTTCCTGGACGTTGGTGCGGTCGCCGATGCGGATCGGCTCGTTGTCGCCGCGCAGGGCCGCGCCGAACCAGATGCCGACATCGAGGCCGAGATGCACCCGGCCGATCACCTGCGCGTCGGGCGCGATCCAGACCCGGGCCGGGTCGGCGAGGTCGGGGACGTGCTCGTCGAGGGCGTAGAGCGGCATGGCGGCCTTTCACGGAAGAGCGGTGGTATCGGCCGCGCGGCGCGGCCGGGATCGCGACAGATGACGCGCGGCACGTGTCGCGGGAATGGTACGGCGCGTCCAGGCTGCCAATGCTAGGCTGGCTCCGCAAGCGGTCGCGACCCGGATCGGAGACAGAGATGGCACGCCTCCCGGCCCTGATCGGTCTGACGCTTCTCCTGCTGACGCAGGGGGCCGGGGCCGCGGACCTGCGGGGGCCAGCGGCGCCGGGCCGGTTCCGGGCGACGTGCGAGGATCTCGGGACCTTCTGCTTCGCCGACGCCTGCGGCGGCGATCAGATCGCGGCGGCCGAGGGCTGCCGGGCGCGCTGTCCGAGCGCGTCGATCGTCGAGGTCGTCCCGGCCGCCTGCCCGCTGCCGGACGGTCGGTCCGTGCCGATCCTCCGGCGCCGCGGCTGAGAATCGGCCGCGATCGAGGGCCGGGAGAAATATCGGACGTCCGCGGCAACGAAACGCGGAACGCGGCATTGACCGTTTCGAACACGCGAACAACGGAGACGCGGACAGATGCTCGCGAACGCGCGCGATGCCCGCCGGCGCACGAAGCTGACCAGCGATCTCCGTCCGCCCGAAGCGGGAGCGAACGCCGATCCCGTCCTGTACGGCGTGGCCGCGGGTCTGGCGGCCCTGTTCCCGCCCGTAATGCTGCGCTCGGAGGCCTCGCCCGAGACGCACCGCGCCTCCGAGACCTCGCGGGCGCCGGACGCGACCGGCACCCGCTGAGGCTAGGACCGGTCGGCGCAGGCTCCCCTCAGGCCGCGAGCCGGACGAGGAGGAGGAGGGTCGCCAGGAGCGGCGCCGCCGCGGCGAGCCAGAGGGCGCCCGGATGGAAGCCCTCGGGTCCCGAGAAGCGCGCGGTCCGCGTCACCGCGGGACGCAGGGGATCCCCGCGTCCGATCCCGATCCCGACTGGCATCCGCGCACTCCTCGATACCGGAGGAGTGAGCGCCGACGTCCCTCAAGAGCGTCTGAATCGGCTGCCGTCGTCGTTCGGCGTGGTGAACCGGCCCTTAAAGGGCCCGGTCGAACTTCAGCTCGCCGTTCGGGCTCTTCAGAACGAGCTGCGAGCCGACCAAGTCCCACGCCGCCGAGGTGCGCAGGGCGATGAAGAACGCCTGCTCGGCGGCCGCGAGGCCCTTGTCGCAGCTCTTCTTGGTGAGCGCGAGCGGGCCGACGGCGATGTGCTGCTCCTTGAGCGGGAAGGCGGTCGCCGCGAAGGTGTTGCAGCCGCCGTAGCCGCGGGCGCGGTACTGCTTGTCGATGATGAAGCTCGGCCGGTCGCCGCCCGTGAACGGCTTGCCGTTCAGGCTCACGGCGGTCCAGGTCGAGTCCAGCGGGAACATCTTCTCGCTGGCCTTGGTCCCCGGCACGTACTGGGGCTTCTTCTCCTCCTCGCCGCCCGGCCGGCGGTTGCCCCGGCCGAAGCCCGTGGGCGAGCCGCCCATCTGCGCCTGCGCCTGCGTCGCCGCGGTCAGGTCCATGGCCAGCACGGCACAGGCCAAGCTCGCGATCAGCACCCCTCTCATCGTCCAGTCCCCATGTCGCGCGCGCCGCGCGCAGGTCATCCCGGTCCGGAAGCGCCGCGCGGGCCGCGCGGTCCGGCCCCTCGCGTGGGCCGCTCCGAATCCTTGCGCCGTGCCGGATGCGACAGGATTTCAGCACAATTATGGTCGCGCTCGGCCGAAGACCGCCCGGAAACGATCCGGGACCGCGATCGTTGTTGATCAGTGCGAAGCAGGAGGATCACCTTGGCAGGATCGGACGAGGGCGCGCAGAGCGGGACCCGGGCGCTCGCCATGACCCCGGCGCAGTCGCGGGCGGCTCGCGGGCTGCTCGGCTGGTCGGAGGCCGATCTCGCCGGCAAGGTCGGCCTGGACGAGCGATTCGTGCGGGATTTCGAGGGCGGCTACAGCGACGCGCCCAGTGGCCAAGTCGAGGCCCTGCGCAGCGCCCTCAGCGCCGCCGGTGCGGTCTTCCGCGACGCGCCGACGCCCGGCGTCCACCTCGCGGCGGGCCGGGGCGTCGACGAGGGCACCCGCGCCGACGCGCTCACCACCGAGAACGATCGCTGACACTCGCCGGCCGGCCCGTACGCGCCGCTCATGGCGCGTTCATGCGCCGCGCCTGACAACCCGGGACGCCACAACCCGCGCACCGTCCGTGGAGCGTCCCGTGATCGATCCCGTCAGCAGCCCGTCGCGGTGCGACCGGCGCTTCCTCTTGGCCTCCGACCTCTCGGCCTCTGACCGGATCGGAGGCCGCTGATGCGCGCCGACGCCTTCCTCGCCGCCGCCGACGCGCTGCCCGTGGCGAGCCTCGACGCCCTCCTGGGGAGCCGGGGGCTCGTGGTGGTCGCGCCCCATCCCGACGACGAGAGCCTTGGATGCGGCGGGCTGATCGCCGCCGCCCGGGCGTCGGGACGGCCCGTGCATCTCGTCGTGGTCAGCGACGGCTGCGGGTCGCACACGCATTCCCGTCTCTACCCGCCCGAGAAACTGCGCGCCCTCCGCGAGGCGGAGACCCGGCGGGCCGTGGCGGTCCTCGGCCTCGGGCCCGAGGCCGTCACCTTCCTGCGCCTCCCGGACGCGCACGTCCCGAGCGACGGCCCCGAGGCCGAGGCCGCCGCGTCCGCGGTCGCCCGCGCGGCCGCGGCGATCGGGGCCGGCGCGGTCTTCGTCACGTGGCGCCACGATCCCCACTGCGACCACAAGGCGGCCGCGGCGATCGTCGCCCTCGCGCGGCCGCAGATGCCGGGGGTCCGCGTCTACGAGTACCCCGTCTGGGGCTGGACCCTGCCGCCCGAGACCGAGGTCGGGCCGAGCCCCGCCGGCCTGCGCCTCGACGTCTCCGCCTATCGCGAGACCAAGGCGCGCGCCGTCGCCGCCCACGAATCGCAGACCACCGACCTGATCGCGGACGATCCCCAGGGCTTCCGGCTCGAGCCCGCCATGATCGACCGGCTCTGCGGCCCCTACGAGCGCTTCGTCGCGGTCCCCGCATGAGCCGCCGGACGCAGACCCTGCCGGAAGACTACTTCCTCGGCATGTACGCCAGCGACCCGGATCCCTGGCGCTTCACCTCGTCGTCCTACGAGCGCGACAAGTACGCGGCGACGCTGGCGGCCCTGCCGCAGGCGCGCTACCGGGCCGCGTTCGAGCCGGCCTGCTCGATCGGCGTCTTCACCCACGCCCTGTCCGAGCGCTGCGAGCGTCTGCTCGCCACGGATCTGGTTCCGGCCGCCCTGGAGGACGCCCGGGCGCGCTGCGCGGATCGCCCCCACGTCGAGATCCGGCAGGGCACGATGCCGGCGGACTGGCCCGAGGAGCGCTTCGACCTGATCGTCCTCTCCGAGTTCCTGTACTTCCTGGCCCCGGAGGATTTCGCCGCGCTCGTGTGCCGGGCCGGCGCGACGATCGCGCCCGGCGGCGACATCGTGCTGGTGCACTGGCTGGGCGAGACCGACTACCCGCTCTCGGGTGACGGCGCCGCCGAGGGCTTCATCCGGCTGTCGGCGCCCTTCGCACAGGTCCTGAGTCAGGCGCGGACGGACAAGTACCGCATCGACGTCCTGCGCGCCGGAACCGCCCCGTGAGCGTCGCGGTCATCACCCTCAACAAGGGCCGGCGCGCGCACCTGACCCGTCTGCTCGAAGGCCTCGGCCGCGGCGACCCGCCCGACCGCTGCGTCGTCGTCGAGATCGGCGACGACGCGGCGCCCTACCCGGCCCTGCCCTTCCCGGTGGAGCGCGTGCCGTTCCCGCGTGCCGGCCTGCCGCTCGCCGCGGCGCGCAATGCCGGGCGCCGGGCCGCCGGTGCCGACACGCTGATCTTCCTCGACGTGGACTGCATCCCCTCGGCGGGGCTCGTCGCGGGCCTGTCGCGGGCGGTGGCCGAGCGGGACGGCCTGATCTGCTGCGAGATCGGCTACCTGCCGGCCGGCGCGGTCGCGGACGGGTGGCGCGAGACGGATCTGGCGCGTCTCGGCGCGCCGCACCCGGTGCGGGTCTTCCCGCCCGCCGGCACGGTGGCGCCGGCGCCGCAGCCCGGCCTGTTCTGGTCCCTCGCCTTCGCGGTGCGGGCCGCGACCTATGACCGCCTCGGCGGCTTCGACGAGACCTTCTCGGGCTACGGCGCGGAGGACACCGACCTCGCCTTCCGGGCCGAGCGGGCCGGCGTGCCGATCCTGTTCCTCGGCGGCCCCCGGGCCTACCATCAGCATCATCCGGGCTACGACCCGCCTCTGCAGCATTTCCGCGACATCGTCGCCAACGCGGCGCGCTTCCACGACCGGCACGGGATCTGGCCGATGGACGGCTGGCTCGACGGGTTCGCCCGGCTCGGGCTGATCGCGGCGGACCGCTCCACCGGGATCGTGGTTCACCGGGACCCGACGCCGGACGAGATGGAAGCGGCGCGGCTGCCCGACGATCGGCCGTTCTGACGGGACTTCGGGCCACGCGGCGCCGCCGTCCTCGCGAGCGCAGCGAGGCAACCCGGCAGCGACACGCGTGTCGCCGTAGCCGCGACCTTCGATTGCTTCGCTGCACTCGCAAGGACGAGACGTTCCTCGCAGTGCGGAGGGCGGATCTCGGCCAGGGGGCCGGGATCCGCCCGCGTCGGAGCCGTCTTCAGCCCTTCATGGCGTTCGCCTTCTCGATCAGCGCCTCGGCCATGCGGATCGAGGCGATGTCGATGAGGCGGCCGTCCAGGGACACGGCGCCGCGGCCGGCCTTGGCGGCCTCTTCCATGGCCTCGAGGATGCGCCGGGCCTTGGTGACCTCGGCCTCGGAGGGGGTGAACACCTCGTTGGCGAGCTCGATCTGGCTCGGGTGGATCGCCCACTTGCCCTCGAAGCCGAGGGCGGCGCAGCGGCGGGCCGCCGAGCGGTAGCCGTCCGGATCCGAGAAGTCGCCGAACGGTCCGTCGATCGGGCGCAGGCCGTAGGCGCGGCAGGCGACCAGCATGCGGTTCTGGGCGAACAGCCACGGATCCTGCCAGTGGGTCTGGCGGCCGCCGGACTCGTCCTTGTCGGTCAGCACCGAGAAGTCGGGGTTCACGCCGCCGATGACGGTGGATCGGGCGCGGGTCGAGGCGGCGTAGTCGGCGACGCCGAAGGACATCGCCTCCAGCCGCTTCGACGACTGGGCGATCGCCTCGACGTTGGCCATGCCGAGGGCCGTCTCGATCAGCACCTCGAAGCCGATCTGCTTCTCGCGCTTCTTGGCCTGCTCGATCTGGGTGACCAGCACGTCGATGGCGTAGACGTCGGCCGGCACGCCGACCTTGGGGATCAGCACCATGTCGAGCCGCGGGCAGGCTTCGACGATATCGACCACGTCGCGGTACATGTAGTGGGTGTCGAGACCGTTGATGCGGATCATCATGGTCTTGTTGCCCCAATCCAGGTCGTTCAGCGCCTGGATGATGTTGGTGCGGGCCTTCTCCTTGTCGTCCGGGGCGACCGCGTCCTCGAGATCGAGGAAGATCACGTCCGCCGCCGAGGAGGCCGACTTCTCCATGAAGGTCGGGTTGGAGCCGGGCACGGCGAGTTCGGAGCGGTGCAGGCGCGGCTTGGCCTGCTGGATCAGGGTGAAGCTCATCTTGGGTTCTCTCTCCTGGTGACGGTTCTGATGCCGTTGCGGGATGCGGTCCCGTTCATCGGCGGCAAATGGCGCGCGCGTGGGTCGCTGACAGGGCGCGGCTGCACGAATGGACCGGGTCCCCGGTACGGGATCGAGCACGGGTCCCGTCTCCCGCGCGGGAGAGGGAGCCCGCTGGCCCCTCCCCTATCCGGTCGCCCCGAAGCCGACCGCGATGCAGTTGATGGACAGGAGCAGGGCCGACTTCACCGCCTCGCGCCGGTCCTCGTCGGTCTCCGCGCGGTAGCGGGCGAGCAGCTCGACCTGCTCGCGGCTGACCTGGTTGATCGTCGGGAGCCGGCCCTTCAGGCGGTCCCGGAACAGGGGGAAGCGCTCGGCCAGCTCCGTGTCGCCGCTCACCCGCAGCACCATCTCGCGGGTGAGCGCGTACTCGGCCTCGATCATCGAGAAGATCCGGTCCCGGACGCCCGCGTCCTGGACCAGGCCCGCGTAGGCGCGGGCGATGTCGAGATCGACCATCATCAGCGTCTTCTCGACCTCGTCGAGGACGAGGCGGAGGATGCGGGACTCGTTGAACAGCCGCTTGAGGGTCGCCTCGCCGTCGCGGCCGCGCACGTCGATGAAGCTCGCCAGCCCCGAGCCGACGCCGTACCAGCCGGTGATCACGTGCCGGTTCTGCGACCACGCGAACACCCAGGGGATCGCGCGGAGGTCCGAGAGCGAGCGCGCGCCGAAGCGGCGGGCCGGACGCGAGCCGATGTTGAGAAGGGAGATCTCGTCCAGCGGGCTCGCCGCCTGGAAGTAATCGACCAAGCCGTCGGTCTGGAGCAGCTGGACGTAGGCCGCCCGCGAGGCCCCGGCGAGCGCCTCGAGGGCGTCGTCGTGGCCGGGGCCCGCCCGCTCGCCGTCGCCGGCGAGCGCGTGCTCGAACACCGAGGCCGCCAGCAGCTCCATCTGGTAGGCGGCCGTGCCGCGGTTGGCGTACTTGAACGAGACGACCTCGCCCTGCTCGGTGGTCCGGAACCGGCCGCGGATCGAGCCCGGCGGCTGGGCCATGATGCCCTTCTGGGTCGGCACGCCGCCGCGGCTCACCGAGCCGCCGCGCCCGTGGAAGAAGGCGATGCCGACGCCGAGCTCCTCGCCGAGCCGGGTCAGCTTGCTCTGCGCCTTGTATAGTTCCCAGTTGGCGGCGACGAAGCCGCCGTCCTTGTTGGAGTCGGAGTAGCCGATCATCACCTCCTGCACGCCGCCCTGCCAGCGGGTGGAGCGGCGGACCACCGGCGTACTGAGCAGCGCCCGCATGATCGCCGGGGCGGCGCGCAGGTCGTCGATGGTCTCGAACAGGGGCACGATCGGCAGCGGGCAGATCTCCGTACCGGCGGCGTCGAGGAACACCCCCGCTTCCTTGGCCAGCAGGTACGCGCCGAGCACGTCCTCCACTGAGCGGGTCATCGACAGCACGAAGGCGCCGAACGCCTCGCGGTCGAGGGCCTCGCGCATCTCGGCGACGAGGGCGAAGGTGGCGAGCGTCTCGCGGGCGGCGTCGGGCAGGTCCTCGAAGGACCGCTCGGGATCGCGCGGCCGGGCGAGCTCCGTGTCGAGCCACTGGCGCCACGCGGCCGCGCCGAGGGCCGGCGGCTCGCCGTCGCCGTTGCGCTGGCGCCAGAGGGCGTGGAGCGTGTCGGTGGTCCGGGTCGTGTTCTCGCGCAGGTCGAGGCGGACCGTCGAGAAGCGGAAGATCTCGACCATCCGCCGGACCGGGCGCACGAGATCCCGCGCCAGTGCCCCGCACTTGGCCTCGGTCAGGCCGCGCTCCAGGGTGCGCAGGTCCTCGATCAGCCCGTCCGCGCTCGCGTAGTCGGGGCCGGACGGGTGCTCGCCCTCGTTGCGGGCGATGGTCGCCTCGATCTTGCGCAGGACGCAGGAGAGGTACTGGCGATAGGGCTCGCCCGGGTTGCGCCGGGTGATGGCGCGGGCCTGGCCGCTCTCGGCGAGATTCCGGTCGAGCTCCGCGCGGAAGCTCTCGGGCAGCGGCAGCGAGCGCTCGGTGAGCGAGAGGGTCCGCCCCAGCTCGCGGACGCCGTCGCGGTAGCGCGTGAGCGAGGCGAGCGCGTTGCGGTGCAGGGTCTGCCGGGTGACGGCCGCCGTGACGTAGGGATTGCCGTCCCGGTCGCCGCCGATCCAGGAGCCGAACTGGAAGAACGGCGGCACCCTGAACTCCGTGCCCGGATAGGTCTCGGCCAGCGCCTCGTGGAGGGTCTCCAGGGTCTCGGGCAGCATCTCGAACAGGGTCTCGTCGAAGAAGTGCAGCCCCCAGGCCACCTCCCGCTCGACGGTCGCCTTCTCCAGGTGCAGCTCGCCCGTCATCCAGACCAGCTCGATCTGGTCGCGCAGCTCGTTCATGAGCCCGTTGCGCTCACGGTCGGTCCAGCGCGGCATCTCCAGCTCGCGCAGCACGAGGTAGATCCGGCGGAACTTCTCCAGCACCGTGACCCGCTTGCCCTCGGTGGGGTGGGCGGTCAGCGTCGGCCGGATGCGCAGGTCGCTCAGCAGCGCCTGGATTTTTTCAGGGGGCACGCCCTGCTTGCGCGCGTCGGAAAACACCTTGGCGAAGGAGCCGCCGAGGGCGGCCCGTCCCTCCGTGCGCTCCACGTGCCGGCGTCGGCGCATCGCGGCGTTCTGCTCGGCGATGGAGATCAGCTGGAACCAGATGCCCTGCACCTGCAGCGCGCGCGCCAGCATCTGCGGCGAGAAGCGCGAGATGTCGGCCGTCCCGTGCAGGACCGCCTCGAGGTCGGGGTCGTGCCGGCGGGCGACGTCGAGCAGCGCCTGGAACAGGATGTCCAGCGCCTGTTCCGACGACGTGCCGACGATCACCGGCGGCGCGAAGGCCGTGGCATCGACGAGACCGGGGGTTGCGTGAAGGGTGCGGGTCATGGAGCCACCTCGTGGCGCACGGTCTTTCTCGAGGATGTTCAGCGCGATGCGCCGTCACCTCCGGGAGGGAGGCGCGCATCGGCCGGTGCCCAGCGCGACGCGCGCCCTCTCCCGCTCGGGAGAGAGGACCCGCGCCGCGTTCCGGGACGTAAGGCGGGCCGGCCGCGCTACGCGGCCCGGGCCAGCACGTCGGCCACCGTCTGCCCGAAGGATCCCGGATCCGGCGCCACCGTCAGCCCGTAGGAGCGCATGATCTCGGCCTTCTCGGCGGCGCTGTCGCCGGCCGCCGAGATGATCGCGCCGGCATGGCCCATGCGGCGCCCCTTCGGGGCGGTCAGCCCGGCCACGAAGCCGATCACCGGCTTCGACATGTTCTCGCGGATCCAGGCCGAGGCCTCGGCCTCCTGCGGGCCGCCGATCTCGCCGATCATCAGGACCGCGTCGGTGTCCGGGTCGGTCTCGAACAGGGCGAGGTGGTCGAGGAAGGACGAGCCGTTGATCGGGTCGCCGCCGATGCCCACCGAGGTCGAGATCCCGAGCCCGAGTTCCTTGAGTTGCGAGGCGGCCTCGTAGCCCAGCGTCCCGGAGCGGGAGATCACCCCGACATTGCCCGGAAGGTAGATGTGGCCGGGCATGATGCCGAGCATCGCCTTGCCGGGCGAGATGATGCCGGCGCAGTTCGGGCCGACCACCATGGTCCGCTTCTCTTTCGGGTAGCGGTACAGGTAGCGCTTCACCCGCATCATGTCCTGGGCCGGGATCCCGTCGGTGATCGAGCAGACCAGCCGCAGGCCGGCATCGGCCGCCTCCATGATGGCGTCCGCCGCGAAGGGGGGCGCCACGAAGGTGATCGACGTGGTGGCGCCGGTCGCCGCCACCGCCTCCTTGACGGTGTTGAACACCGGCAGGCCGAGATGGGTGCGCCCGCCCTTGCCCGGAGTGACGCCGCCGACGACGTTCGTGCCGTAATCCAGCATCTCCTTGGCGTGGAAGGTGCCCTTGTCGCCCGTGATGCCCTGGACGATGATCGGGGTGGTCTCGTCGATGAGGATGCTCATGGCGCGGTCTCCCCTCTCAGTGCTGCGTCTTGGCGGCGGAGCAGGCGTCGACCGCCTTCTTGGCCGCCTCAGCCAGCGTGTCGGCGGTGATGAGATCGAGGCCGCTCTCGGCCAGGATCTTCTTGCCGGCCTCGACGTTCGTGCCGGCGAGCCGGACCACCAGCGGCACGTCGATCTTCACCTCGCGAGCGGCCTGGACGACGCCCTCGGCGACCCAGTCGCAGCGGTTGATGCCGGCGAAGATGTTGACCAAGATCGCCTTCACGTTGCGGTCCGAGAGTACGAGCCGGAAGGCCGTGGCGACCCGCTCCGGAGACGCGCCGCCGCCGACGTCCAGAAAGTTCGCCGGCTCGCCGCCTGCGTGCTTGATCATGTCCATGGTGGCCATGGCGAGGCCCGCGCCGTTGACGATGCAGCCGATCTCGCCCTCGAGGCCGATGTAGCTGAGGTTGTGCTCGGCGGCCTGCGCCTCGCGGGGATCGCCCTGGGACGGGTCGTGCATGTCGGCGATGCCCGGCCGGCGGAACATCGCGTTGTCGTCGAAGCTCATCTTGGCGTCGAGCGCCAGCACCCGGTCGTCCTTGGTGACGACGAGCGGGTTGATCTCCAGCATGGTGCCGTCGCAGTCGCGGAACGCCCGGTAGGCGTTCATGATCGTCTTCACCGCGGCCGAGACCTGCTTGATGTTGAGCCCGAGCTGGAAGGCGATCTCCCGCGCCTGGAACTGCTGCAGGCCGACCGCCGGCTCGACCACCACCTGGATGAGCGAGTCGGGCTCCTTGGCGGCGATCTCCTCGATGTCCATGCCGCCGCGCTGGCTGGCGATGACCCGCACGCGCTCGGCCTTCCGGTCCAGCACGTAGCCGAGGTAGAGCTCGCGCTCGAACGGGTCGGCGGTCTCGACGTAGACCCGCTGCACCGGCTTACCCTCGGGGCCGGTCTGGTGCGTGACGAGGCGCTTGCCGAGGAGATCCTTGGCGGCGTCGCGGACCTCGTTGTAGGTCCGGCACAGCTTGATGCCGCCGGCCTTGCCGCGGGCGCCGGCGTGGATCTGCGCCTTCACGGCCCAGAACGAGCCGCCGAGCTCGGTGGCCGCGTAGACCGCTTGGTCCGGGCTGAAGGCGATCGCGCCTTTCGGGACGGCCACGCCGAAGCTCGCGAGCAGCTCCTTGGCCTGATACTCGTGGACGTCCATTCGGCGCCTCCTCCGCGGTTCGTTGCCGCCGTTGACGCCCTCTACTTTAGTTGAGTCGAAAGATTACGCCCGTCAAATTTTTTAAGCTCCTGATTGACCGCGACTTTTTCGCGGTCGCAACACAGATCGTATTTCATATTGCAACGCAGCATACAGGAAAACAGCGAGGCCGGGAGCACGATGCACCCGGCCTCGACTGTTGAATCGCTACAAAGTACGTCGGAACGCTTCGTTCAGGACGCTCTGTCCGTCATCGCGAGCGCAGCGACGTGACCCAGGGCAGCGCGACCTCTGAGATCGTGGCGCCGACTGGATTGCTTCGCTGCGCTCGCAGAGACTGCGGCGTCGACGGGGCCGACCGGGCGCGCTGTGACGCGCGGTGCTGACCCAAGTCGCCGGTTCAGTTCACCTTGTCCTTGACGACCGCGTAGACCTTCTCGGTGAGTGCGCCGGCCTCGCCGAGCAGATCCTCCAGCTCCTTCAGCCGCTCTTCGGCGAACGCGCGGTCCTCGAGACCCTTGGCGTTCACGTAGACGTTCAGCGCCGCGCTGCGCAGGCCGGCATAGGCGGAGAGCACCGCCACGCCGGCATCCGACACGACGTTGAGGTTGCCCTTGTCGGCGGTGATGGCCGCGAGGTCGATCACCGCGCGGCAGGCCCGGCAGCAGGCGAGCGGCACGTCGCAGGCGGTCTTGAGCGCCGCCTGGATCTTCTCGGCGCGGGCCGCCTTCTCGTCGTCGGTGGCCTTGGGCAGACCGTAGGCGCCCATGACGGCGTCGAAGGCCTGGACGTCCTCGCCGATCATGCCGGTGAGCACGACCCGCAGGCCCTCGGACTTGGCCAGGACCTCCTTCAGCTCGGCCTCGACCTCGACGTACTTCTTCTTGCCGATGGTGAGGTTGCAGACCATCGACACCAGGGCCGCGCCCATGGCGCCGGAGATCGCCGCCGCGCCGCCGCCCCCGGGGGTGGGGGCAGCGCTCGCCAGCTCCGTCAGGAATTTCTCGATGCTGTCGGTCTCGGGGCGATGCGTCTCGGTCACCGGCGCCTCCTCAGGCCATCGTCTTGGCGAGGGCGTAGATCTCCTCGGCGTCGAGCACCTTGTCGGTGCTCTCGAAGAGCTGGCCGACGCAGGCCCGGTGCAGCTTGAGCTTCAGGCCGCCGATGCCCAGCGCCCCGAAGGCCTGCTTGCCGTTGCGCTCCTTGCCCTTGTCCATCACGTCGATGCCGCCGATGCCCGTCGGGGGCTGGGCGTTGTAGTCGGCGACGAACTCGATCGACGATTCCTGCGCCCAGGCGGCTTCCGGCAGCAGCTCGACGCCGATGGCGCCGGCCGTGAACACGAGGTTCGTGCCCTTCACCAGGGCGACGCGGGAGGCTTCGTCGGGGGTCGCGGCGGCCTTCACGTTGACCTTGAAGCGCGTGTTGATCTGGTCCGCGGCGGCCTGGGTCTTGTCGAGGGCGCGGCCCGCGATCGTCACCTCGGCGCCCTCGCCGGCGAGCAGAGCGGCCGAGCGCATGCCGACCGGGCCGGTGCCCGCCAGCACGACGGCCTTCTTGCCCTGGAGCGAGCCCGCGGCCTTGGCCACCAGCGCGACGCCCGCGGCGGCCGTGGTGTTGGAGCCGTTGGAATCGAGCATCACCGAGACCCGGAACGGGCCGAAGAAGCGCTTCTTGACGGCGGTGAACAGCGCCTCGCCCGCCGCCATGCTGCCGCCGCCGACGAAGATCGCCGTCGACTTCTTCTCGGAGCCGCCGCGGGTGTAGATCGTGCCGTCGACCAGGGCGCCGACATTGTCGGGATTCACGCCGCCGTAGCCGGTGATATGGTCGGCGCCGCCGTCGTAGCCGACGACCGTGTCGAACACGTTCGGCACGGCATCGGTGTCGAACAGGAACAGCAGTTTTTTCGTCATTTTCTTGGGACCTTTCCGTCGCGCCCGTGGGGCGCCGGCGCTGATGTTGGTTGGGTCGGTGCGTGGACGCAGCCCCTCTCCTCCCATTGCGGGGAGCAGCCGGAGGTGGGGGTGGTGCTGAATCGCGCGGAGCGGTGCCTCCTGCACCACCCCCACCCCTGGCCCCTCCCCGCAGGGGGGAGGGGAACGCCCGTCGCAGATCTTGAGCTTAGGCTTCCACCACGTTCTGCGGCTTGCCCGCCACGAAGGCCTCGACGTTGTCGACGAGCTGGTCGGCCAGGATCTGCATCGCCTCCTTGCTCGCCCAGGCGACGTGCGGCGTGACGATCAGGTTCGGCAGGTCGGCGTCGCACAGGATGTTGCCGTCCTTGGGCGGCTCCTGCGCCACCACGTCGAACCCGGCGCCCGCGATGGTGCCGTCCTTGAGCGCCTCGAGCAGCGCCGCCTCGTCCACGAGCCCGCCGCGGGCCGTGTTGATGAGGATTGCGCTCTTCTTCATCTTCTTGAGCTCGGCGGCGCCGATCATCCCCTTGGTGTCGGGGGTCAGCGGCACGTGCAGCGTGATCACGTCGGACTGCGTCAGGATCGTCTCGAAATCGACCAGCCCGTCCTGTGGGAACACGTCGTAGGCGATGACCTTCATGCCCAGCGCCTCGGCGCGCTTGGCGATCGACTTGCCCAGCGCCCCGTAGCCGACGATGCCGAGCGTCGAGCCGGCGATGTCGTAGATCGGGTAGTCGAAGTAGCAGAACTGCTTGGACTTCGCCCAGTCGCCGCGCCGCACCGAGTTGGCGTAGGGCACGATCGCCCGGCGCAGAGCGAACATCAGCCCGACCACGTGCTCCGGCACGGTGTTGAACGCGTAGTTGCGGATGTTGACGACCGTGACCCCCTGGGCCTTGGCCTGGGCCTTGTCGACCACGTCGGTGCCGGTGGCGGCGACCGCGATCAGCTTCAGGTCGGGGAGCTGCTTCAGCGTCTCGGCCCGCATCGGGACCTTGTTGATCAGCGCGATCTCCGCGCCCTGGAGGCGGGAGACGATCTCCTCCGGCGTCCAAGTCGACTCGTGCTCGACGTATTCGTGGGGGAAATTGAACGGTCGGACCCTGGCATCGAGGGATTCACGATCCAGGAACACGATCTTCTTGGTCATAGGACCCCTCTCGTACGACGGGCGGTTTCCTCGATAGTCTTGTTCTTACTTGCGCGTCGGGGCGGGCCCGGCAACCCGGTCCCGCCCCGATCGCGGGCGCAGATCACGCCTTATGCAGCGGATTCTCGCGCAGGTAGCTGGAGGCGGCGGCGACGCCCGAGCCCGGCGTGACCTTGATGCCGCAATCGAGCATGGCCATCTCGGCGCCCGCGATGGCGCCCAGCAGCGACAGCTCGTTCAGGTCGCCCAGGTGGCCGATGCGGAACACCTTGCCGGCGACTTTCGACAGGCCGGCGCCCAGCGAGAGGTTGTAGCGCTCGTAGGCGTGGGTGATCACCTTGGCGGCGTCGGCGCCCTCCGGCACCACGATCGCCGTGACCGTGTCGGAGTTCCACTTGGGCTCCTTGGCGCAGGGCTTGAGGCCCCAGGCCGCGACCGCCTGGCGGGTCGCCTCGGCGAGGACGTGGTGGCGGTGGTAGACGTTCTCCAGCCCCTCTTCCTTCACGACCGCCAGGGCCTCGCGCAGGCCGTAGAGCAGCGGCAGGACGGGGGTGTAGGGGAAGTAGCCGGTGGCGTTGGCGGCCAGCTGATCCTTCCAGGCGAAGTAGGCGTGGCCGAGCCGGTCGTTGCGGCCGGTGCCGCCCTCGGCGATCTTGAGCGCCTTCGGGCTGATGCAGATCAGGCCGAGGCCGGCCGGCAGCATGAAGCCCTTCTGCGAGCCCGCGATGGCGCAGTCGACCTTCCACGCGTCCATCTCGAACGGCAGAGAGCCGATCGACGAGATGCCGTCCACGAACAGCAGAGCCGGGTGGCCGGCGGCGTCGATCGCCTTCCGCACCGCGCCGATGTCGCTGGTGACGCCCGTGGCGGTCTCGTTGTGGACGACCATCACGGCCTTGATCTTATGGTCCTTGTCGGCGCGCAGGGCCTCCTCGATCTTCTGCGGGTCGGCGCCGGTGCCCCACTCCTCCTCCTGGACGACCACGTCGAGGCCGAGGCGCTGGGCCATGTCGACCCAGAGGTGGCTGAACTGGCCGTAGCGCGAGGTCAGCACCGTGTCGCCGCGGCAGAGGGTGTTGGACAGGGCCGATTCCCAGATGCCGGTGCCCGAGGACGGGAACAGGATGACCGTCCCGGCGGTCGAGCCGAACACCATCTTGGAGTCCTGCAGGAGCGGCTTCACCAGCTCGGGGAAGCTCGGCGAGCGGTGATCCTCCGACGGCACGTGCATGGCGCGCAGGACGCGCTCCGGGATGTTGGTGGGGCCCGGGATGAAGAGGTGGTTGCGACCGGGGCGCCGGGTTGCGGCCATGATGTTTCCTCCGAAAAGTCCATTGCGCGCGGGCGTGAACCCGCGCCGGGTTGTCCAAGCGTCCTCAGGGAGTCGGTCCGGCGCCGTCGAGAGCGGCTCGCGCCGCACCCCCTCGAACGCCATCCTCTGCCGTGATCGGGGGGTCTCCGCGGAGCGGCAGGCGGCCTCACGCCGCTCGCGTCGCGGCGCGCCCCCGCGCGCCGGTCGCCTCCGAATTGCCGTCCCGTCCAACGGCTCCAGGGCCGTCCTCGCCGCCTTCCTGTCAAGGTCCGGCCGTGCTCGTGCCGAGCGGCCGGTTCTTGGTATTATGAGGCGGTGAAGCTCGAAAGGAAAACCGGAAAAACTTCCGGAACTTGCCAAAAAAATTTTTTGTGCGGCGCAACGAAGTCGTGCTCCGGTTGAGAGGCTTCGCGGCACCGCACACCGAAGTCTTTCCGCCCCGTCGGAACCCGCGTCATCAAACTGAGATCGGATCGCGCTCTGGATCCCGGCACCGTTCAGCCGCCGGGAGAGGATGCCGTGGCCGAGGTTGAGGAGATGCCGGTCCGCGTGCGGACGCTGTTCCTGTCCGACCTGCATCTCGGCACGCGCGGCTGCCAGGCCGGCCTGCTGCTGTCGTTCCTGAAGGACTACGACGCCGACACGATCTACCTCGTCGGCGACATCGTGGACGGCTGGCAGCTGCGCTCGGGCTGGTACTGGCCGCAGGAGCACAACGACGTGGTGCAGAAGCTCCTGCGCAAGGTCCGCAAGGGCGCGCGGATCGTCTACCTGCCCGGCAACCACGACGAGTTCCTGCGCGACTACGTGGGCACGAGCTTCGGCGGCATCGAGCTCGCCGAGACCGCGATCCACGAGGCGGCGGACGGCAAGCGCTACCTCGTCATCCACGGCGACCAGTTCGACATGGTGGTGCGCCACTCGCCGTGGCTCGCCCATCTGGGCGACGGCGCCTACACGCTGGCGCTCTCCCTCAACACGCTGATCAACAAGGTGCGCCGGCGGCTCGGCCTGTCCTACTGGTCACTGTCGGCCTGGGCGAAGCTGCGCGTGAAGAACGCGGTGAGCTTCATCGGCCGCTTCGAGACGATCCTGGCCGAGGAGGCCCGCCGCCAGGGCGCCGACGGGGTGATCTGCGGCCACATCCACCACGCCGCGGACCGGCCGATCGGCGACCTGCGCTACCTCAACACCGGCGACTGGGTGGAATCCTGCACCGGGCTCGTGGAGCACTACGACGGCCGCATCGAGGTGCTGCACTACCCGAGCCTCCTGCGGGCGCGGGAGGCCGAGGTCGTGCCGCAGCCCCTGCCGGGCCGGCGCGCGGTGGCGTGAGGGCGGCGCCGTGAAGCTCCTGATCGCCAGCGACGCGTGGCACCCCCAGGTGAACGGCGTCGTGCGCTCCCTCGAGCAGATGGTCCGGCGCGCGCCGGAGCACGGCTTCGCCACGACGCTGCTGTCCGTGGCGGATTTCCGCTCGCTGCCGCTGCCGGGCTACCCCGAGATCCGCCTCGCCTATGCCGGGCGCGAGCGGGTGGCGGCGCGCTGGCGGGCCGAGCGGCCGAGCCACGTGCACATCGCCACGGAGGGGCCGGTGGGCCTCGCGGCGCGCCGGCACTGCCTCGCGCACGACCTGCCCTTCACGACGAGCTACCACACGCGCTTCCCGGAATACCTCGCCGCCCGCGCGCCGGTGCCGGAGGCGTGGTCCTACGCGTACCTGCGCCGGTTCCACGGCGCCGCCCGCGGGACGATGGTCAGCACCGCCTCGCTCCAGGGCGAGCTCGCGGCGCGGGGCTTCGGCCGGCTGATGCGCTGGACCCGGGGCGTGGACACGGAGCGGTTCCGGCCGGCCGAGCCCGGGACGCCCCGGCCGGCGGAACTCGCCGGCCTGCCGGGGCCGCTGTTCCTCTACGTCGGGCGGCTGGCGGTGGAGAAGAACGTCGCGGCCTTCCTCGCCCTCGATCTGCCCGGCACGAAGGTCGTGGTCGGCGACGGGCCGGACCGCGCGCGGCTGCAGGCGCTCGCGCCGGCGGCGCACTTCCTCGGCACCCGCACCGGTGCGGACCTCTCGGCGGTCTACGCGGCCTGCGACGTCTTCGTCTTCCCGAGCCTCACCGACACGTTCGGCATCGTGCTCCTGGAGGCCCTGGCCAGCGGGCTCCCGGTGGCGGCCTTCCCGGTGCCGGGTCCGAACGACGTCGTCGGCGGCACGCGGGTCGGCGTGCTCGACCCGGATCTGCGGGTCGCCGCGCTGGCGGCCCTGCGCCTGTCGCGCGCCGAGTGCCGGGTCGAGGCCCTGCGCCGCGGCTGGGACGTGAGCGCGCGGCAGTTCTTCGGCAACATCGTCGAGGCGCATGGCGGCGCCCGGAGCACCCGCGACGCCGCCTGACGCGTGACGGCGTCCGCGCGGAATGGCAGGAGGGCGCGATGCCGCCCGCCAAGCCGCCAGCCAAGCCGCCAGTCAGATCGCCAGTCAGATCGCCCGCCGGACCGGCCGGGTCCGCCAGAGCCCGCCCCCCAGTCGCCGGACCGTTCGACCCCGCCCGGGCCGCCGCGTATCCGGCGGCGATCGGCTGCGACGAGGTCGGGCGCGGCGCGCTCTGCGGACCCGTGGTGGTGGCCGCGGTCTGGTTCGATCCGGCGGCGATCCCGGCCGACCTGCTCGCGGCCCTCGACGACAGCAAGCGCGTCCCCGAGCCCGTGCGCGACCGGCTGGCCCCCCTGATCCGCGCCCACGCGCGGGTCGCGGTGGCGGCGGGGTCGCGCGCCCTGATCGACCGGATCAACATCCGCGGCGCGACCCTCGACGCCATGGCGCGGGCGGTGGCGCGGCTCGGCCTCGCCGAGCCCGTGCTGGTCGACGGGCGCGACGCCCTGCCGGGCTTGCCCGGCCGCGCCGTCGTCGGCGGCGACCACTTGGTGCCCCAGATCGCCGCCGCGTCGATCGTCGCCAAGGTGCTCCGGGACCAGCTGATGCGGCGGCTCGCCCGGCGCCATCCCGGCTACGGCTGGGAGCGCAATGTCGGCTACGGGACGGCCGTCCACCGCGCCGGCCTGACGCAGCTCGGGCGCAGCCCCCACCACCGGCTCAGCTTCACCCGCGGCTTCGACTGAGCCGGGCGACGGGTCACGCGGCCCGGACGCCCGTGAGGAAGCGCTCGACCTCCGCGGCGAGCTCCTCCGACTGACGCGTGAGCGCGGTGGCGGCCGTCAGCACGTGGTCGGCCGCGCGACCGGTCCGGTCGGCCGCCTGCGCCACGCCGGCGATGTTGCCGGTGACCTCCTGCGTGCCGGCATTGGCCTGGGCGACGTTGCGGACGATCTCCTGCGTCGCCGCCCCCTGCTGCTCCACCGCGGCCGCGATGGCGGCGGCCACGGCGTCGATCTCCCCGATCCGGCCGGTGATCGTCCCGATCGCCCGCACCGCCTGACCGGTCACGGTCCGGATCTCGCCGATCTGCCGGCCGACCTCGTCGGTGGCCCGACCGGTCTGGGCGGCCAGTTCCTTGACCTCGGTTGCGACGACCGCGAAGCCGCGCCCGGCCTCGCCGGCCCGCGCCGCCTCGATCGTGGCGTTGAGCGCCAGCAGGTTCGTCTGCGCGGCGATGCGGGCGATCAGCTCGACGACGGCGTCGACCCGGGCGACGGACGCGTTCAGCGCCGCCACCAGGGCGGCCGTCTGGTCGGCCTCGCCGACCGCGCTCCGGGCCAGCTCGGACGAGCCCTGGACCTGCCGCCCGATCTCCTGGACGGAGGTGCCGAGTTCCTCCACCGCGGCGGCCACCGTCCTGACGCCGGCGGACGCCTCCTCGGCGGCCGCGGCCACGGTATCGGACTGGCTGGCCGTCTCCTGGGCTGTGGTGGTCATCTCCCAGGCCGTGGTCTGCAGTTCGGCCGCGGCGGCGGAGACCTGCCCGACGATGCCGGCCACCGCCGCCTCGAAGGTCTGCGCCATCGTGTGCGTCATGGTCCGGCGCTGCGCCTCCGCGGCGCGCGCCGCCTCGTCCGCCTCTGCCTCCAGGGCGCGGGTGCGGACGAGGTTGTCCCGGAAGACCTCCACGGCCGCCGCCATCGCGCCGATCTCGTCCCGCCGCCCGCGGGCCGGGATCTCCACGGCGACGTCGCCGGAGGCGAGCGCCCGCATCGCCTGGATCATGGCCCGGAGCGGCCCGAGCACGCGGCGGACGACGACGACGGCGCCGGCACCGGCGAGCAGCACCGATGCGGCCAGGAACAGGCCGGTGTGCAGCAGCGTCGCCCCCGCCTCAGCGAAGAGTGCCTGCGCGCGGGCCACCATCGCGTTCAGCGCCGCCTCGGCGAGGTCGGCGATGGTGTTGACCTCCCGCGTGTTGCGGTCGCGCAGGTCCTGGATCGCGACGCTCGGCGGCTGGCCCCGGCTCAGGGCCGCCCGCAAGGCTTGCCGCCGCGCCGCGACCTCACCCTCGAAGTTGCTGGCGCCCGCCCTCACGAAGGCGTCCTGGACCGCCCGCGGCAGCGTGTCGTCCATGTGATCGACGAGATTCGCCCAACTCGCCGCGACGCGGCCGCGCTCCTCGGCCTCCGCGAGGCGCTCCTCCTCGGACCAGCCCGTGCCCCGTGTCACGGCCGTCTCGGCCCGCGCCACGTTGCCGCCGATCGCGACCCGCGTGATCCAGGCGGCGCGCTTGATGTCCAGGGCGCGGGCCAGCGCCGCGTCCCGGCGCGGGATCGTGACGTCGACGGCCCCGCTGGTCGCCGTGAGCGCGTCGAGCAGATCCCGGAAGGCGGTCGCGGCGACCTCCTCGGTCGCGGCCTCGCGCTCCGCGACCGGGACCGCGAGGGCCGCGTCGATCCGCGACGTCAGGCCGGTGACGGCCTCGTGCGCCCGTCGGAGCGGATCGACCGTCTTCGCCACCGCGGCGGTGTCGATCGCGCGCACCAGACTCAGGAGCGCCGCCAGCCGATCGATCCGGGTCGCGCGCTGTCGGGCGATCAGGGCCGCGTCGGCGGGCGGGATCCTGTCCGCGGCGATCAGCGCCTGCAGGGTCCGCCCCCGCTCGAGGCGCACGGCGAGCAGGATCTCGAGGAGGATCCGGCTGCCTTCCGTGAGCGCGACGACGCGGCGGCTCTCCCGCTCCTGCGCCCCGGCCTCCAGCGCCGTCCGGGCGCCCGCGGCCAGCAGCATGGCGCTGAGTGAGAACAGGATCGCGCACAGGATCGTGCCGATGGACGGACGCGGAAGACGCAGCATGAGGGTCGGGATCTCTCTTCGCGGTGCGTCGAGGCGTGCGGCCCGCCGCCGGGCTGCCCGGTTCGAGCAGGGCAGCCGGTCGGCCTCGGTCGACGGAAAGGCTGAGCGACGCGACAGGCACCCCGACGCGGCGCCGGCCCGGTTCGCTCGAAGGGCGCGGCGAGGGCGTGGCGAGTCCGGGTCCCACCGGCGCTCCCGGTCCGGTCATCGGACCGGGAGTTCGCCCGGTCGGCATCGGAGGTCGAAACCCCGACACTCCACCGTCTCAAGGAAGGCCGGCAGTCGCGACCGGCAGAACCGAGCCGGGCCGCGGCGCGCGGCTCGCCCGCGACCGGATCACGGCGCACAGCGTCCATTGGCGGGATCTGCGGACACGGACGCCGGACAAAATCGCGCTCTTACACACAGAACGACCCTCAATATAGAACTGAAATTCGATAACTCAATCAAACTTGGTCAAAAATTTCGCAGTAAACCTCGCGATCTCAGGCATTTGAACCACAATGACACAGATGTCAATCTTACGTTCTGCGATTTTCCTCACACCTAAGACATCCGATAATCGACTTTGGGAGCAACATTTGAGCCGTTTTCAATCTTCGGAATTATCTTCTTACGCCGTTTCCGGCCAAAATGACTGGAATTTTCGCTGAACCGTACTGTGGGACAGGTCCGCTGCCTCGCGCGCGCCGCCGCGTCGGTCGCGTGTCAGAACAGCGCCAGCTGCGCGCCGGGCTTCCGGAAGGCGTCGCGGTTCAGCGCGATGCGCCCGAAGGCGAAACCGAGACGCGTGCCGGCGAGCCGGACCCGCTGGCCGATCATCGCCGCGTAGGCGCCTTCCCCGCGGAAGCGGTGGCCGAAGCGCGGGTCGTTCTCGCGCCCGCCCCGGGCTTCCCGCAGGAGTGCGAAGGCCCGCGCCCTGCGTTCGGGATAGTGCTCGGTGAACCAGTCCGCCACGAGGTCCGCGACTTCGCCCGGGAGGCGCAGCAGCGCGTGGCCGATCCGGCTCGCTCCATGCGCGCGCGCTTCGGCCAGGATCGATTCGATCTCGTGGTCCGTCAGGCCGGGGATGATCGGCGAGACGTTGACCATGACGGGCACGCCCGCCGCGCTCAGGCCCCGCATCGCCGCGAGCCGCTTGCCCGGCCGCGGCGCCCGCGGGTCGAGGCGGCGGGCGAGGTCCGGATCCAGCGTCGGCAGCGAGATCGCCGCCAGCACGAGGTTCTCCGCCGCCATCTCGGCCAGGAGGTCGAGGTCGCGCAGCACGAGGTCCGACTTGGTGGTGATGCTGACGGGGTGGCGGGCCTCCCGCAGCACCTCCAGAACTGCGCGGGTGAGCCGGTGCTCCCGCTCGACCGGCTGGTAGGGATCCGTGGCGGTGCCGAGGGCGATCGTGTCGGGCCGGTAGCCCGGCGCGGCGATCTCGCGGGCGAGGAGGCGGGCGGCGTCCGGCTTGGTGAAGATCCGCGACTCGAAGTCGAGCCCCGGCGACAGGCCGAGCCAGGCATGGGTCGGGCGCGCGTAGCAGTAGATGCAGCCGTGCTCGCAGCCCCGGTACGGGTTGATCGACCGGTCGAACGGGATGTCGGGCGAGCTGTTGTGCGCGATGATCCGGGCGGACCGCTCCGGAGTGACCTCCGTGCGCAGGGGTGCCGGAGCGTCCGCCGTCCAGGTCTCGTCGTGGAACGCCTCGCGCCGGGCGGATTCGTACCGGCCCGTCGGGTTGGCCGTCGCGCCGCGCCCGCGCCGGGCGGCCGGTTCCGCGACGCTCGGCCCGAGTCGCGGCGCGGCCCCGGATGCGGTCCCGTCGCGCGTGTCCCCCATGACGACTCGCCTCCCTCACGCATCCATACAAGAACATAGAGCGAACGCGACGGCGAAGGGCGCCTTTTTTTCAGGCAAATGCGGCTCTGCAGCCCGTCCGGGCGACGGCGCGTCGCCGCGCGGGCCGCGGGGCAGTTTACGGCGCCGCAGAATCGTCTATGCGCGCGCTCATGCTCTCCGCCGTGACCTATCTGGCCGAACCGGCCGATCCGGACGCGATCGATCGCCTGGCCGACACGCTCAGCGTGCTCGTCTCCGGCGTGGCCGGCGGCCTCGTCGGCGACGCGGTGATCGTCGCGGGCCGCGAGAGCGAGGCCGTGGCGGCCGTCGCGGAGGCCACGGGCGCGACCCTCGTGCTGCACCGGGGCGGCAATCCCTACGCGGCGGGCGCCGCCGCGGCCCGGCGGGACTGGATCCTGTGCCTTGAGGCCGGCGACGTCCCGGCCGAGGGCTGGATCCGCACCCTCGACCGCTTCGTCGGGACCGCGCGGCCGGAGACGGCGCTCGGCCGCCTGCATCGCCCGGCCGGGCGCTGGCTCGGCCGGCTCGTCAGACGGGCGGAGACCGTCGTCGGCGCCCGGCAGGCCCGGGCCGGCGACGTCGTCCGGCGCGAGGCCCTGCGTGCCGAGGGCGCGTTCACGGGTCGCCTCAAGGTCAGGCCGCTGATCGCTCGGATCGAGCGCGCCTGACCGGAAAGATCTTGCTCGGGAGAATCTTGCTCGGAAGAATCTTGCGCCCGATCACGTTGTTGTCGGTCGATCCGCCTCTACAACTCTGGAAGCGCGGCAGGATCGTCGCCGTCTCCGGACATGTCGACGCGCTGAGCCACCCCGATCTGGAAGGATGGTGCAATGGATTCGTCGGGCCTGATGGGGCGCAAGTCGGTCGAGGACATCGTCGAGAGCGGCGAGGGCGAGCAGCAGCTCTCGAAGTCGCTGGGCGCCCTCTCGATCACCGCGATGGGCATCGGGGCGATCATTGGCGCCGGCATCTTCGTCCTGACCGGCACGGCCGCGGCCCAGTATGCCGGGCCGGGGATCATGCTGTCCTTCGTGCTCGGCGGCATCGCCTGCGCCTTCGTCGGCCTCTGCTACTCCGAGATGGCCGCCCTGATCCCGGTCGCCGGATCGAGCTACACCTACACCTACGCGACGCTCGGCGAGTTCTTCGCGTGGCTGATCGGCTGGGACCTGATCCTCGAATACGCCATGGGCGCGGCCACCGTTGCGGTCGGCTGGTCGGGCTACGTGACGAGCATCCTGAAGAGCGTCGGCATCGTGATCCCGGCGCAGTTCGCCAACGCGCCGGGCACGCCGATCGAGGGCGGCGGGACCGCGCTGCTGAACCTGCCGGCGGTCCTGATCGTGGCGCTGATCACGATCCTGCTGATGCGGGGCACGAAGGAATCGGCGCTCTTCAACAACATCATGGTCGCGGTGAAGCTCACCGTCGTGGTCGCCTTCATCGCCCTGGGCTGGGGCCATGTGAACACCGCGAACTGGAGCCCGCTCATCCCGGACAACGACGGGACCTTCGGCCATTTCGGCTACAGCGGCGTCCTGCGCGGCGCGGGCGTGGTGTTCTTCGCCTTCATCGGCTTCGACGCGGTCTCGACCGCCGCCCAGGAGGCGCGCAAACCCCAGAAGGACATGCCCATCGGCATCCTGGGCTCGCTCGCGGTCTGCACGATCCTGTACGTGCTGGTCGCCGCCGTGCTCACCGGTCTCGTGCCCTACAAGGACCTGAACGTCCCGGACCCGATCGCCAAGGGCGTCGACGTGATCGGCATCGGCTGGTTCAGCCTCCTGATCAAGCTCGGGGCGCTGACCGGGCTGACGACGGTGATCCTCGTCCTGCTCTACGGCCAGAGCCGGATCTTCTTCACCATGGCGCAGGACGGCCTGCTGCCGAAGATGTTCTCCCACGTCCACCCGACCTACCAGACGCCGTATCGCAGCCAGGCGATGATCGGCGCCGCGGTCGCCGTGGTGGCGGCCCTGGTGCCGATCCACATCCTCGGCGAGATGGTGAGCATCGGCACGCTGGCCGCCTTCATCCTCGTCTGCGGCTCGGTGCTCTACCTCCGGCGGGCCGAGCGCACCATGAAGCGGCCGTTCCGGGCGCCCGCCGTGCCGGTCGTGCCGATCCTCGGCATCCTGTCCTGCCTGCTCCTGATGATCGGCCTGCCCCTCGACACGTGGCTGCGGCTGGTGATCTGGATGGCGCTCGGCCTCGTCGTGTACTTCTTCTACGGCCGCAAGCACTCGGTCCTGCGCCGCAAGGAGGGGAATCTGGCCTAACGCCGCCTCACACCGTGAGGCTCGCGCCGCGCCGCAGGTGCTCGTCGAGGCGCGGCATGATCTCCACGAAGTTGCAGGGCCGGTGCCGGTAGTCGAGCTGCTGGGCCAGGATCCCGTCCCAGGCGTCGCGGCAGGCGCCGGGCGAGCCCGGCAGCACGAACACGTAGGTCGCCCGCGCGACCCCCGCGGTGGCGCGGGATTGCAGGGTCGAGGTGCCGATCTTGTCGTACGAGATCCGGTGGAACACGGCCGAGAAGCCGTCCATGCGCTTCTCGAACAGCGGCTCCAGCGCCTCGGGGGTGACGTCGCGGCCGGTGAAGCCGGTCCCGCCGGTGGTGATCACCACGTCGACGCCGGGGTCGCGCAGCCACGCCTCCACCCGCGCGCGGATCGCCGGGACCTCGTCCGGGACGATCGCGCGGGCCGCCAGGATGTGCCCCGCCTCGGTGAGGCGCTGGGTCAGGGTGTCGCCCGACCGGTCGTCCTCCGGACGGCGGGTGTCGGAGACGGTTAGGACCGCGATGTTCAGGGGGATGAAGCGGCGGGCGTCGGTCTGATCGGCCATCGTGCGGGCTCTCCGGGGCGGGAGACCGATATGGGCCCGGCGGGACCGCTTGTCGCCCCCGGGCCGCCGCGCGCGCAGCCCCCTTGCGGGCCGCAGCGAAGTCGGCTGTGCTCGCTCGACCCCGTCGGAGACCGCTGACCCATGCACATGTACGGCAACTGGCGCTCGGCCGCCGCCTTCCGGGTGCGGATCGCCCTGAAGCTGAAGGGCATCGCCTACGAGGAGACCTTCATCGACCTCGACGCCGGCGACCAGCACGAGCCGGCGTTCCGGAAGATCAACCCGCAGGGCGCGGTGCCGGCGCTGTTCGACGGCGACGGGCCGCCGCTCACCCAGTCGCTGGCGATCCTCGACTACCTGGAGGAGACGCGCGGCGGCGTCCGCCTCCTGCCCGAGGAGTCCCGGGCCCGGGCCCGGGCCCGCTCGCTGGCGCAGGTGGTCGCGTGCGACACCCACCCGCTCTACGTGCCCCGGGTGCGCACCTTCCTGATGGAGCATTACGGCCTGCCCCGGGAGCGCATGCTGGATTTCCTGCGCAACGCCTTCGAGACCGGCCTCCGGACCCTGGAGACGCGCCTCGCCACCGAGCCGGGGACGGGCCGGTTCTGCCAGGGCGATTCGGTGAGCCACGCCGACCTCTGCCTCGTCAGCCTCTGGGTCGGGACGGGCATCTTCGGCATCGACACGGCGGCCTACCCGACGGTCGCGCGAATCGCCGAGGCCTGCCTCGCCCTGCCGGCGGTCGCGGAGGCGCATCCGCTGCGCCAGCCGGGCGCCCCGCCGGCGTGACCGGGCTCCGCGCGCCGCCCGCCCGGTGCGCGACGTCGCACTCGTGACCGGGGGTCGCGGCCGGCGATGTGGTATTCGGCAACCCAGGCCGTGTAAGGAGGCCGGCGACTGATCCCGGTCCGGGGGGAGAAAGAGTGTCGATGGCATCCGTCGAGAACGAGTCGGGCCTTCATCGCGTCGTGGTGGTCGGCGGCGGCGCAGCCGGACTGCAGCTGGTCACGAAGCTCGGCGACAAGCTCGGGCGCGGCAAGCGCGCGCACGTCACCCTCGTGGACCGCGCCCGGACGCATATCTGGAAGCCGCTGCTCCACGAGGTGGCGGCCGGCAGCCTCGACGTCGGCCACCACGCGGTGGACTACCTGCACCACGCCCACATGCACGGCTTCCGCTACCGGATCGGGCGGATGACCGGGCTCGACCGGGAGGCGCGCACGATCCAGCTCGCCGCGAGCCACGACGCGGAAGGGCGCGAGATCACGCCCGAGCGCGCCGTCCCCTACGACACGCTGGTGATGGCGGTGGGCTCCACCACCAACGATTTCGGCACGCCGGGCGTCGCCGAGCACGCCATCGCCCTCGACACCCAGGACCAGGCGGTGCGCTTCCACCAGCGCCTCGTGAACGCCTCGCTGCGGGCGCACACGCAGGCCGGCCCGGTCCGGCCCGGCCAGCTCCACGTCACGGTGATCGGCGCGGGCGCGACCGGGACGGAACTCGCCGCCGAGCTCCACCGGACCCTGCGCCACGTCGTCTCGACCGGGCTCGACAAGATCGACCCGGGCAAGGACATCCGCATCACCCTGGTCGAGGCCGCCGACCGGATCCTGCCGGCGGTGCCGCAGCGCCTCTCGGCCGAGGTGATGCAGCTGCTCAGCAAGATCGGCGTCGACGTGCGCGTGAAGGCGCGGGTCACCGAGGTGCGCGCCGACGGCGTGCAGCTCGCCGACGGCACCTTCATCCCGTCCGAGCTGGTCGTCTGGGCAGCGGGCGTGAAGGCGCCGCCCTTCCTGCAGGGCATCGGCGGCCTGGAGACGACGCGGACCAACCAGCTGGTGGTGACGCCGACGCTGCAGACCACCCGCGACCCCGACATCTTCGCCCTCGGCGACTGCGCCTACCTGGTCGAGGCCGGCTCCGACACGCCGGTGCCGCCGCGCGCGCAGGCGGCCCACCAGCAGGCGAGCCACCTGATCGCCCAGATCCCGGCCAAGATCGACGGCAAGCCGCTGAAGCCGTTCCGGTACAAGGATTTCGGCTCGCTGGTCTCGCTGGGCGAGTACTCGACCGTGGGCAGCCTGATGGGGTTCGTGCGCGGCAAGAACATGCTCATCGCCGGTCTGTTCGCCCGGATGATGTACCGCTCGCTCTACAAGATGCACGAGCGGGCGCTGCACGGCACGGCCAAGACCGCCCTCGACACCCTGGCCCGCGCGCTGACCCGGCGCACCGAGCCGCGGGTGAAGCTGCACTGACCGTCGCCGTACGACCCGAGGACGGGCGCCCGGATCGACCGGGCGCGACACAGGAAGGAAACGCCATGATCCTGGTAAGCGTGATGTACCCGGCCGGCCCGAGCTTCGACATGGGCTACTACCTCGGCCACCACATGCCGCTGGTGCGCGAGCGCTGGTCGTCCCTCGGCCTCCACGACGCGAAGGTCGTCAAGGGCGCCGGCACCCCGGACGGCGGCGCCGCCCCGTTCCAGGTGATGGCCCTCCTGACCTTCGAGTCGGTCGACGCCTTCAAGAAGGCCGTCGCCGCCCACGGCGAGGAGATCTTCGCCGACATCCCGAACTTCACCGCGGCGCAGGCCCAGGTGCAGATCAACGACTTCGCGGAAAACCCGTGATCGACATCGTCAAGGCGGTGCAGGAGGCCGATCCGAGCCTCGGCACCTACGTGGTCGTTCTGCGGACGGACGCCCGGGCCCTGGACGGCCCGGAGCGGTTCACGCCGGAGGCGCAGGCCTGGATCGCCGAGAAGGCGCCCAGCGGCCGGCTCGCCCGGGTGCGCGTCCTGCTCGCCCCCTATCCGGGGGCGGAGCCGGCCGCGCGCGAGGTCACCGTGGCGGCCTTCGCCGACGCGCGGGAGCTCGCCGCCTTCGCGACGACCTGGACCGGCGACCCGCTGCCGGAGGAGCCGGGGGACTCTCTTCCCGACTGACGGCTCCGGGGCCGCCGTCTCTGCGAGCGGAGTAGGCGATCCAGGGCAGCGCGGCGCTCACCGGCGGCGCGCCGACCCTGGGTCACTTCGCTCCGCCCGCGATGACGGGAAGGGTCCTCGATACCGCGCGCGGACTCACGCCGCGCGCAGCTGCCGGATGGCGCGCAGCGCGGTCGCCCGCTGGATCTCCAGGCGCCGGATCAGCGGCATCAGGTCGGCGCCCGCGTGGGCGGCGGCCTCGACCTCCCGGCACAGGCTCGACAGGCCGACGAAGCCCAGCAGCCCGGCCGCCGCCACCAGGGCGTGCGCGTCGTGGGCGATCTGCAGGCGGTCGGTCTCGCTCGGCCGGAACCGCTCGGACAGCTCGTTCGCCAGGAGATCGAGCAGCGCCCCGACGCGATCGGTGCCGAAGCTCGCCTCCATCTCGGTCAGGACCGCCGCGTCGAGCACGGCCGAATCGACCTGCGGCAGGCGGCGCGGCACCTCGGCCCGCGCCGGCCGCCGCGCGCCCGGCGCCGTCCAGCGGCTGATCGTGGCGAAGAGGTCGGCCCGCCGGAACGGCTTGCCCACATGGTCGTCCATCCCGGCCTCGCGCAGCTCCTCGATCTGCGACGGCAGGACGTTGGCGGTCATGGCGACGATCGGGATGTCGCAGGCGGGCGGCGCGAGGGCGCGGATGCGGCGCGTGGCCGTGAGCCCGTCGACGCGGGGCATCTGGACGTCCATCAGCACGAGATCGTAGGCCCGGCCAGCCGCGACGGACGACCCGACCGCCGTGATCGCCTCGGCGCCGTCCCCGGCCACGTCCACCGCGTAGCCCTGGGATTCGAGCACCGCGCAGGCGAGTTCCTGGTTGAGCGGCACGTCCTCGACGAGGAGCAGCCGCAGCGGCGCGCCCGGGACCTCGCCGGCCGCCGGAGCCGCGGCCGGGGGCGGCCGCGACGGCCCACCCGCGTCGGCCGCGGCGCCCGGGGCCGCGGTGTCCCGCTCGCCGCGGGGCAGCACCAGCCGGAACCAGAAGGTCGAGCCCGCCCCCTCGCGGCTCTCGACCCCGATCTCGCCGCCCATCAGCGACACGAGGTGCCGGGAGATCGCCAGCCCGAGGCCGGTGCCGCCGAAGCGCCGGCTGATCGAGCCGTCGACCTGGCTGAACCGCTTGAACAGCCGGTCCTGCTGCGCCGGCGCGATGCCGATGCCGGTATCGACCACGGAGAACCGGACCGTGTCGCCGGGGTGGCCGTCGGGGGCGACGCCGTCGCCCTCCCGCTCCGCGGTCACCGTGACCGAGCCCTCGGGCGTGAACTTCACGGCGTTGTTCAGCAGATTGAGCAGCACCTGTCGCAGGCGCCCGGCATCGCCGACCACGAAGGTCGGCAGGGCAGGGTCGATCCGGGCCTCGATGGCGAGGCCGCTGCGGAGCGCGCTGCCCCGCACGATCGAGACCGTGCTGTCGACGGTCGAGGCCAGCGGGAAGGTGACCGGATCGAGGGTCAGCTCGCCGGCCTCGATCTTCGAGAAGTCGAGGATGTCGTTGACGACCGTGAGCAGGGCCGCGCCGGAACTCTGGATCAGCTCGAGGCGCCGCCGGTCCTCGTTCTGGATCGCGTCGCCGTCGAGGAGCAGCTCGGCGTAGCCCAGGATGCCGTTCAGCGGGGTGCGGATCTCGTGGCTCATGGCGGCCAGGAACTCGCTCTTGGCCGCGCTCGCCCGCTCCGCCTCGGTGCGGGCCGCCTCGGCGTCGCGCGTGGCGGTGCGCAGGGCCGCCTCGACCGCCTTGCGCTCGGTGATGTCGAGGTGGAGGCCGACCATCCGCTGGGGCTGCCCGTCGGTGCCGCCGAGCGTCCGGCCCCGCGCGTAGAGCCAGCGCGCGCCGACCCGGAACTCGGCCGCGTAGGGGGTGCCGGACTCGACCGCCCGCCGGATCTCGTTCCAGACGTCGGAGACGTCGTCCGGATCGATCAGCGCCGTCCACGCGGAGGCCGAGATCGTGTGGGCGCCGCCGGTCTCCGGCAGGCCGTGCATCCGCGCGCTCTCCGGGCTGAGGACGGCGAGCCCCGTGCGCATGTCCCAGTCCCAGGTGCCGGCCTCCGCGGCGTCGAGGGCGATGTCGAGCAGGCCGCTCGCCTCCTCGACGGCGAGCCGCGCCGTGACGATGTCGTCGACGTCGAGGGCGGTCCCGAGCCACTCCGCCACCGCGCCGTCCGCCGGGTCGAGGCGGATCGGGATCAGCGAGAGTTTGTGCCACCGGTAGACGCCGTCCTGGCGCCGGATCCGCCACTGGCCGCTGTAGCCCGTGCCGGTCTCGACCGCCCGGATCCAGGCCGCCTCCATGGCGGCGGCATCCTCGGGGTGGTTCCGGACGAGGCGCTCCGCGCGCTCGGGCCCGATCGGCCCGTAATAGGACTGGAACTGCGCGTTGGCGTAGGTCGCCTGACCGTCCCCGACCCGCATGGTCCAGACCAGGAGCGGCAGCGCCTCGGCGAGGCCCCGGTAGCGCAGCTCGCTGCGGCGAACCTCGTCCTCGGCGCGCCGGCGCTCGGTGACGTCGATCAGGACGCCGAACAGGCCGGCGCCCGCCCCCTCCCCCCGGGCCATGCCGCGCACGACCACGTCGCGCAGCGCGCCGTCCGGCCGCAGCAGCCGGGCCTCGAAATCGAACCGGCCCCCGTGGGCGATCGCGTCGGCGACGATCGCCTCGAGCCGGGCGCGGTCGTCGGGGTGGTAGATCTGCGCGAAGGCGTCGAGATGCGGCGGCGGCGTCGCCGGGTCGCGGCCCGCGATGGCGTAGAGGCTCGCCGACCAGACCGGCTGCCCGTCCGCGAGCTCCACGCGCCAGTTCCCGACGCTGGCGAGCTGCTCGGCCATGGTGAGCTGGAGGTTCGCCGCCTCCTGGGCGCGGGCCCGGGCGTTGATCTCCCGGTGCTGCTCGCGGATCAGCGCCTCGCGGATCGCCGCCTGCGCGATCTCCCGGTCGCGCCGCGCGTTGGCCTCCGTGAGGCGCAGATGCGCCACGACGATCTCGGCGAGGTCGCGGAAGGCGGCCGCGTCCTCGGGCGAGAAGTCGGAGCGGGGCTCGGGATCGGCGAGGCAGAGGGTTCCGACCCGCAAGCCCGGCTGGAGGCTCAGGGCGACGCCCGCGTAGAACCGGATCCCGTCCGGCGCGGCGGCCACGGGCAGGTCGCGGAAGCGCGCGTCGAGCCGCGCGTCGGGGACGACCACGAGGGCGTCGCTGCGGATCGTGTGCTGGCAGAAGCTCTCGTCCCGCCGCATCGTGGTCGGCACCCCGGCACAGGGCGTCTTCAGCCACTGGTGCGTGTCGCCCAGGAAGGCCACGAACGCGCTGCGCACGCCGAACAGGCGCCGGGCGGTCCGGCAGACGGCCTCGAAATGCGGTTCCGGCGGTGTCCCGAGGATCGCCAGGGCCTCGAGGGCCGCGAGCCGGTCGCGCTCGTTGTCCGGCTGTGTGCTCACGTACCGTCTCCGGGTGCCGATCGGCCGCGACCGAGCGATGCCGCGCCTAGCGCCGCGTTTCAAGCGCGCCCGCCTGCGGCCGCGTGCCCATGCGCAACCGCGCGGCCTCCAGCGCCCAGACCATGCCCAGCATCATGTAGACGTGGCGCCACTTCTCGATGTCGATCTGGACGGCCTGCAGGAAGAACATCAGCAGCGCCGGCCAGACGATCTGGGCGTGCGCCCGGACCGGCGACGGCCGCGCCAGGAGCCGGAAACCGACGAGGCCGGTCGCCACCACGAGGCCGATGAACACGGCCCCGCCGAGCCAGCCGCCGTTGGCGAAGGAGCCGATGTAGGAATTGTGCGGTTCGAGCCCGAAGATCAGCCGCCAGTGCATCGGCCCCATCCCGAACGGCCGCTCCAGCAGCATGGCGAAGCCGCGGATCTGGTTGCCGAAGCGGCCGGTCTCGCCCTGGTCGTAGTCCTGGGTCAGGGCCGCCCGGGTCTCGAACATCTTGTGGACGTGGTCGACCGAGAGCAGCCCGATCACCGCGACGGTGCCGAGGACGATGGTCGCCAGGGTCAGGAGCACGATGCGGCGGCGCAGGCGCGGGGAGTCGCTGCCGGCGTAGACCGATCCCACCATCAGCAGCACCGCGACGGCGCTCCCGCCCCAGGACCCGCGCGAGAACGACAGGAAGATGCCGGCCACGATGATCAGCAGGCCGGCGAGGGACACGAGCGGCCGGCGCGTGGAGCCGGTGAGCAGGCCGTGCATCAGGTAGAGCGCGCCGAGCGTCAGGAACGAGCCGAAGACGTTCGGGTCCTGGAACGTGCCCGAGGCCCGGTCGTACTTGTAGAACAGGTCCTCGATCCCGAGCCATTGCAGGTAGCCGACGATGCCCAGCGCCGCCGAGAACACGCAGCTCGCCGTGTAGGCCTTGAGCGCTAGCTCCATCCGGGCGTGCGTGTCGTCCGCGAAGAACATCGCGAAGAAGATGCAGGTGATCGAGAGATAGACCAGCTGCACCGTCCAGGTGACCGGGAACTCCTCGTTCAGGTAGGGCAGCAGCGCGGTGACGATGCCCGCGAGGTAGAGGAGCAGGAGCGCCACCAGGGGCACCGCCCCGCGGTGCAGCCGGACGCCGAGGCAGAGCCAGAGCAGGATCGTGGGGATCGCGACCGCGTCGTAGGGCGAGGTCTCCGAGAAGGCGAAGCAGGCGAAGAAGATGAACGCCGCGAACAGCGCCTTGCCCAGCCCCTCGACGGCCGCGATGAGCGGGATTCCGCCCGCCGACCCGGACGGGACCGGGCCTGCGGGCGCTGCGGTGTGGGCCATGGATACGCGGGCTCCGCGGGCCGGTTACGCGGGCCCGCGCCGTCCGTGATGCCACGGAAACGTTGAGAATCGCCTTCCCGGCGCGGGGCGCCGGGGAGGCGGCGCCCGTTCAGGCGCGGCAGGCCTCGAAGCCCTCCTTGATCGCCGCCGGATCGAGGTTGCGGCCGATGAACACCACCCGCGAGACCCGCTTCTCGTCCTGGCCCCAGTCGCCCTGCACGTCGCCGTCGAGGATCATGTGCACGCCCTGGAAGACGAAGCGCTTCGGCTCGTCGGGGAAGGCCACGATCCCCTTGCACCGCAGGATGTCCGGACCCTGCGACTGGGTCAGGTTCGAGATCCACGGCATGAACTTGTCCGGGTCGACCGCGCCCTCGATCTTGGCCGAGATCGAGCGGATGTCGGAATCGTGATGGTGGTGGTGCCCCGCCTCGAGGAAGTCGGGCTCGACGTCGAGGATGCGGTCGAGGTCGAAGGCGTTGCGCTCGAGGACCGCGTCGAGGGGCACGGCGCAGTTCTGCGTGCGGTGGAGCTTGGCCAGCGGGTTGATCGTGCGGATCTCGGCCTCGACGCGGTCGAGGTCGGCCGGGGACACGAGGTCGCTCTTGTTGAGCAGGATCACGTCCGCGAAGGCGATCTGGTTCTTCGCCTCCGGCGCGTCCTTCAGGCGGTCGGACAGCCACTTGGCGTCGGCCACCGTCACCACGGCGTCGAGGCGGGCGGCCTCGCCGACATCCTGGTCGACGAAGAAGGTCTGCGCCACGGGGGCCGGGTCGGCGAGGCCGGTCGTCTCGACGATGATCGCGTCGAACTTGCCCCGGCGCTTCACCAGCCCGTCCATGATCCGGATCAGGTCGCCGCGCACCGTGCAGCAGACGCAGCCGTTGTTCATCTCGAACACCTCCTCGTCCGCGCCGACGACGAGGTCGTTGTCGATGCCGATCTCGCCGAACTCGTTGACGATCACGGCGTAGCGCTTGCCGTGGTTCTCGGTGAGGATCCGGTTGAGGAGCGTGGTCTTGCCCGCGCCGAGGTAGCCGGTGAGCACGGTGACCGGGATCTTGCCGGCGGCGGAACCGGGAGCGGCCGGGGCGGAAGCGTTGCTCGTATCGGACATGACGGCTTCTCGGTGACGGGTGCGGGATCGCGCGGGCCTGGACCCGCGAGCGTTGTCATATTGTAACAAATCCCGTCAAAGAAAGACGGGGCCACACGGTTTCGCGACCGGGGCGCCGGATCGATTGCCTGTCGGACAAGCTTTGCTCTAGGCACGCCGTACCGCCCGAATCTTCCCGCGGCGCGCCATAGAAAAGCACCAGCGACCGCATTGATGTAGGCGTCGTCCGGGCACGTATCGTACTCTCGTCACCCAGCCCGGACTCTCGGTCCGGACCTAGAAGATCATCCGCATGGACGCCCGAAATCCGCTGGACCAGGACGAGGCCGTCGCCGTCCCCGCGCGCGGGCGCCGGTGGCCCGGCCTGCTGATCGCCGCCGTCCTGCTCGCGGCCGCCCTGGGCGCCGCCATCGCGTTTCCCGACCGGACCCGCGAGGCCGCCGCGCACCTCGTCGCGGCCGTGACCGGGCTGTTCGCCCCGGGCAACCCCGACCCGGGCATCGACGTGGAGAAGGCCGGCCCGGTGGAGCGGGTGTTCCGGCCCTCCAAGGAGCAGCGCGCCGCCTTCGAGATCCTGCCGGTCGCCAACCTCGTGTTCCGGCCCGAGGGCTCGGCCGAGGGACGGATCGCCCTCAACGAGGACGACAACGTCCCGGTGGTCTCGCCCTATGCCGGCCGGGTGACGAAGGTCCTGGTCCGCGCCGGCGACGACGTGAAGGCCGGCGACGTGCTGCTGACGCTCGAGGCCACCGACATGGTCCAGGCGCAGAACGACTATCAGGCGGCCGTGAACAACCTCCAGAAGCAGCAGGCGCTCCTGAAGCTCGACCAGACCATCGCGCAGCGCCAGCAGGAGCTGTTCCAGGCCCGCGCGACGGCACTGAAGGACTACCAGTCGGCCCAGAACGACGTCATCGCCGCCCAGAGCGACCTGAAGACCGCCGAGGGCGCCCTCGACGCGGTGCGGAGCCGCCTGCGCCTGCTGGGCAAGACCGACGCCGAGATCGCCGCCTTCGAGAAGAACGGCACGATGAGCGCCGAGACGCAGATCCGGGCGCCGATCGCCGGCACGATCGTCCAGCGCAAGGTCGGCATCGGGCAGTACCTCTCGGCCTCCAGCGACCCGGTCTTCGTGATCGGCGACCTGTCGACGGTCTGGCTCGTGGCCAACGTCCGCGAGAGCGAGATCCCCAAGATCCGCATCGGCCAGGAGGTCGAGGCGAAGGTGGCGGGCTTCGGCGCGCGGGTGTTCAAGGCCCGGGTGAACTACATGGCCTCCAGCCTCGACCCGGCGACGCGGCGCCTCGCGGTGCGCAGCGAGGTCGACAACCCGGACCGGGTGCTGCGCCCGGAGATGTTCGCCACTTACACGATCATCACCGGCAAGGGTGAGCCGAGCCCGAGCGTGCCGGTGGCCGCCATCGTGTACGAGGGCGACCGCACCCACGTCTGGGTGGCGCGGCCCGACGGCGCCGTGGAGGCGCGCGACATCAAGCTCGGCCTGATCAACGGCGACAACGCCCAGGTCGTCCAGGGCCTGAGCGCGGGCGAGCAGGTCGTCACCCGCGGGGCCCTGTTCATCGACCGGGCGGCCACCGGCGACAAGGCGTCCTGAGCGGGGATCCGATGAACGCCCTGATCGCCTTCTCGCTGCGCCAGCGCGTGCTGGTGGTGCTGCTGTTCGTCGTGATGCTCGGCGTCGGCTACGGCGCCTACACGCAGCTCAACATCGAGGCCTACCCCGATCCGGTCCCGCCGCTCGTCGACGTGATCACCCAGAATCCGGGCCAGTCGGCCGACGAGATCGAGCGCTACATCACCATCCCCCTGGAGGTGGCGCTCGCCGGCATCCCGAACGCCCAGGTGGTCCGGACGATCTCGCTGTTCGGCCTCTCGGACGTGAAGGTCCAGTTCAACTACGAGTACACGTACGAGCAGGCGCTGCAGCGGGTGCTCAACCGCCTGTCGCAGGCGCCGACCCTGCCCAACGGCGCCACGCCGCAGATCTCGCCGACGAGCCCTGTGGGCGAGATCATGCGCTACAAGCTCGTCGGCCCGGCGGGCTACTCGCCCATGGACATGAAGACCCTGCAGGACTGGGTGCTGCAGCGCCGGTTCAAGGCGATCCCCGGCGTCGTCGACGTCACGGCCTTCGGCGGCAAGGCCAAGGAGTACGAGGTCGCGGTCGACCTGAACCGCCTCCAGGCCCAGGGCCTGACCCTGGTGCAGCTGACCAACGCGCTGAACAACGCCTCGATCAACGTCGGCGGCCAGACGCTGAACGTCGGGCAGCAATCGGCGGTGGTGCGCGGCATCGGCCTGATCCGCGACATGGACGACATTCGCGACACGATGATCAGCCTCGTCAACGGCACCCCGGTGCTCGTTCGGGACGTGGCGGAGGTGCGCGTGTCGAACGCCCCGCGCCTCGGCATCGTCGGGCACGACAATCAGCCCGACATCGTCGAGGGCATCGTGCTCATGACCCGCGGCGGCAAGAGCCTGCCGACGCTGGAGCGGGTCGAGGCCGAGATCGACAAGATCAACAGCTCCACGATCCTGCCGCCCGACGTGAAGATCGAGCGGATCTACGACCGCTCGGGCCTGATCCACACCACCACCCACACGGTGATGCACAACCTCGTCTTCGGCGTGGTGCTGGTGTTCGTGGTGCAGTGGCTATTCCTCGGCTCGCTCACGAGCGCGATCATCGTGGCGGCCACGATCCCGTTCGCGCTCGGCTTCGCGATCCTGATCCTGGTGGTGCGCGGCGACTCGGCCAACCTGCTGTCGCTCGGCGCGATCGATTTCGGCCTGATCGTCGACGCGACCGTGATCATGGTGGAGAACGTCTTCCGCCACATCGCCGAGCCCGATCACGTGAAGGGCGAGGATCCGCCCGACGGCCTCACCGGGCGGCTCGGCACGATCGCGATCGCCGGGCGCGAGGTGAACCGGGCGATCTTCTTCTCGGCGACGATCATCATCGTCGGCTTCCTGCCGCTGTTCACGATGACCGGCGTCGAGGGCCACATCTTCGGCCCGATGGCCAAGACCTACGCGTACGCGCTGCTCGGCGGCCTGCTGGCGACCTTCACCGTCTCGCCCGCGCTCTCGGCCCTGATGCTGCCGAAGAAGCTCGAGGAGCGCGACACCCTGATCGTGCGGGTGCTGCGCGTCGGCCACGAGGCGGCTCTGCGCTTCGGCCTGCGCAACCGGGTCCTGGCGATCGCCGTGATGCTGGCGGTGCTGCTGGTCTCGGGCCTCACGGCCCGCAATCTCGGCCTCGAGTTCCTGCCGCGTCTCGAGGAGGGCAACCTCTACGTGCGCGGGACGATGCCGTCCTCGATCTCGCTGGAGGCCGGCAACGGCTACGTCCAGCGCATGCGCAAGATCTTCCAGGAGGTTCCGGAGGTCACCACCGTCCTGTCGCACCAGGGCCGCCCGAACGACGGCACCGACGCCACCGGCTTCTTCAACGTCGAGATCCTGGCGCCGCTCAAGCCGATCGATCAGTGGCGCAAGGGCCTCGACAAGGAGACCCTGATCCAGGACCTCAGCAAGAAACTGGAGGCCGAATTCCCCGGTATCGAGTTCAACTTCTCGCAGTATATCGAGGACAACGTCCAGGAGGCCGCCTCGGGCGTGAAGGGCGAGAACTCGGTCAAGATCTACGGCAACGACCTCGCGCAGCTCACCAAGACCGCCAACGCCGTCAAGGCCGCGCTCGCCACCGTCCCCGGCGTCACCGACCTGTCGGTGTTCGAATCCCTCGGCCAGCCGACGGTGCGGATCGACGTCGACCGCCACAAGGCCGCCCGCTACGGCCTCTCGATCGGCGACGTGAACACCACGATCCAGGCGGCGATCGGCGGCCAGACCGCGGGCGACCTCTACGAGTACGGCTCGGACCGGCACTTCCCGATGCGGGTGCGGCTCGCCAAGGAGTACCGCTCCTCGCTCGCCGGCATCCGCAACATCGCGGTCGGCGCCCAGAACCCGAACGGCGGCGTGATCCAGGTGCCGCTCTCCGAGATCGCCGACGTCGACCTCGTCTCCGGCGCCTCGTTCATCTACCGCGAGGACCAGCAGCGCTACATCCCGGTGAAGTTCTCGGTGCGCGGCCGCGACCTCGGCAGCGCCGTGCTCGAGGCCCAGCGCAAGGTCGCCGACGCGGTCGACCTCCCGCCAGGCTACCGGCTGGAATGGGTCGGCCAGTTCACCAACCTAAAGGAGGCGGCCGCCCGCCTCAGCCTCGTGGTGCCGATCACGCTGCTGCTGATCGCGCTGCTGCTCTACATCAACTTCTCGTCGGTGGCCGACATGCTGCTGACCCTGTCGGTCATCCCGATGGCGATGATCGGCGGCATCTTCGCCCTGGCGCTGACCGGCACGCCGTTCTCGATCTCGGCGGCGATCGGCTTCATCGCGCTGTTCGGGATCTCGACCATGGAGGGCGTGATCCTGCTCGCCTACTACAACCAGCTGCTCGACGAGGGCTGGAGGCGGCAGGAGGCGGTCTGGCACGCCGCCGTGGTGCGCATGCGCCCGGTGATGATGACCTGCGTGGCGGCCTGCGTCGGCCTGCTGCCGGCCGCCGTCTCCACCGGCATCGGCTCGCAGGTGCAGAAGCCGCTGGCGCTCGTGGTGGTGGGCGGCATCATCCTGGCGCCGAACCTGATCCTCGTGATCGTCCCGGTGCTGATCTCACTGTTCTCCCGCCGCCGCCCGAACCCGGACGCCCGGGCGCGGCCCGCGCACCGGGACGCCGCGTGAGCCGGCTCACGACCCCGCGGGCCGGCGCGCGGCCCGTTGCAGGGGGGCCACAACGGCCACACCGCGCGCGCCGCCCGGGGATGGTCGGATTGACTTGGCAGCGGGTCGCGCCGCTCTACCGAGGTGAGGTTTTCGGGGGCGGGATGGTGAGCTTTGCGCCGAGACGGTGCGGACGGGCGACCGCGTGGCTGGCGGCCTCCCTGGGCCTGTCGGCCTGCGCGGTCGGCCCGAACTTCGTGGCGCCCGAGGCTCCGCCGGTCGGCCGCTACACCAGGGAACCGCTGCAGAACCCCTCCGCGGCCGACAACATCCGGACCCGGCAGGGCGGCTCGGCCGACCAGAGCTTCGTGTCCGGCGCCGACATCCCGGGCGAGTGGTGGAGGCTGTTCCACTCGAAGGCCCTGAACCGCGTCGTCGAGCAGGCGCTCGCCAACAACCCGACGCTGGAGGCCGCGCAGGCCTCCCTGCGGGTGGCGCAGCAGAACGTGCTGGCCCAGAAGGGCACCCTCTACCCGAGCCTGACCGCGACGCCGCAGGTCCAGGGGGCGCTGGCGCCCGGCCTCGACCTGCAATCGCCCCTCAACAATCAGAGCCGGTACCTCTACAGCCTGTCCACGCCGCAGGCGGTGGTCTCGTACAATCCCGACGTGTTCGGCGGGAATCGCCGGCAGATCGAGTCGCTGGAGGCCACCACCGAGAACCAGCGCTTCCAGCTGGAGGCGGCCTACCTGAGCCTGACCGCCAACGTCGTCGCCGCCGCGATCCAGGAAGCGTCCCTGCGGGCGCAGATCGACGCGACCCGCAAGGTGATCCAGGCGCAGACCGAGGTCCTGCAGCTCTACAACAAGCAGCTCTCGCTGGGTCAGATTGCCGGGGCCGACGTGGTGCAGCAGCAGGCCGCGCTGGCGCTGTCGCAGCAGCTCCTGCCGCCGCTGGAGAAGGCGCTCGCCCAGCAGCGCAACCTGCTGACCGCCCTGGCGGGGCGCCTGCCCTCCGACGAGGTCTCCGAGACCTTCGACCTCGCCGCCCTGCGCCTGCCGACCCGGCTCCCGGTGAGCCTGCCCTCGCGGCTCGTGCAGCAGCGCCCCGACGTGAAGGCGGCGGAGGCCCTGGTGCAGCAGGCGAGCGCCAATGTCGGCGTCGCGGTGGCGAACCGCCTGCCGCAGTTCAGCCTGACCGCCACGGGCGGCTCCAGCGCCACGCGGATCGCCCAGATCGCCAACCCGGGGGCGGCGTTCTTCACGATCATCGGGCAGGCGACGGCGCCGATCTTCGATGCCGGCACCCTGTTCCGGCGCCAGCGGGCCGCCGAGGAATCGCTGACGGAGGCGCAGGCACAGTACAAGGCGACGGTGATCACCGCCTTCCAGAACGTCGCGGACGCGCTGCGCGCGCTCCAGGCCGACGCGAAGGCCGTGGCCGCCGCCGACGCCGCGGTGAGCGCCACGAACCAGAGCCTCGCGCTGATCCGCAAGCAGTACACGGCCGGGGCGATCACCTCCTCGCAGGTGCTGATCGCCCAGCAGGGCTACCTCTCGGCGCTGGTGACCTCGGCGGCGGCGCGCGCCACCCAGTACGCCGACACCGCCGCGCTGTTCGTGGCCCTCGGCGGCGGCTGGTGGAACCGCGCCGACGTGGCACCGCCGCCACCCGAGAAGGACCCGCTGAAGTTCCTCTGACGGGGCCGCCTCAGGTGTACATCGCGATGGCGTCCTGCAGCATCTGGTCGGTGGTGCTCATGACCTTGGTGTTGGCCGTGTAGGCCTGCTGGGTCTCGATCATCTTCGAGAACTGATCCGAGATCCCGGCATTGGACTGCTCCACCGAGCCGGCCGTGATGGTCGCGCCGTTGAGGCCGTAGCTCGGCGTCCCGGACTGGCCGGTGGCCACGTAGGTGCCGCCATCGAGCGAGGCGAGGTTGTCCTGCATGCCGAACTGCGCCAGCTGCAGCGTGCCGAGGGCCAGGGTGCTGCCGTCCGCGGCCGTGCCCGTGAGGGTGCCGGCGGGCGAGACCGCGAGGCTCGCCAGGGTGCTCGCCCCGGTCGGAACCTGGACGGGGGTTGTCGCCGAGGGGCCGGCGAACAGGTAGTAGCCCGCGCCGTTGGAGAGGTAGCCGCTGGCGTCCGGCGCGAAGTCGCCGCGCCGCGTGTAGCCGGTGTCGCCGGCGAAGGCCGGGCTGTCCGGCGTCCCGGTGTTCTTCTTGACGACGAAGTAGCCGTTGCCCGAGATCGCGAGGTTGGTCGCCACACCGGTCGACTGCATCGTGCCCTGGATGTTGAGGCTGTTGCGCGTGCTCGGCAGCACGCCGCCGGTCAGCTGCGTGCCGTCCCGGGTCTCGGCCAGCATGTCGGCGAACCGCGTCTCGGTGGACTTGAAGCCCACCGTCTGGGTGTTGGCGATGTTCCCCGAGATGTTGTTCAGGGCCAGCGACTGCGCCGAGGCGCCGGAAATCGAGTTCGAGAGCGCGGTGTAAAGGCCCATCGGGGTCTCCGTTCGCCGGAGCGGCACGGTCCCCGATCCGACGGAGGCCGATAAGGACCCACTATGGTTAACCGACGGTGTGTGACCGCGTGTTGCTGAGCCGGCCCGCGCCGCGCGCGCGCCATGCCGGCGGACGCGTCACGCCCCGAGGACGCTCAGCACGATCTCCCGCCGGTGCGGCCGGTCGCGGTGCTCGATCAGGTAGATCCCCTGCCACGTGCCGAGCGACAGCGCCCCGCCGACCAGCGGGATGGTCAGGGCCGAATCGGTGACCAGGGTGCGGATATGGGCCGGCATGTCGTCCGGCCCCTCGGCGCCGTGGACGTAGCCGGCGTGGCGCGGCGCGAAGCCGTCGAGCGCGGTCATTAGGTCGGTCTGGACGTCGGGATCGGCATTCTCCTGGATGGTCAGCGAGGCCGAGGTGTGCCGGCAGAAGACCGTGAGGAGCCCGTCCCGGACGCCGCTGCCGCGCACGAACGCGGCCACCGCGGCGGTGAAGTCCGTGAAGCCCGGTCCCGGGGTCGCGACGGTGAGGCGCGCGCTGGCGTGACGCTCCACCGGACCGGAGGCCAGCGCCTCGACCGGCCCGATCCTGCCCTCCCGTCCGTGTCCCTGCCTCATGCGGACTTCTCCATCAGCGTCGCGCCCGGCGCGATCTCGCGCTCGCCCCGGGCGAGGATCCGTTCCAGCACGTCGATCCGGTCGGCCTCCGCGGGCGGCTTGTCCCAGCGGATGCGGCTGACCCGGGGGAAGCGCATGGCCACGCCCGACTTGTGCCGGGTCGAGCGCTGCACGCCCTCGAAGGCGATCTCGAGGACGAGCCCGGCCTCGCGGCCGTGGGCGACCTCGCGCACCGGGCCGAAGCGCTTGGTGGTGTTGTTGCGGACGTAGCGGTCGAGCTTGGCGAGCTCGGCGTCGGTGAAGCCGTGATAGGCCTTGCCCACCGGCACCAGCTCGTCGCCGCCCTCGGGGGCCTCCCGCCAGACGCCGAACGTGTAGTCCGAGTAGAAGGACGAGCGCTTCCCGTGCCCGCGCTGGGCGTACATCATCACGGCGTCGACGATGTGCGGCTCACGCTTCCACTTCCACCAGGGTCCCTTGGGGCGACCCGGCAGGTAGGGGCTGTTGAGGCGCTTGAGCATCACGCCCTCGATCGCGTCGGCGTCCGCGCCGGCGCCCACCGAGGCCGGGTCCGCCCGGGCGGCCGCCAGGGCCTCCCAGTCCGCGAAGGGCACGAGCGGCGAGATGTCGATCCGCGCGTGGTCGAGGCGCGTGACCAGCGCCTCCAGCTTCTGCCGCCGCTCCGCGAAGGGTTCTGCCCGAAGGTCGTCGCCCTCCAGGGTGAGGAGGTCGTAGGCCCGCACGTGGGCCGGGAACTCCTCCAGCAGCTTGCCCGTCACGGCCTTCCGGTTCAGGCGCTGCTGCAGCACGTTGAAGCTCTGCACCCGCCGCTCGCGGAGGATCAGCAGCTCGCCGTCGAGGGCGCCCGCGAAGGTGATGGCTTCGGCGAGGTCCGGGAACGCCCCGGTGATGTCCTCGCCGGTGCGGGAGTAGACCTTCCCGACCTGCTGGCCGCTCCGGTCAAGGCCGCCGACGAGCTGGACGCGGATGCCGTCCCACTTCCACTCGGCCGAGAATGCCTCGGCCTCCAGCTTCTCGAGGTCGGCCTCCTCCTCGATCGGGTGCGACAGCATCGGCGGCCGGAACGGCGCGGGGTTCAGGGTCTCGGGCCGCTCGGCCCGGCCCTCGACCCAGGCGAACAGGGTCTCGAAGGGCGGGGTCAGCCCGTGCCAGACCTCCTCGACGGCGTCGGCGTCGTGGCCGCCCAGCGCGCCGACCGCCGTCTTGGCGAGACGCGCCGAGACACCGACCCGCAGGTTGCCGGTGACGAGCTTCAGGAGCGCCCAGCGCCCGGTCTCGTCGAGGGCGTCGAGCCAGTCGGCGAGATGGCGGGACAGCTCGCGCTTGGGGATGGTCGCGAGGGTCTCCACGACCTCGGCCAGGGTCGGGACATGCGGCGGCGGGTTGTTGTGGCCGGGCCCCGGTTCCCGCGGCGCCTCCGCCGGTCCCGGCCAGATCAGCGCCGTCGTCTCCGCGAGGTCGCCCACGTAATTGTGCGACAGCCGGAACAGCACCGGGTCGATCCGCTCCTCGACCAGTCCCCGGATCAGGGCCGGCTTGGCCTCGCGGAAGCTCAGCGTGCCGGTCATGGCGCCGAGCGCGTAGCCGCGCTCGGGATCGGGCGTGCGCGCGAAGTAGTCCTGGAGCATGCGCAGCTTGGCGTTGCGGCGCGGCTCGTAGGCGAGGCGGTCGAGCAGGTGGGCGAAGTCGTTCACGCCGCCGCCTCCGCCCCGGAGCCCGCCTCCGAGGTCCCCTCGACCTCGCCGTCATCGCCGTAGCCGAGCAGGTGGAGCGGCTTCGCCCGGATCCCCTGGGTCCCGCACCAGTGGACCAGCGCGTCCTCTTGGCCGTGCGTCACCCAGACCTCCCCGGCGCCGGTGTCGCGGATGGTGCGGCACAGGTCCGGCCAGTCGGAATGGTCGGAGATCACCAGCGGCAGCTCGACGCCCTTCTGGCGGGCGCGGGCGCGCACCCGCATCCAGCCCGAGGCGAAGCAGGTCACCGGGTCGGGGAACTTGCGGGACCACAGGTCCTGGATCGACGAGGGCGGGCAGAGCACGATCGCCCCGTGCAGGTCCTTCCGCTCGGCGGCCACGACCTTGGGCGTGTCGCCGAGCGGCACGCCCTCCTCCTTGTAGAGCGTCGTCAGCTTCTCCATGGCGCCGTGCAGGTGGATCGGGCGGTCCCAGCCCTCCTCGCGCAGGAGCGCCATCACCCGCTGCGCCTTGCCGAGCGCGTAGGCGCCCACGATGTGGGCGCGCTCCGGGAACAGCTTCACCGATTCGAGGAGCTTGCGGACCTCGCCCCGCGTATCGGGATGGGTGAAGACCGGCAGTCCGAAGGTCGCCTCGGTGATGAACACGTCGCAGGGCACGACCTCGAAGGGCAGGCAGGTCGGGTCCGGCGCGCGCTTGTAGTCGCCCGACACCACGACCCGGACGCCGTCCCGCTCGATGGCGATCTGCGCCGACCCGAGGACGTGGCCGGCCGGGGCGAAGCGCACGGTGACGTCGCCGACGCGGAGCGCCGCGCCGAGCTGCGCCTCCTGCCGCTGGCGGCAGAAATCCGTCCCGTAGCGGACCGCCATGATCCGCAGGGTCTCGGGCGTCGCCAGCACCTGGCCGTGGCCCGCGCGGGCGTGGTCGGCGTGCCCGTGCGTGATCAGCGCGCGCTCCACGGGCCAGGTCGGATCAACGTGAAAGCGTCCGAGGGGGCAGTAGAGACCCTCGCGGGTCAGGGTGAGGAGATCGCTGGCGCGTATCGGCATCGGGTCCGTGCTGCCGGTGGAGTCCGCCGGTGGCCCCGGTATATAGGCGCCCCCGACCCGGCAGACGCATGGCCTCGCAGCTCAGTTCCGGCGACCTCCTCGCCGATCGCCGCTACCGCTACGCCGAGGCCTGCCTCGCCGACGGCGACCACGCGGCCGCCGCCGACCTCGCCGAGCAGGTCCTGGAACGCGCCCCGCGCTACGCGCCGGCCTGGCTCCTGCTGGGCCGGGCGCGCGCGGGTCTGGCCGCCGCCGGCCCCGATCCGGCCCTGCGCGACGCGGCGGCGCAGGCCTTTTCCCGCGCCCTCGACATCGATCCCGAGGACCGGCTGGGCGTGCGCGCGCATCTCGTCCGCCTGGGCGGCGGCGACACCCTCCCGGTCCTGTCGCCGGCCTATGTCCGCGCCCTGTTCGACGGCTACGCGCCGCGCTTCGAGCGCCACCTCGTGGACGGCCTCGGCTATGTCGGCCCGCAGCTCGTCCGCGACGCCCTGCCGTGTGTTCCGGAGCGCTTCGCGGTCGGTCTCGATCTCGGCTGCGGCACGGGGCTGATGGGCGAGGTCGTGCGCGACCGGGTCGACCATCTCACCGGAATCGACCTCTCCCCCGGGATGCTGGCGGTGGCGCGGGCCAAGACGGCGCGGGGTCGGCCGCTCTACGAGCGCCTCGTCGAGGGCGACCTCGGCGCCGTCCTGGCCGACCTGCCGGAGGCCTCGGCCGACCTCTGCCTCGCCGCGGATGTCCTGATCTACGTCGCGGACCTCGCGACGTTCCTGGCGCGGGTGGGGCGGGTCCTGCGGCCGGGCGGGCTCGGCGCCGTCACGGTGCAATCCCACGACGGCCCCGGTTCCGTCCTGGGCGAGGACGGCCGCTACGCCCACGCGGAGGCCCACATCGCGGCGACGGCCGCGTCTCGCGGCCTGGAGATGCTGACGGCGCGCCCCGCGGAAGTCCGGCGCGAGGGCGGACGACCGGTGCCGGGGCGCGTCGTTGTGTTGCGGCGCACATCGGCATGAAACCGCTCCGCTATTCGTCCATTGTCAGTCGACCGCGACTAGGCGCGGCGGCTCGATCGGGGGATCAGCATGGCGGAATACGGAAGTCGGACAGGTGGTGCAGCACCGGAGCGGAAATCTGAGCCACCGGCCGACAAGTCGTTTCCCGCCGATCCGCGAACCCGCATCCCTTTCGCGATCGCCCTCGCGGCGCTCGCGGGCTGCGCCGATTCCATCGGCTTCCTGGAATTCTCGCAGCTCTTCATGTCGTTCATGTCAGGCAACACCACCCGCTTCGGCGTGGCGGTGGCCAACGCCGACTGGGAGAACGTCAGCCGCGTCGCCAGCACCATCTGCATGTTCTGCTTCGGCGCCTTCCTGGGGACGCTGATCGCCGCCTGGGTCGGGCGCTGGCGTCTCGCCGTCCTGCTGACGCTCCAGGCCCTGCTGCTCGCCGGCGGCCTGCTGATGCCCTGGGGCACCTTCGCCTACCCGCTCCACGCCTACCCGATCGTCCTGGCGCTGGGCCTCCAGAACGCGACGCTGCAGGACGAGGGCGGCCGCTCCCTGGCGCTCACCTACGTCACGGGCGCCGTGGTGCGTTTCGGCACGGGCTGCGCCAACCTGCTGCTCGGCACGGTGGCGCCGTCCTTCTGGATCCAGGCGCCGCTCTGGGCCGGGCTCAGCACCGGCGCCGTCGTCGGCGGCCTGCTCGACATGCGCTACGGCGAATCGGCCTTCCTCTTCCCGGCGGCGCTGGCCGCCATCCTGGCGATGATCGCGATCGTCCTGACCATCGCCAAGCCGGGCAGCACCCTGGTGGCGGGCTCCTCCCCGGCGCCCGACGCCAGCCCGAAGGCCGAGGTCATCGACGCGATCCACTGAGACCCGGCCGCGGCGGCGGGATCGGGGTCAGCCGTCCGAATCCCGGACGCTGCCCCGGCCCTGCTTGATCGCGGCGCGGCTCTTCTTCGCGCCGATGCGCCGCTCCTGCGAGCCCCGGGTCGGCTTCGTGGGCCGGCGGATCGGCGGCGGCGGCTTGGCCGCCTCCGCCACCAGATCGACGAGCCGCTGCAGCACGTCGGCCCGGTTGCGCTCCTGCGTCCGGTGCCGCTGCCCGGCGAGGACGAGAACGCCGTCCTTGGTCATCCGCCGTCCGGCGAGCCGCACCAGATTGGCCCGCACCCGCTCGTCGAGGGCGGGCGAGGCCAGCGCCGCCCAGCGCAGCTGGACCGCGGTCTCGACCTTGTTGACGTTCTGTCCGCCGGCGCCCGAGGCGCGCATGAAGGACAGCTCGATCTCGTCTTCGTCGATGGCGATGCGCGGCGTTACCCGCAGGGCCATGGCGCCCTCCCCGGCTGCGCGACGACGGCGCGCCGCGCCCCCGCGTCGGGTGCGCAGTCCGCGAGCGGGCGGATGCGGATCGGCGGCCCCGTCACCATATCTGTCTCGTGCCTCCCGTCCCGTACACCGCGCCCCGTCGGAGCGATCCCGCCCTCGTCCCGCGCGGAGCCCCGATTCAGGCCGCCTCGGCCGGCGTGCGGGCGCGGAGCGCGAGGGCGTGCAAACCCCGCTTGAACGCGTCGTCGAGCAGCGCGTTCACCAAGCGGTGCCGCTCGACGCGGCTCTTGCCCTCGAACGCCGACGCGACGATGTCGAGCCGGTAATGGGTCTCGCCCCCCGGCCGCGCTCCGGCGTGGCCGGCATGCAGATGCGACTCGTCGATCACGTCGAGCCGCGCCGGCGCGAGTTGCTCCCGCAGCCGCGCCTCCATCCAGTCCCGCAGGGTGCCGCCCGCGCCCGCACCGTCCGTCATCGTGCCCTCGCGTCGTGTCCGTGGGCGCCGTCAAGCCCGATCCCGCGCATGCGTCATCAGGCCCGGTGCCCTTGTGTCTCAGGTCCGCCCCCTCATAATCGGCCCGTCATGGATCTCAACTCGCGCCTGTTCGACAGCATCCGGATCAAGCCGACCTGCGACGAGCCGAAGCCCGCCGCGGAAGCCGGCTGCGAGAGCCCCGGCTGCACCCATCCGGGCCTGTACCGGGCGCCGAAGGGGCGGAAGGCGGAGGGCCAGTACTGGCGCTTCTGCATCGACCATGTCCGCGCCTACAACGCCACCTACAATTACTTCGATGGCATGAACGACGCCGCCGTTCAGGCCTACCAGAAGGACGCGATCATCGGTCATCGCCCAACCTGGGCGATGGGCGTGAACCGGACCGGCGAGGCCAAGCCGGCGGACGAGCCGGTTCGGGACTGGGCCTACGTCGATCCCCTCGGCATCCTGCGCGGCGAGGGCGTCGGCGACGCGCGCCGGCGTGCCCGCCAGCCCGAGGAGCCGCGCAAGCCCAAGCACTCGGCGGCGGTGCGCCGCGCCCTCGACGTGATGGGCCTCGAGGAGGGCGCGGATACGGCCGCCATCAAGGCGCAGTACAAGGTGCTGGTGAAGCGCTTCCACCCGGACGCCAACGGCGGCGACCGCTCCTTCGAGGAGCGCCTGCGCGACATCATCCGCGCCCACGACGTGCTCCGCGCGGCCGGTCTCTGCTGAGCGGCACGAACGATGCACGCCGGTTCGCACCCAGGATAGGGCAAACCGCGCGGGGCGGCCCTATATGGGATCCATGCCGGTCGGTGGCGCGCGAGCGCGCCGCCGTCTAAGGATGGCTCCGCCCCGCCGCGGAGGCCCGGCTCGACGTCCTTCCGCGCGGATGCTTCACTGTTTGGGAGTGGAGCGCCCGCGCCTCACGAGGTTCCGAATGCTCTCTGACGCTACGCCCGCCGCGCTGCCCGACCGCACCGTCTCCGTCCGCGATGTCTTCGGCATCGACCTCGACCTCAAGGTGCCGGCCTTCGCCGAGCCCGAGGAGCACGTGCCGGATGTCGACCCGGACTACATCTTCGACCGGGAGACGACGCTCGCGATCCTGGCCGGCTTCGCCCGCAACCGCCGCGTGATGGTCACCGGCTATCACGGCACCGGCAAGTCGACCCATATCGAGCAGGTCGCCGCCCGGCTGAACTGGCCGTGCATCCGGATCAACCTCGACAGCCACGTCTCGCGCATCGACCTCGTCGGCAAGGACGCCATCGTCCTGCAGGACGGCAAGCAGGTCACCGCCTTCCAGGACGGGATCCTGCCCTGGGCGCTGCAGAACAACGTCGCGCTCGTGTTCGACGAGTACGACGCCGGCCGCCCGGACGTGATGTTCGTGATCCAGCGCGTGCTGGAGCTCTCGGGCCGGCTGACGCTCCTCGACCAGAAGCGCGTGATCCGCCCGCACCCGGCCTTCCGGCTGTTCGCCACCGCCAACACGGTGGGCCTCGGCGACACGTCGGGCCTCTATCACGGCACGCAGCAGATCAATCAGGGTCAGATGGACCGCTGGTCGATCGTCACCACGCTGAACTACCTGCCGCACGACCGCGAGGTCGACATCGTGCTCTCGAAGGCGACGCATTACCGGGGCGACCAGGGCCGCGACATCGTCAACCGGATGGTGCGCGTGGCGGATCTCACCCGCAACGCCTTCATGAACGGCGACCTCTCCACCGTCATGAGCCCGCGCACGGTGATCACCTGGGCCGAGAACGCCGACATCTTCAAGGATATCGGCTTCGCCTTCCGGGTGACGTTCCTCAACAAGTGCGACGAGCTGGAGCGGACGCTGGTGGCCGAGTTCTACCAGCGCGCCTTCGGCAAGGAGCTGCCCGAGAGCGCGGTGAACGTCGCGCTGAGCTGACCCGCATGGAGGACGCGATGGCGCATCCGGCCCCGACGCGCGAGGACGCCCCGGCGACTGCGCACGCGCGGGGACGGACCCGCCACGCGGACGATCTCTACACCTGGGTTCAGGAGCAGGTGGCACTGCTCCGCGCCGGCCGGGTGGACGCGCTCGACCTCGACAACATCGCCGAGGAGCTGAGCGACGTGGGTTCGGAGCAGTACGATAAGCTCGAGAGCGCGATCGAGGTGCTTCTCGCCCACGCCCTCAAATGGGATCACCAGCCCGAGCGGCGCAGCCGAAGCTGGTCGCTGACGATTGCGGAACAGCGCGTGCGGATCGACAGGCAGGTGCGCAAAAATCCAGGTCTCAAGCCGCGCATCGCCGAAGCCGCCAGCGAAGGCTACCGGATCGGTCGGATCCGAGCCGCTCGCGAGATGAAGCGATCGCCCGAAACCCTGCCCGCGGACTGTCCCTACAGCTGGGACGAGATCCTGAACCGCCCCTTCGCGTTCGAGGACGACCGGTAGCGCTGATGTCTATCTCCAACCGCAAGCCCGGCGAGCGCCGCGAACCCGTGGCCGAGCCCCTGAAGCGCTCGGTGGCCGGGTGCCTGCGCGCCATCGCCCGGCGCTCCGAGGTCGAGGTCACCTACGCGACCGACCGGCCGGCGCTCACCGGCGACAAGGCCCGCCTCCCTGAGCCCCCGCGCAAGCTCTCGGCGCAGGACGTCGCGGTGCTGCGCGGCAATGCCGACGCCATGGCGCTGCGGCTGGGCTGCCACGACGTGGCCGTCCACCGCCGTCTCGCCCCCGAGAACGCACCCGCGCGCGCCGTGTACGACGCGGTCGAGCAGGCCCGGGTCGAGGCGATCGGGTCGCGCCGGATGGCGGGCGTGGCCAGCAACATCTCGGCGATGCTGGAGGACCGCTACCATCGCGGCGGCAAGTACGAGTCCATCACCGACCGGGCCGACGCTCCGATGGAGGATGCCGTCGCCCTGATGGTGCGCGAGCGCCTCACCGGCCAGAAGCCGCCCGAGGCCGCCACCAAGATCGTCGAGCTGTGGCGCGAGCATATCGAGGCCAAGGCCGGCCCGAACCTCGACGGGCTGCTCGGCTCGATCGAGGATCAGCGCAAGTTCGCCCGCTCGGTGCGCGACCTCCTCACCTCCCTCGACATGTCGGACGAGACGCCGTTCGACGCGGAGGACGACGAGAACGACGACGAGAACGACGCCCAGGACGACGAGCAGAACCCCAGCGAGGGCGATTCGGAGGAGAAGAGCCAGGGCGAGCGCGCCGAGATCGAGACCTCCGAGGAGGCCTCCGACGAGATCGAGGAGGGCGCCCAGGAATCCGCCGACGCACCGTCGGGTGAGTTGCCCGAAGAGGCCGAGGACGCGGAGTCGGAGGAGGCCTCGGAGGCCTCGCGCCCGCCGCAGCGGCAGGGCAACGAGGCGCGCGGGCCCGAGTACAAAGTGTTCAATCCGCGGTTCGACGAGGTCATCCACGCGGAGGAGCTGTGCGACGCCGACGAGCTGTCGCGCCTGCGCTCCTATCTCGACAAGCAGCTCTCGCACCTGCAGGGCGTGGTCGGCCGCCTCGCCAACCGGCTCCAGCGCCGCCTTCTCGCCCAGCAGAACCGCGCCTGGGAGTTCGACCTGGAGGAGGGCCAGCTCGACCCGGCGCGGCTCGTGCGCGTGGTCATCGACCCGTACCAGCCGCTCTCCTTCAAGCAGGAGAAGGACACCAATTTCCGCGACACGGTGGTCACGCTGCTCCTCGACAATTCGGGCTCGATGCGCGGCCGGCCGATCACCGTGGCGGCGACCTGCGCCGACATCCTGGCGCGGACGCTGGAGCGCTGCGGCGTGAAGGTGGAGATCCTGGGCTTCACCACCCGGGCCTGGAAGGGCGGCCAGAGCCGCGAGGCGTGGCTCGCCGCCGGCAAGCCGCCGAATCCCGGTCGCCTGAACGACCTGCGCCACATCGTCTACAAGTCGGCCGACGCGCCCTGGCGGCGCGCGCGGAAGAACCTCGGGCTGATGATGCGCGAGGGGCTGCTCAAGGAGAACATCGACGGCGAGGCCCTGGACTGGGCGCACAAGCGCCTGCTCGGACGGCCGGAGCAGCGCAAGATCCTGATGGTGATCTCCGACGGTGCGCCGGTGGACGATTCGACCCTGTCGGTGAATGCCGGCAACTACCTGGAGCGGCACCTGCGCTGGATGATCGAGGAGATCGAGACGCGCTCGCCGGTGGAACTGCTGGCCATCGGCATCGGCCACGACGTGACCCGGTACTATCGCCGCGCCGTGACGATCATCGACGCCGAGGAGCTCGGCGGGGCGATGACCGAGAAGCTCGCCGAGCTGTTCGAGGAGGACGGCGCGGCGCCGACGGGGCGGATGCTGCGCGCAGCGGGCGGGCGGCGGTAATCACGCCCCGCGCTGCCGCGCGCAACAGACGATCCGCGTCGAGGAAGCTGGCAGATCCGGACCGAACCTCGACACGGTTCATGTTCGCAACTTGGACGGCGAAGCCCCCTCCGTCATCACGAGCGCAGCGAAGTGACCTAGGGCGACGCGGGGCTTGTCCACGTGGCGTCGCCTGGATTGCTTCGCTCCGCTCGCAAAGACGGCGCAGGGGCATCGGCCGGACATTGACGGCAGCCTGCGGCCGAGCTCTGGCTTGTGTGGAGTGGCATGTCAGCCGCAAACAAGCGGAAACCGCCGCGGCCTCGACGGCCACGGCGGTTCAAACCGTCCGATAGGGGCGTGAAGCCCGACGACTCAGGCCGCGGCGGCCGGGGTCTCGGCGAGCTTCTTATGGATCTCGCGCTTCAGGAGGCGGGCAGTCTGCGACAGGTCACCCTCGCCGGCCTTGATCAGGAAGGCGTCGAGGCCGCCGCGGTGCTCCACCGAGCGCAGGGCGTGCGCCGTGACCCGCAGGCGGACGCGCTTGCCCAGCGCGTCGGACTGGAGGGTGACGTTGCACAGGTTCGGCAGGAACCGGCACTTGGTCTTGCGGTTCGAGTGGCTCACGAGGTGGCCGACCTGAACGGCCTTGCCGGTGAGTTCGCAGCGGCGCGCCATGATAAAAAACGATCCCGTCTCGTTCCGCCCGGTGAAGACCCGATCGCGGCCGGCGCGATCATCGTCGCAGCGGGCGGCGCCCATTGCGTGTTCCAGGTCCGGCGGAGTCCTGTTGAAGGCGCGAGCCTATAGGCGACGAAGGCGCGGTGCGTCAAGGTGCCGGCGGGGTTCAGCATCGCGCCGGACGACCAACGGTCTGTTAACCACGATGCCGGGATATAGCCTTCTTCCACCTGCAGGAAGGCGCCTCTCCCCGCTCCGTGCGTCGCAGAGGACGTCGGCGAGCGGGTGTGTTCGAGAGGGTGCGTTCGAGCGAGTGTCTTGGCCCGCCCGCCCTGGGATGCGATCCGGATCATGAGCGCCACGCCAATCCGTCGAATGATCAAGCCGTCGAAGAAGCACGCTGCCGGGCGCCTCGCGGGCAGCCTCCTCGCGGTCGCGGTCCTCGCGGCTCCGACCGATGCCGGCGCGCGGACGTCGCGGGCCAAGCGGGCCGCGCCCGCCGCCGCGACCGTGGCGGTCGATTACGGTATCAACCTCGCCGGTCTCCCGATCGGCACGGCGCGCCTCGCCGGCTCCTTCGACCGCGACCGCTACATGATGGACGTGTCGGCCGTGCTCACCGGCCTCGTCGGCGCGATCACCGGCGGCAAGGGCTCCGCCCGGGCCTCGGGAAGCTTCTCGGCCGCGCCGCAGCCCGGCGCCTTCGCCATCGCGACCCAGACGGCGAGTTCCGGCATCGCGGTGCGCATGGCCCTGGCGCGCGGCAACGTCGTCCAGGCCGAGATCACGCCGCCGCTCGTCGACATGCAGGACCGCGTGCCGGTCACCCCGGCCAACAAGCGCGGCATCATCGACCCGGTGAGCGCGCTGCTGATGCCGACCCAGGGGCGCGGCGAGCCGCTCGACCCGGAGAATTGCAACCGGACCCTGCCGGTCTTCGACGGCGCCACCCGCTTCAACGTGGTGCTGAGCTACGCCGAGACCCGCCCGGTGCAGAAGCCCGGCTATGCGGGGCAAGTCCTCGTATGCAACGCCCGCTACCAGGCGGTCGCCGGCCACCGGCCGGACCGGCCGGGCGTCAAGTTCATGGAGGAGAACCGCGAGATGTCGGTCTGGCTCGCCCCCGTCGAGGGGACGCGCGTCCTGATTCCGCTGCGCATCTCGGTGCTCACCACGATCGGCACCAACATCATCGAGGCCACCCGCTGGAGCCAGAGCGGCACGCCGACGACCACCGGCACGGCCGGCGCCGCCGGCAACAGTGTCGCGCAGGCGAGCCTGTCCGGGCAGTAGCGGCGGCGCAGAGGGCTGCGCAGGGAGCGTTTGACCGGCGGCCGGTTTCCCGGCACCTCGGCGCGGCGCGGCAGCCGCGCGGGGAGGTCAGCAGTGCCGAAGGGCTACATCATCGTCCGGATGACGGTCACCGACCCGGACACCTACAAGGACTACGCCGCCATGGCCTCCGAGGCGATGCGCAAGTACGGCTGCAAGCCGCTGGTGCGCGGCGGCCGCTGCGAGGCGCTGGAGGGCGAGGGCCGTCCGCGCAACGTCGTGCTGGAATTCGAGTCCTACGAGGCGGCGCGCACCTACTACTTCTCGCCCGAGTACCAGGCTGCCGTAGCCAAGCGCCGGCCCGCGGGCATCGGCGAGGTGGTGCTCGTCGAGGGCGTCGACTGATCGCCGGCCCGGTCACAACCGGACCTGACGCGGTCCGCGCCTTCCGCGCCCAAGCCGCGAAATGACCCGGCAAAGGCGCGGGGACGGACAGAGTCGCGCGCCCGCGGTGCCCCGCATTCCGTGCCGGCGGGCGCGATCGCGGCGGGGACCGCGGCCGCGCGGGTGGAGGGAATCTTCACGTTCCCGGCGATAATGCCCGGATGTGCTCGCCCGCCCTCCGAATCGCCCTCGCCCTGGCCGCGCTCGCGGGGCCGGCCGCGGCGCAGTCCCTCAGTGCCGGGTCCGCCGATCCGGGGTGCGGCGGTGACGCCTTCTCGTCGGCCGAGGTCGTCGAGAACAGGCCGCCCCGCCGCGGCTCCCTCGTCGCGACCCCCGACACGCTCTGCGCCGACCTCGCGCCACAGCCGGGCACGCCGACGACGCAGATCGACGTCTACCCGATGATCACGCCGCAGATTGGACCTGGCGGCGGCGGCATCCCATATGGGGGAGGACCGTACCGGCCCTAGCGTCCCTGACGCGGTCGGCCGGTCGAACCCGCCTCCCCGCCCGCGCCGCGACGGCGCCGCGACGGCCTTCCCGCTCGAAGGAACCGCCGACCATCGACGCGCTGCTCCGCCCCACGCCCAGCCGCTCGCTGTCCCGCGAGGCCCGCGCCCGCGGCGTCACCGCGGTCCTCGGGCCGACCAACACCGGCAAGACGCATCTCGCCATCGAGCGGATGCTCGCCCACCCGACCGGCATGATCGGGTTGCCCCTGCGGCTGCTCGCTCGGGAAGTCTACCTGCGCGTCGTCGCGAAGGTGGGCCCCGAGAAGGTCGCGCTGGTGACCGGGGAAGAGAAGATAAAGCCGGACCGGCCTCGCTACTGGATCTGCACCATCGAGGCGATGCCGCGTGACCTCGACGTGGCGTACGTCGCCATCGACGAGATCCAACTCGCCGCCGACATGGATCGCGGCCACGTCTTCACCGACCGCCTGCTCTACGTGCGCGGCCGGGAGGAGACCCTGCTGATCGGTTCCTCGACCATGCTGCCGCTGGTCCAGGACCTGATTCCGAACGTTCACACCACGACCCGGCCGCGGCTCTCGCAGCTCACCTTCGCGGGGGAGAAGCGGCTGTCGCGCCTGCCCCGGCGCACCGCCATCGTGGCGTTCTCGGCCGAGGAGGTCTACGCGATCGCCGAGCTGATCCGCCGCCAGCGCGGGGGCGCCGCGGTGGTGCTGGGCGCGCTCTCGCCGCGGACCCGCAACGCCCAGGTCGAGATGTACCAGGCGGGCGACGTCGACTACCTCGTGGCCACCGACGCGGTCGGGATGGGCCTCAACCTCGACGTCGATCACGTCGCGTTCGCGGCCAACTGGAAGTACGACGGCACCCGCTTCCGCAAGCTCACCCCCGCCGAGATGGGCCAGATCGCGGGGCGCGCCGGCCGCCACCTCGCGGACGGTACCTTCGGCTCGACCGGACGCTGCCCGCCCTTCGAGGCCGAGCTGGTGGAGCGGCTGGAGAGCCACGACTTCGATCCCCTGCGCATCCTGCAGTGGCGCAATCCGGATCTCAGCTTCGGCAGCCTGGAGGGCCTGCAGGCGAGCCTCGACGAGCACCCGCGCGAATCGGGCCTGACGCGCGCGCCCATGGGGGAGGACCAGCAGGCCCTCGAGATCCTCATGAAGGAGGACGACATCCGCGACATGGCGCGGAGCGCCGCCACGGTGCGCCGCCTGTGGGACGTCTGCGGCGTGCCGGATTACCGCAAGGTCCACCCGCAGGTGCACGCCGATCTCGTGGCGCAGCTCTACCGGTTCCTCATGAAGGGCATGGCGGGCCGCATCCCCGACACGTGGTTCGCCGAGCAGGTCGCGATGATCGACCGGACCGACGGCGACATCGACACGCTGTCCCGCCGGATTGCCCAGGGACGCACCTGGACCTTCGTGGCGAACCGTCCCGACTGGCTGCGCGACCCAGAACATTGGCAGGGCGAGACGCGTCGGGTAGAGGACAGGCTGTCCGACGCCCTGCACGAACGCCTCGCGAGCCGCTTCGTCGACCGGCGCACAAGCGTCCTGATGCGGCGCCTGAGAGAGAACACGATGCTCGAAGCCCAGATCACCGCCGACGGTGACGTCACCGTCGAGGGTCAGCATGTCGGCCACCTTCACGGATTCCTGTTCGTTCCCGATGCCAGCGCCGAGGGGCACGAGGCCAAAACCCTGAGGAGCGCCGCCGAGAAGGCGCTCGCCGGGGAGATCGAGTCCCGGGCCGAGCGGTTCTCGGCAACGGCCGATTCGACCCTCGTGCTCTCGCACGACGGCACGATCCGCTGGACCGGCGCGCCCGTCGCCAAGCTCACCCCCGGCGAGAAGCTGTTCGCCCCGCAGATCCGTCTGCTGGCGGACGACAGCCTGACCGGCGCGCATCGCGAGAAGGTCGAGGGCCGCCTCGACGCGTGGCTGAAGGCCTACATCGTGCGGCTGCTCGGGCCGTTGATGGAGATCGAGACCGCGGCCGACCTCACCGGCCTCGCCAAGGGAATCGGCTACCAAGTCGTCGAGGCGCTCGGCGTGCTGGAGCGCTCGAAGGTGGCGCACGAGATGCGCAGCCTCGACCAGGAGGGCCGCGGCGCCCTGCGCCGCCACGGCGTCCGGTTCGGCGCCTACCACATCTTCCTGCCGGCGCTGCTGAAGCCGGCGCCCCGCACGCTCGCGGCCCAGCTCTGGGCCCTGCGCAACGGCGGCCTCGACCAGCGCGGCCTCGACGAGATCGCGCATCTCGCCGGCTCCGGCCGCACCTCGATCAAGGTCGACCGCGAGATCGCCAAGGGCCTCTACCGCGCGGCCGGCTTCCGGGTCAGCGGCGAGCGGGCGGTGCGGGTCGACATCCTGGAGCGGCTCGCCGACCTGATCCGCCCGGCGATCGCCTACCGGCCGGGTACCACCCCGGGCGCCCCGCCGGACGGCACCGCCGACGGCGACGGCTTCGTGGCCACCGTCGGCATGACCTCGCTGGTCGGATGCTCGGGCGAGGATTTCGCCTCGATCCTGAAGTCGCTCGGCTACAATTCCGAGGCGCGCCCCGGCCCGGCCATCACGGTGCCGCTCGTCCCCACTGCCGCCACCGCACCGGCGGCGCCGACCGCCGCCGAGGCGTCCTCCGAGGAGGCTGTCGCCGCGCAGGCTGATGCCGCCGAGCCGGTGGGCGACGAGGCCCCGGCCGCCGAGGGTGTCGAGACCACCGCCGATCACGCTGACGCGGCCGAGGAAGCCCCGGCCGCCCCCGAGGCGGAACCGGGCGAGACTGCGGACGAGTCGGCCGGCACGCCGGTCGACGCGGCCACCGAGGCGCCCGCGACCGAGGCGCTCGCGACCGAGTCGCCCCACGCCGAGGCGGAGCAGCCGGCCGAGGCGGACGCCGCGCCGGCGGCCGAACCCATCGCCGAGGAGACCGCGGCCGCCGAGGCGGAGCCCGACGCGGCCGAGACAGCCGAGACGGCCGAGGCCGTTGGTGCCGAGGGCGAGGGTGCAGCCGAGATCCCGCAGATCGAGGTCTGGCGCCTGCAGCGCCACCAGCGCCCGGCCCACCAGCGCCCGCAGAACCGTCCCCGCGGGGCCGGTCGGGGGCGCGACGGCGGCCAGCAGGGCCAGCATTCGGGACAGGGGCGTCCCGACGGTGGCCGGCCGGAGCAGCGCCGGGCCGAGGGCGACGGTGGCCCGCGCCCCGGCCGGGACCGCGGCCCGCGCCGCGACCGCTTCGAGGGCGGCCGTCCGGAACGCCGCGACGACCAGCGCGGCGCCGAGCAGCGCCATTCCGGCCCGCGGCCCGACCAGCGGCCGCCGCGGCGCGAGCGGGCGCCCGATCCGGACTCGCCCTTCGCCAAGCTCGCGGCCCTGAAGGCGCAGCTCGAGGCCGGCGACGGCGGGAAGCGCTGATCCGCGGCGGATGCGCGAGGACCGGCAGCGCCTCGACAAGTGGCTGTGGTTCGCGCGCTTCGCGCGGACTCGGTCGCTCGCGGCGCGGCTGGCCTCCGACGGCTTCGTGCGGGTGAACGGCAGCCGGGCCGAGAACCCCGCGAAGGCCATCGGCATCGGTGACGTGGTCACGGTGGCGGCGCCCCACGCGACCCTGGCCGTGCGGGTCCTCGGTCTCGGCCTGCGCCGCGGCCCGGCGTCGGAGGCGCGGCTCCTCTACGACGACCTGTCGGGCGGCACCCTGTCGGTCGAGGACGGTCCGGACGGGCCGTCCGAGTGATGAGGTCGCGCCACAGCGTCCGCGCGAGCGACCCGACGCGAACCCTTGCGGCGCCCGCACGCTTGTCAGTCCGGGAGGCAGCGTCTAGAGCCGTGGGCCTCCGAGATCCGTCCCCGTGTCGGGTCTCACCGGCGTTCCCCTCGCAGCACCCTCCGGGCGCGCGGGCCGTCTCCAGGCTCCGCCCGGGCCAAGTCGAGTTTTAGGACGAAGACATCCGATGACCTACGTCGTCACCGACAATTGCATCAAGTGCAAGTACACGGACTGCGTCGAGGTCTGTCCGGTGGACTGCTTCTACGAAGGCGAGAACATGCTCGTCATCCATCCGGACGAGTGCATCGATTGCGGCGTCTGCGAGCCGGAATGCCCCGCCGAGGCGATCAAGCCCGACACCGAGTCGAATCTCGACACGTGGCTGAAGCTGAACGCCGACTACGCCAAGTCCTGGCCCAACATCACGCAGAAGAAGGAAGCCCCGGCCGACGCCAAGGATTGGGACGGCAAGAGCGGGAAGCTCGAGGCGCATTTCTCGCCCAACCCTGGCTCGGGCGACTGACCCCGCGCCGGCCCCGCAGGTTCTGACGCCGGCCCGCGGCCCGCTTCCCAGATTGCGGGAAGATCTGTCGGGCCCGCGCCGCCGCTGAACCCCGCGGCGGGGCTGCGTCATACGAGGGCCTGATACGCGGCCAGGTCATTCCTGTCCCGCCGCACCAGTGTAAAACTCTTTGGCGCCGCGCTTGGTCCGCGCGTGCGTCTTCAGGGATGCTTTGATCTGCGCGCCGGATTGTGGTAGACAATCCGCCTGCCGTCGCTCGCGCCTGACGTGCTCCCTCCGGCTGAAACGCCTTCGCTTTTCGTGGGTTAGGAGTAGTACGCGCTCGACCGCTGGAGGCGACTTCGGCGGGCGGGCCAGGCGTTCGCACGGCCGCGCCGGGGAACGCCCGGATTCGTGCGCTAGGCGCCGGGTCCGGGAGCGGCGAGGCAGACCGGGTGTCCCGCCCGGAAGAACACGGTTTCGCGCGGCGCCGAACGCTGCGCGCCAGTGGAGGCCCTTCTCGCATGACCACAGCCAAGAAGACGACGACCGCAGGCCGGCAGGGCTTCAAGACCGGCGAGGCTGTCGTGTATCCGGCCCACGGCGTCGGTCGCATCACCGCGATCGAGGAGCAGGAGATCGCCGGCTACAAGCTTGAGCTGTTCGTCGTATCGTTCGAGAAGGACAAGATGGTCCTGCGCGTCCCCACCGCGAAGGCCAACAGCGTGGGCATGCGCAAGCTCGCCGAGCCGGAACTGGTCAAGAAGGCGCTCGACCTGCTGACCGGCCGCGCCCGGATCAAGCGCACCATGTGGTCGCGCCGCGCGCAGGAATACGAGGCCAAGATCAACTCGGGCGACCTGCTCGCCGTCACCGAGGTCGTGCGCGACCTCTTCCGGTCCGAGGCTCAGCCGGAGCAGTCCTACTCCGAGCGCCAGCTCTACGAAGCTGCCCTGGACCGGATCGTGCGCGAGATCTCGTCGGTGAACCGCATCACCGAGACCGAGGCCCTGAAGCTGATCGAGCAGAGCCTCGCCAAGTCGCCCCGTCGGGCGAAGAACGAGGCGGAGCCCGAGGCCGAGGCCGACGGTGACAGCGAGGGCGACGACATTCAGGAGGAGGCCGCCTGAGGCGCGCTTCCCCCCCCCCCCCGCGGACGACATCGAACCCGGCCCCTGTGGCCGGGTTTTTTGTGCCCGGACCGTTCCGACCCGGCGCGCCGGCCCGGTCGTTTCGGGACATCCGGGCTGGACGGCGCGCGGCCGGATCCCATCTGATCGGAACGGAACACGATTTCGTGGCCGCCCGGTTGTCGCATTGTGGGGCATCGGGACGGAACTTTCGCGTTTTGCCTTCCGTTGTCGGTTGCCTGGCGTCGCCTCCCGGTGGCGCCTGCGCGTCGGGCTATCGGCTCGACGCCGCAACAGCACTCGACAACAAGAGGCAGGCGGATGGCTGAGATCGCGGGAATTCGACGGCAGTTCATACGGACTGCCATGGAGGCACCCTTCCTGGCCCGGGAAGAAGAGCGCGGCCTCGCCGTCCGCTGGAAGGACGAGCGCGACGAGCGGGCCCTCCACCGACTGATCTCCGCCCATATGCGCCTCGTCATCGCCCTGGCGGGGCGTTTTCGTCACTATGGCCTACCCATGGCCGATCTCGTCCAAGAAGGGCATGTCGGCCTGATGGAGGCCGCGGCCCGGTTCGAGCCCGAGCGGGACGTCCGCTTCTCAACGTACGCGACGTGGTGGATCCGCGCGTCGATCCAGGATTACATCCTGCGCAACTGGTCGATCGTGCGCGGCGGCACGTCCTCCGCGCAGAAGGCCCTGTTCTTCAACCTGCGGCGGCTGCGCGCCCGGCTGATGCAATCCACCGAGGAGCATGTCGGCGACGAGATCCACCGCCGCATCGCCAGCGCCATCGGCGTGTCGCGGGACGACGTCGCCTTGATGGACGCGCGCCTCTCCGGTCCCGACATGTCGCTCAACGCCCCCGTGGGCGAGGACAGCGACGCCTCGTCGGAGCGGATGGACTTCCTCGTCGATGGCGCCGACCTGCCGGACGAGACCGTGAGCGCCACGGTCGACGGCGAGCGTCGGTTGAGCTGGCTCCAGCAGGCCCTGACCGTGCTGTCGGAGCGCGAGCTGCGCATCCTGCGCGAGCGCCGCCTCGCCGAGGATCAGGCAACCCTGGAGGCCCTGGGCCAGCGGCTCGGCATCTCCAAGGAGCGCGTCCGCCAGATCGAGAACCGGGCCCTGGAGAAGCTGCGCCGCGCCCTGGCCGACCGCTTCCCCGCCGCGACCGGCAGCCCGCATATCGGCTGAGCCCACGCGGCAGCGACACCGACGCGAAGCCCGGCCCCGAGGCCGGGTTTTCGCGTTTCAGAGGGCCCCGCGTCCGGCGGCACCGCAACGCGCGGGGGCGGCCCCGATCCGGTCATATAGTGGGTCGACGCGGGCTTCGGTCGCGCGGCCGGTTCAGGCTCCCTGAGCGGCGGTGCTGCGCCGCTCCCGCCGGCGGCTGCGCCGGCCGGGCTCGGGCGTCGCGTCGAGCCAGATTACCAGCGCGAGGGCGACGAGCGCCGGCAGGCCGAGGGCCAGGAAGGCGCCGGTCCAGCCGAACAGGCCGTAGGACAGGCCGCCGTACCAGCCCGACAGCGCGCCGCCGACGCCCTGCACGGCGTTGACGCTGCCGATGGCCGTCTGGGTCCGGCCGGATCCCCAGGTCAGGTCGGCGACGATGACCGGCACCGCCACCCCGACGATGCCAGAGGCGACGCCGTCCAGCACCTCGGCGGCGATCAGCCAGACCGGATCGTCGATGAGGCCGGACAGGAGCGCCCGCACCGGCAGGACCGCGAAAGCGACCATCAGGAGTTGGCGGCGGCCGCGCTTGTCGGCGAGCGATCCGGCGAACAGCGCCACCGGGACCATCACCAGCTGGGCCACCATGACGTAGCGGGCCGTCCAGGTCGTGGCGTCGGCTGCGGTCGCGACCAGCTTCTGGCCGAGCAGCGAGAGCATGCCGCCGTTCCCGAGATTGAACAGGGTCAGCGCCACGGTCAGCACCAGCAGGCGACGGTTCCCCAGGACCTGGCGGAGGCCGCTGCGCTCCGGCTCGTCCGAGTCGTCCTCCTTCCAGCCGACGGCGCGGCGGCGGCTCCACGCCTTGGCCGGCATCGTCGCCGTCGCGGCGATCGCCGCCAGCGCCATGCCGCCGAGCACCCAGAAGGCGATCGCCGGGCCGAAATAGCCGGTGCCGAGGCTGATGGCGCCCGCCGCGATCAGGATACCGACGTGATTGAAGGCCTGGTTGCGCCCCTGCTGCGCGGGGAACCGGTCCTTCCCGACGATACCTAGGGTCAGCGCCGCGACGGCCGGCAGCAGCAGAGTGCCTCCGGCCGCTGCGAAGAGCTGCGCGCACAGCACCGCCGGGAAGCTGCGGGCCGGCAGGAGCAGCAGCGTCCCCACCAGGATCGCCCCGCAGGCCAGCGCGATCAGCAGGCGCGGGCGCGGGAACCGGTCGACCAGGGCACCGAACGGTCCGCTCAGGAACAGCGTGCCGATGCCGACCAGCGTGATGACGAACCCGACCCGCGCGGGGCTCCACGAGGCCGATTCTGCCAGCCAGGTCCCGAGAAAGGGTCCGAGGCCGCCCTGGATGTCCCCGATGAACAGGTTGATCAGGGCGAGGTTTGCGGTGGGGGCCATGCGATCCTGGAGCCGTTTCGGGACCCGGACCTGTACTCCCCCCCCGGAACGGTCAAGCCCGGATCGCCGCCATCATCGCCGCACCGCTCCCGCGGCGGACTCGCTGCACCGGCCTCACGGCTCCGACCTCACGGTTCCGGCGGCCCGTACTGCATCAGTCCCTCCCCGAACGACCAGTTCTCCGGGTTGACCTCGACGAGGTTGATGAAGACGTCCCCCGGCGCCACGCCGGGATCGCGAGCGAGGTTGCGGGTCACGGCGGCGTAGAGAGCGCGCTTCTGCGCGGTGCCGCGCGTCGCGTTGGCGGTGATCTGGACGATCACGAGGCGGTCGCTGCGCCGGATCCCGAGATACTCGGGACCGTAGACGAAGTCCGACGCGTCGTGCTGGTGCACCAGGGCGAACAGGTCGCCCTCCGGCACCGCGAAGGTCTCGCGCATGGCGTCGTAGACACCCGCGACGAGAGCGGCCCTGTAGGATTCGGTCGTCCCGGCACGCAGGGAGATGCGGGTCAGAGGCATGGTCTCACTCCTCGATCGGTCCGAGATCAGCGGCCGCGCGCCGCGGCGAGGCCGGGCGCGGCGAGGTGGGCGATCGCGGTTCCGGACAGCCCGGCGGCCGGCTCGGCGCGGAGGGTGAAGCGGGTGAGGCGCCATCCGTCGGGATCGAGCCCGGCCACGGTGGCGAGGACGTCGCGCCCGGCCGCGATGTCGTGCCCGCGTCCCCGCTCGTCGTCGCGCAGGGCGGAGAGATCCTCCGCGGGCCCGACGAGACGCGTCTCCTCCGAGAGGGCGCCCGCGGCGTCGCCCGGCCCGAACGCGGCGGCGACCGCCAGCCACGTCTCGATGCGCGGCCGGCCGAAACTCGCGATCACGGCGCCGAACCCGGCCCCGGCCAGGAACGCGGCGGCGGCGTCGGCATCCTGCCAGAGATAGAGAGAGCTGTAGGCGTTGGCGGCGGCCCCGCGCGCCCGATCCTCGACCGTGAAGGCCTTGAAGACGAGGCCGGGCACCGCGTCCCAGGCCGGTGCGCGGGCGGCGACGCGCGCGCGGATCCTGTCCATGGCGTAGTCGGTCGGCAGACGATGCCGGTAGCGGGTGATCAGCATGGGGCACTCCCGAAGAGGCCCACAGGCTTGCACGCCGCCTCGATAACGGCGACATATCGACACCGATATCTAAGATAAGAGTGCGTTATGGTTGCCGACCGTCCCCTCGACCTCGAAGGCGTTCTGGCCTTCGTGCGCGTGGTCGATCTCGGCAGCTTCACCCGTGCCGCCGAGGCGCTCGCCACGTCGCAGGCGGCGATCAGCCTGCGGCTGAAGCGGCTCGAGGACCGGCTCGGCACGCGCCTCCTGGACCGGACCCCGCGGCACGTGGACCTGACGCGCCAGGGCGCCCTGTTCCTGCCGGCCGCTCGGCGCCTCCTGGACGCCCATGACAGCGCCGTGGCCGACGCGGCGACGGCGCAGCCCGCCCGGCTCAGCCTCGGGATCAGCGACCACGTCGCCGGCCCCGACCTGCCGGTGCTGCTGCGGCGCCTGGGCCTGGATCGGGCCGGGCTGATCACGGAGGTGCGGATCGTCCCGTCGCGCGATCTCGCGGCCGCGTTCGGATCCTCCGGCGAGGGCGGCTACGACGCGGTGATCTTCCGGACGGAGGACGAGGCCGGCCACGGCGGCGCGGTCCTGGCGGAGGAGCGGCTGGGCTGGTTCGCCGCACCGGATTTCCCGGCGCCCCGGCCGGGCGAGACGCTGCGGCTGGCGGGACTCGCGGGTCCCTGCACGGTCCGGGGCGCGGCGATGCGGGTTCTCGACGCGGCCGGGCTCCCCTGGACCGAGGTTTTCGTCGGCGGCGGCGTGCTGGCGGTGGGGGCGGCCGTGATGGCGGGGCTGGCGGTGGCGGCCCTGGCGCCGAGCACGGCACCGGCCGGCGCCGTGGAGGTCGGCGGCCGGTTCGGGCTGCCCGAACTGCCGCGCACCTTCGTGGTCCTGCGCGCCCGCCGCCTGGCCGGGCGCCCCGCCGAGGCGCTGCGCGCGCTGGCGGCGGCCTATCGCGGTCCCGGCGGCCGCTGACCGACCGCCGGCTCGTCCGGTCCTCAGGAGGCGAGCGGGCCCTGGGCGCCCTGCTGCTCCATCACCTTCTGCCGGTAGAGGCCGACGAAGTCGATCGGGTCGATGTACAGCGGCGGGAAGCCGCCGTTGCGCACCGCCTCGGCCACGATCTGGCGGGCGAAGGGGAAGAGCAGGCGCGGGCACTCGATCATCACCGCCGGATGGATCTGGTCGGCCGGGATGTTGAGGAGCCGGAACACGCCGGCATAGGTCACCTCGAAGGCGAACAGCACCTCGTTCTGGATCTTGGCGTCGCCCTCGAGCTTCAGCTCGACCTCGAAATCGGTCTCGGAGAGCTGCTGCGCGTTGACGTTCACCTGGATGTTGATCTGCGGCCCCTGGCCCTCCTTGGGCTGGAGCGAGCGCGGTGCGTTCGGATTCTCGAAGGAGAGGTCCTTCGTGTACTGCGCCAGGGCGTTGATGGTCGGCGCATCGCCCTGCGGCATGCCGCCGCCGTTGCCGTTCGCTGCCGGGGAATCGGCCATGCGGATCATCCTTCTCGATCGACCGGCAGGGCCGGCGCGGGTTGTTGTCGCGGCGGGAGCGGCTGGATCACGCCGCGGAACTGCCCAAACGGCAGGGCCGCTAACACGCGGGCCGAGCCTGGACAAGCGAGGGGGCGCGGCGCTGGCGCCGGCGGCCCCCACGACCCATATCGACCGAATCGCAATTGACGCGTGGGTTCGATCAACCGGCCGACACAACCGGCTCGCTCCCGACGCGTTGGTCGGATATGAGTCGGCCAGACCTCTGCGCGCTTAGCCGGCGCCGCACCGCGCGCGACCTGAGCAAGGGGCACAGGGTCTCGCCGCGGCCACCATCGGATCGGTGATGCAGGACAGTTTCGACGTTACGACGATCATCTTCCTCGCGCTGGCCGTCTTCGTGATCTGGCGTCTGCGCTCGGTGCTCGGTCAGAAGACGGGGGCCGAGCGCTCGCCGTTCAAGCCTGTCGACCGCAGCCGGACTGAGCCCCAGGCGCGCTCCGACGGCGACAACGTCGTGCGCTTGCCCGGCGCCGACCGGGTCCAGGCCGCGCCTCAGCCCGCCGCCGCCCCGCGGGACTGGCGCGGGATCGCCGAGCCGGGATCCGAGGTCGCGCGCGGCTTGGAGGCCTGCATCCAGGCGGAGCCAAGCTTCGACCCCCGCGCTTTCATCGAGGGCGCCAAGTCGGCCTACGAAGCCATCATGATCGCCTTCGCCAAGGGTGACCGGAAGACCCTGCGCGGCCTCCTCTCGAAAGAGGTCGGCGAGGCGTTCGAGCGGGCGATCGCCGAGCGCGAGCGCAACCGGCAGACGCTCGAGACCACCTTCGTGTCGATCGACAAGGCCGAGATCGTCGCCGTCGAGGTGCGCAACCGCGTGGCGCACGTCACCGTCCGCTTCCTGTCGAACCTGATCACCGCCACCCGCGACGCCGACGGCAAGGTGGTGGACGGCAGCGCCGAGACGGTGGTCGAGGTGCCGGATGTCTGGACCTTCGCCCGCACGCTCGGCTCGCGGGACCCGAACTGGCAGCTCGTGGCCACCGAGGCCGGCGCCTGAGTCCGTGACCGGCGTTCCGTGACGATCTTGCCGTGCCGATGTCCCGCGCCCGGTCCGGAGCAGTCCCGGCCGCCCTCCTCGCGTCCCTCCTGAGTCAGGCCGTGTCCGCCGCGCCGACGGCGGTCGGCGGTGCGGTGCTGACCCCCGTGGCCGCGGCCGACCTGCCGGGCTTCCCCGGCGCGGGGACGGAGGCGGCGCTCGACGCCTTCCGCCGCGTCTGCACGGCCCCGCCGCCCGCCCTGCCCCAGCCCGACGGCGTCGTGGGAGATCCGGCCGCCCTCGCCGAGGCCTGCGCGGCCGCCGCCGGCCCCGTGCCCGACGCCGCCGCCTTCTTCCGCGAGCGGTTCGAGGCGTTCCGCGTCGTGCGGCCCGGTGCGGACCGGCCCGGCTTCCTGACCGGCTATTTCGAGCCGGAACTCACCGGCTCCCTGGAGCCCGGCCCGGATTTCCCGACGCCGGTCCTGGCCCGCCCCGATGACCTGATCTCCCTCGGCCCCGGCGAGACCCGCCCGGGGCTCGACCCGGGCCTGCGCGCCGCCCGCGCCACCGCGGACGGCTTCGCCCCCTACCCCGACCGCGCCGCGATCGACGACGGTGCCCTGGGCGCGCGGGCGAAGCCGATCCTGTGGCTGCGCGACGCGGTCGACCTGCTGGTCCTGCAGGTCCAGGGTTCTGGGCGCGTCCGGCTGCCGGACGGGCGCGCGGTGCGGGTGCTCTACGACGGCCGCAACGGCCGCCCCTACACGGCGGTGGCCAAGCTGATCGTCCAGGAGGGCCACCTGCCCCTGGAGGGCCTGACGCTCGCCCGCTGGACCGGCTGGCTGCGCGCCCATCCCGAGACCGCCAAGCGCCTGATCCGCGCCAACGCCTCCTACATCTTCTTCCGCCTCGCTCCGGTCGCGGATCCGGCCCTCGGGCCGCCGGGCGCCGCGAACGCCCCGCTCAGCCCGGGCCGCAGCCTGGCGGTGGATTCGACCCTCTGGCGCTACGGCCTGCCGTTCTGGCTCGCCGGCCCCCTCCCCGGCGCGACTCCAGGTGAGGCCGGGCGCCTCGTCATCGCCGCCGATACCGGCTCGGCGATCGTCGGCCCTGCCCGCGGCGACCTCTTCGTCGGTACCGGTGCGGAGGCCGGCGTAGCCGCCGGCAACCTCCGCGACGCGATCGGCTTCGTGGTCCTGCTGCCGCGCCGCGCGGCGGTGCCCGGAGCCGCGCCGTGAGGGCCCCGCGCCGCGGGCGCCGCCTCACCGCGGGAGAGACCCGCCTCTGGGACGCGATCGCCAAGCTGGTCACGCCGCTGCCGGGCCGCGCCGCCCCGGTGCCCGAGACACCTCCGCCGCCGGGCCCGACCGCCACCATGCCGGCTCTCTCGGCGCCGATCCTGAAGCCCAGCGCGCCGCCGGTCGCCAAGAGGCCGCGGGCGAAGCACCCGCCGAAGCCGGCCTCGGAGCCGGCGCGCCCGGCCACCGCCGCTCCCTACCAGGCGCCGCCCCAGCGGCACGCGCCGAGTGCCGGGCTGGAGCGGAACGCCAAGCTCGGCCTGCGCCGGGGGCGGCTCGCGATCGAGGCGCGGATCGACCTGCACGGGATGGTGCAGGCCGAGGCGCATGCCGCGCTGACGGGCTTCCTGCTCCGCGCCCGGGCCGCCGGGCATTCCTACGTGCTGGTCGTCACCGGCAAGGGCGGCCCGGGCCACGCGGACGCCTTCTCCGAGCGGGGCGTCCTCCGCCGCAGCGTGCCGCACTGGCTGCGGGGGCCGGATCTGCGCGGCATCGTCCTCGGCTTCGAGGAGGCCGCCCGCCACCATGGCGGCGGCGGCGCCCTCTACGTCCGCCTGCGCCGCCGCTAGGGCGGGCCTCGGCGCGGGACGCGCGGCAAACCGCGCCGGTTCCCCGCGGTTGCGGCCCGGACCGATCCCGCCGATATCCGGATCCGGCGCACGGAGCGCCGCGCACGGAGATGCTGCGAGAGCGATGCCGGAGCTTCCCGAGGTCGAGACCGTGCGGCGGGGATTGGCGCCCGCCCTGGTCGGCGCGCGGTTCAGCCGCGTCACCCTGCGCCGGCCCAACCTGCGCTTCCCGTTCCCCGAGCGCTTCGCCGCCCGCCTCGAGGGGCGGACCGTCACGAGCCTCGCGCGCCGGGCGAAGTACCTCACCGCCGCCCTCGACTCGGGCGAGACGCTGGTCATGCATCTCGGCATGAGCGGGCGGTTCGACGTGGCTCTGCCCGACGGCAGCAACCTGTCGCCGGGAGACTTCTACCTCGAAGGCGCCCAGGGCACGCCCCGGCACGACCACGTGGTCATGGCGATGAGCACCGGCGCCACGGTGACCTACAACGACGCCCGCCGCTTCGGCTTCATGGATCTGGTCCCGAGCGCGGAGCTCGCGGCCTGCCGCCACTTCGCCCGGATGGGCGTGGAGCCCCTCGACGGGCTGACCGGGGCTGTGATCGCGCAGCTCTTCCGCCACAAGACCGCGCCGCTGAAGGCCGCCCTGCTCGACCAGCGCCTGATCGCGGGCCTCGGCAACATCTACGTGTGCGAGGCGCTGCACCGGGCGCGCCTGCATCCGGAGGCGCCGGCCGGGAGCCTCGCCCGGCCGGACGGGCGCCCGACGCCCAAAGCCAACGCCCTGGCCAAGGCGATCGTGCAGGTCCTCGAGGAGGCCGTGAAGGCCGGCGGCTCGACCCTGCGCGACTACGCCCACACGGACGGCAGCGCGGGCGCGTTCCAGCACGCCTTCCGGGTCTACGACCGGGTCGGCCTGCCCTGCAGCCGGCCCGGATGCGCCGGCGCGATCACCCGCATCGTGCAGGCGAACCGCTCGACCTTCTACTGCGCCACCTGCCAGCCCCCGGGCTGAGCGCGCCGATCGGCGCCTATCGCGCCGCGGAACGGCAATTTCGCCACAAACCCGACTAGGGTTAAGCCCCTCGACGTGCGCACCCGGTTGCGGGCAGCCGATCCCGGCCCGCGACGCGTGACGGGTCGCGCGGGCCCAGACAGGATCCCGATGTTCTTCCGCCGCTCAAAGACGCCCGCGCCCGAGACCGCCGCGCAGGATCCGACGGACGAGCCCGCCCTGCCGCAGCGGCTGTCGCCGCGCTCGCCCGGCGAGGCGATCAAGCCGACCGTCGCGCCCCCGCCGCCGGAGAAGCCCGAGCGCGAGCGGAGCGGCCTCGTGGGCCTGATCAGCGGCGCCCTGACCTTCGCGGTCGTCATCGCCATCGCGGCGATGATCGGGATCACGCTGTTCCAGCGGCAGGTGCGCGAGCCGGGCCCGCTCGCGGCCGACAAGGTCGTGGTCATCCCGACCCACAGCGGGACGGCCGAGATCGCCGAGACCCTCAAGCGCGAGGGCGTGATCGACCATACCGGCCTGTTCGAGTTCGCCGCCCGCTTCGGCGGCCGGCCGGCGCTGCGGGCGGGCGAGTACGTCTTCAAGGCGCACGCGAGCATCTCCGACGCGCTCGACACAATCGCCACGGGCCGGCAGGTCCAGCACGCCATCACCTTCCCGGAGGGCCTGACCTCCGAGCAGATCGTCACCCGCCTCAACGACAACGACGTGCTCGCCGGCGAGATCAACGAGATCCCCCCGGAAGGCTCGCTCCTGCCGGACACCTACAAGTTCGAGCGCGGCGCCACCCGGCAGCAGATCGTCAACCTGATGAAGGCCAAGCAGCGCGAGGTCCTGAACCAGATCTGGCTGCGGCGCAGCGCCGACGTGCCGGTGCGGACCCCGGCCGAGATGGTGACCCTCGCCTCCATCGTCGAGAAGGAGACCGGCCGCGCCGATGAGCGGCCCCGGGTGGCCGGGGTCTTCATCAACCGCCTCAACAAGCGGATGAAGCTGCAATCCGACCCCACAATCGTCTACGGCCTCGTGGGCGGGCGCGGCACCCTCGGCCGCGGGATCCTGCGCTCCGAGATCGACCGGCCGACCCCCTACAACACCTACGTGATCGAGGGCCTGCCGCCGGGGCCGATCGCCAATCCCGGCCGCGCCGCCCTGGAGGCGGTGGCCAACCCCTCCCGGACCAAGGACCTGTACTTCGTCGCGGACGGCACCGGCGGCCACGCCTTCGCCGATTCCCTCGAGGCGCACCAGCGCAACGTCGCCCGCTGGCGGGCGGTCGAGAAGAGCCGGCAGGCGCCGCCGGACGCCGTCGACAAGGTCGAGCCGAGCCCTGACTCGACCACGCCGGGCCGCGCCTCGGCCTACGCGCCGGGCGGCGCCCCCGCGGGCAACGGGATCAACACCAACGCGGCCTTCGCCCTGGATACCGGCACGCCGGGCACGCGCGCCTTCGACGCCTCCGAGGGCACCCGCCTCGATCCCCTCAAGAACCGCAGCTACGATCTGGGCTCGCCCAAGACGGTCCCGACCCTGAGCGAGCCGGCACCGGCGCCGCGGGGCCGCCGCTAGGCAGCGGCGCCGGTCCGCGCCGCCGGCTTCGGCGCCGTCGGGGTCGCCCTCAATGCGCCCGCGGGTTCCGCGGGCGCCGCGGCGCCTCTGGCGGCTCGCCCGACAGCGAGGCCGCGATCTGCCGTCCCAGCTCGTAGAGCAGCGCTTCGAGCAGCGGCTGCACCCGCGTCGCCTCGCCGGGCCCGAGATCGCCGACCAGCTCCCACAGGCGCATCGCGTAATCGGCCATCCGCTCGACGGCGGTCCCCGGCTCGGTCGGAGCCCCGAGAAAACCGACCGGCGGCTCGTACGGGCCGTCGACCCGGCTGTCGGTGATGTCGATCACGATGCCCCGACCGTAGATGTGCCCGTCCGCGCGGCGCTCGAACCGGCCCCGCGCCAGGACCCAGCGCACGACGCCCGGCGCGGGCACGATGCGGTGCTCCCAGGCGAAGAGACCGCCCTCCTCGCGGACGCGACGGCGCTCGCTCTGGTCCCGGGCGAGGTCCTCCGGGTGGAAGAGCGCGGAGAGCTGCTCCCAGGTGATGCCGTCCGCCGCCTCGGCCTCGGTCAGGCCGAAGATCCGCGCCATCGTCGCGTCCCCGCGCACGCATCCCGTGTGCGGCGCATCCTCCCAGATGCCGACGCCCAGCGCGGACATCCCGAACGGCGTGAGCGCGGTCCTCCCCAATACTGATCGCGGCATGCGCCATCCGAGTTCATGTGCAGACGAGCGGGATTTCGAGCACACCTTCACTGCGGAATGCAACGTCGGTCGCGCGACACGAAAGTGAAAACGTGACCACCGCGACCGCGCGGGCGACGGCGGACGGGGCCCGCTTCGCGGGCGGGCGGCCCTACCGGTCCCAACAGCGTGCCGGGTGCCGCTCGACTGCACGGCGCCGCCCGAGATGGCCGGGCGCGCGGCGCGTCCGACGCGCGCCCGACGCGCCTCGCGACGCGGCGACGGCGGCGACCGGCCTCTTCCCACCGGAGTGATCCGTGCTACAGGCCCCGATCTTCACGGGGACGGGGGTCGGCGTGACCCAGATCGCGAGCATGACCGGTTTCGCCCGGACGGCGGGCAGTGCCGGACCGGTGCACTGGGCCTGGGAGGTCCGCAGCGTCAACGGGCGCGGCCTCGACGTGCGCACCCGCGTGCCGGCCGGCTATGACGGGCTCGGCGAGACCGCGCGCACCGCGCTCCAGAAGACACTCACCCGCGGGCAGTGCCAGTTGACGCTGACCCTCACCAAGCCGGAGACGACCGCGCGGGTGCGGATCAACGAGACGCTCCTGGCGAGCCTCGCCCAGGCGGTGGCCCGGGTGCCGGTCCCCGAGGGCGTGGCCCCCGCCACGATGGACGGGCTGCTCGGCGTGCGCGGCGTGATCGAGGTCGAGGACGAGGCGGCCGACACCGACACCCTCGCCCGGGACCTGGCCGCGGGCGTGGTCCAGCTGGTCGCGGATCTCGTCGAGGCGCGCCGCGCCGAGGGGCGCCAGCTCGAGCAGGTCGTCACCGCCCAGGTCGACCGGATCGCCGCGCTGACCCAGGCGGCCGAGGAGAGCCCGGCCCGCCAGCCCGAGGCCGTGCGGGCACGGCTGGAAGCGGCCGTCGCGGCCCTCGGCGGCAGCGGCCTCGACCCGGACCGCCTGCACCAGGAGGCGATGCTGCTCGCCGGCAAGGCGGATGTCCGCGAGGAGCTGGACCGGCTCCGCGCCCACGTGGCGAGCGCCCGGGACCTGCTGGCGGCCGGTGGCGCGATCGGCCGGCGGCTGGACTTCCTGGCCCAGGAATTCGGCCGCGAGGCCAACACCCTGTGCGCCAAGGCCAACGATATCAGCCTGTCGCGGATCGGACTCGACCTGAAGGCCGTGGTCGAGCAGTTCCGCGAGCAGGTGCAGAACATCGAATGATGCCGGGCACGATGCTGGGCACGATGCTGGGCACGATGCCGGATCGGGACGTGAGGATACGGATGCGAAACGTCGGGGAGCCACGCGCATGACCGAGCCGGCCGGGAGCGTCTCCGACTCGATCGCGCGGCGCGGGTTGATCCTGATCCTCTCCTCGCCCTCGGGAGCGGGGAAGACCACCCTGACGCGGGCGATCGCGCAGGATCCGAGCTGGGCGCTCGACCTGTCGATCTCGGTGACCACGCGGGGGCGGCGCCCCTCGGAGATCGACGGGCGGCACTACCATTTCATCGATCGCGAGGCGTTCGACGACCTGCGCGAGCGCGACGATCTGCTCGAATGGGCCGAGGTGCACGGCAACTTCTACGGCACGCCCCGTCGGCCGGTGGAGAAGGTGCTGGGCTCCGGCCGGGACATGATCTTCGACATCGACTACCAGGGCACGCGGCAGGTGCGCTCCAAGCTCGCCCAGGACGTGGTGACGGTCTTCATCCTGCCGCCCAGCATGGCCGAGCTGCGCCAGCGCCTGGAGCGCCGGGCGGAGGATTCCGCCGAGACGATCGAGAAGCGTCTCGCCAACGCCCGGACCGAGATCCAGCGCTGGGTCGAGTACGACTACGTCATCGTCAACGACGACCTGCAGAACGCCTTCCGGGCCCTCCAGGGGATCCTGGCGGCCGAGCGTCTCCGGCGGGCGCGCCGCACCGGACTCGCCCCCTTCGTCGAGGGACTGCTGGCCGAGACGCCCTGATCCGACCCTGGAGCGCTCTCCGCCGAAGTGGATACCGGTCCGGCGCAAGAGAGCGTGTCAAGACAAAGGCTTGGAGCCGTGCCCGATTGCAGCGCGATCGGGCACGGCTCTAGCGGCGGATCAGCACGACGCCGCCGATCAGGAGCGCGATCCCCAGGAGGCGCGGCAGGTCGACGGGCCGCTGCGCGAGGCCGAGCAGGCCGGCGTGGTCGAACAGCACCGAGGCGACCATCTGGCCCGTGACGAGGAGCGCGAAGAAGGTCGCGGCGCCGAGCTTCGGGACCAGCAGGATCGCGAGGCCGATGAACACCGCGCCGAACAGGCCGCCGCTCCAGGTCCACCACGGGATGCGCTCCGCCACGCCGACAGTCGGCACCGGGTCGCGCAGGGCGGCGGCGAGGAGCGCCATGCAGGCGAGCCCGACCGCGTAGCTGGAGACCCCGGCCCAGGACGCCGAGTCGAGGCCCGCGCGGAGATTCGCGTTCAGGATCTGCTGCAGGACGAGGCCGGCGCCCGCCAGCACGGCGAGCAGGGCGGAGAGCGCGAAGGCGAGCATTGCGGGACGGGCCTCGGGGTCGGGACGGCGGGCGGCATTGACAACCATCCCGGCCGATGCCGTCAAATGCCGCGCTGACCCGCGTCCATGCAGTTTCGGCATGATGAACCCCGCACATCTCGACCTCTTCCGCGCCGTGATGCGCCACGGCGGCATGACGCGGGCCGCAGAGGTCCTGGGCATCGGGCAGCCCCATATCAGCCGCGCCATCGCGCAGCTGGAGGCGGCCCTCGGCTTCGCGCTGTTCGTGCGCGGGCACGGCAACGCGTTCCCGACCCCGGAGGGCGAGGCCTTCGCCCAGGAGGTCGCGCAGACCTACGCGGGCCTCGATCACCTGCAGCAGGCCGCGCGCCGGATCCGCGAGCGCGGCACCGGCGGATTGCGCGTCGCCTGCCAGCCCTCCCTGGCCGCCGGATTGCTGCCGCGCGCCATTCGCCGCCTCGACGCGGAATGCCCGGATCTGCGCATCTCGGTCCACGTCCCCAGCCCCGACACGATCTGGTCGTGGACCGCCTCAGGCCAGTGTGACCTCGGCCTCGCCCGGCCGCGCTCCGGCCATGCCGGGGTGAGCGCCGAGCCGTTCCTGCGGGTCGCGGCCGTGTGCGCGCTGCCCCGCGGGCACGCCCTGGCCCGCCGGCGCGCCGTCACGGCGGCGGATCTCGCCGGGGTGCCGCTGATCGCGGCCGGGTCGAGCCCCGTGCAGGCGGCCACCGAGGCGGCCTTCGCGAGCGCCGGCGCGACGCCGCGCTTCGCCCTGATGGCCGAGTACACGGCGGCCCGCTGCGGCCTCGTCGCCGAGGGACTCGGCGCCGCCATCGTCGATCCGGTCCCGGCACGGGCGCTCGGCGGGCTGCCCATCGTGCTGCGGCCGTTCCGGCCCGAGATTCCCATCGAGACGCTGCTGCTCCGGCCGGCGGGCCGGCCACCGGGGCGGCTCGTCGAGCGGCTGATGCTCCATCTGGCGGCGGAGCGCGACGCCCTCGGCGCCGCCTGAGCGGCTCAGGCGGCGGCCGGCAGCTCCGGGACCGGGCAGAGCCACGCGCGCATCGCCGCGAAGGTCGACACGGCCGCGCCGGTGAGCGCGGCCTCCGCGGCCGGGTCGTCGCCGAACGCGTCCAGGCGCGTGCGGAAGGCGGCCCACATCGCCCCCGCGGCGGGCCCGTGCGCCCGGTAATAGGCGAGCCCCGCGTCGGAGAAGCCGTGCAGGCCGGCGATGTGGCGGCCGATCAGCTGCCCGCCGAGGGTCGATCCCTCCAGCACGTAGAGCGCGCCCGTGGCGGCGGCCGGCCCGCGGAGAACCGGAGCGGCCGGTCTCGGGAGCGCCGCGACCGCGCCGGGCTGGAGGCCGAGATGGACGAGGTCGGCCGCGAGGAGCGCGAGTCGGCGGCGCGGCGCCAGGAACGGCTCGTCGGCGAGCCCGGACCCGATGGCCGATTCCCAGACTGCGTGGAAGCCGTAGAGGCGTCCCAGCAGCTCCCGGTAGCCGCCGAGCGTCGCCACCCGCGCCTGCCAGTCGAGGGACGCCTCCAGAGCCCGGTGGGCCGGATCGGTCGCGGCGCGCAGCCGCGCGTGCAGGCCGTCGCGGGATCTCACGCGGTGATCGTGAAGCAGGCGCCGGGAGTGTTGGCGACGGTGAGCTTGGCGTTGATCTGGTCGAGCATCGCCCGGATCAGCTTCATGCCCAGGCCGGAGCCCTTGCTCCGCGCCTTGGCGTCCGCCCAGTCGTCGGGCAGGCCGGCCCCGTCGTCGCAGACGCGCAGCTGGATCTCGCCGGGGCCGGAGGCCGAGACTCTGACCTCGACGCGGCCGATGCCCGCCGGGTTGGCCGCGTATTTGAAGGCGTTGGTGACGAGTTCCGTGGCGATCAGCGAGAGCGCCACGGCCTTGCGGTAGGGCACCATCAGGCCGGGCTCCGCCGACAGGTCGACCGCGTGCCCGTCGCCGGCCAGCCCCGCGAGGTCGTTGCACAGGCTCTCGATGGTCTGGCCGAGATCGACCTCGTCGAACCGATCCGCCTGGTACAGGCTGTCGTGCACCCGCGCGACGCTCATCACCCGCGCGGAGGTGTCGGCGAAGGCCTGCCGGGCCTCGCCGTCGGCGATCTGGCGCCGCTGCATCTGCAGGAAGGCCGAGACGATCTGCAGGGAGTTCTTGACCCGGTGGTCGATCTCCCGCGTGAGCAGGTCCTTCTGCTCGAGCAGACGCTCCTTCTCGGCGAGCAGGCCGGTGAGCTCGTCGATCTTGCGCCGCTGGCGCAGCACCACGCCCTCGACCGCCTCGGCCAGGGAGCCGGCGAGCTGGACCTGCCATTCCGCGAACGGCGCGGCGAAGCCGGTGCGCTCCTCGACCCAGCGCTCGAACGAGCGGCGGGGCAGCACCGCCACGGGACCGCTTCCGGCAAGCACGGGCTTGCGCGGGTCGCCACCCCACGTGACCGTGCTGGGCACCTCGGGCCGGAACCACACCAGCAGGTTCTCGCGCGAATCGTCCACGAAGGCCGCGAGCAGGCCGCTGGCGATCTCGCGATGCGGCCCGGCCTCCGGAAAGTCGGCGCCGAAGCTGTCGCTGCTGTAGACGACCTCGCCCTCCGGCACGCGCGCCCGCAGCCAGCTGGCGATCGCCGCCACCGTCTCGGCCGGCGGCGTCCGGCCGATCAGCGTGACCCGCTCGCCCGAGACGATGCCGGCGCCGGTGGCGCTGAACAGGTCGAGCAGCGTCGTCGTCCCGGCCGTCAGGGCGGCCACGAAGTCGTCGGATCGCGTCAGGCCGCGCACGAGGCGCCCCTCGACGTCGAGATGCGCCTGCCGCTCGGCCCAGAGGCGGCGCGACTCGATCTCCTGCACCCGCATGGCGAAGGCGTCCGTGAGCACCGTGGCGGCCGCGCGCGTCTCCGGCGTGACGTAGTGCGGGCGGCGGTGGTGGCCGATCATCAGGCCCCACAGCCGTCCCTCGACCATGATCGAGATCGACATGGACCCGTTCACGCCGAGGTTGCGCTGGTACTCCAGGTGGATCGGCGAGAGCGTGCGGTGCTGGGCGAAAGTCAGGTCGATCGGGCCGTTGCCGGCGCCAGGGGCCGAGACCAGCCCGACCGGGACGCTGTCACGGTCGATGACGAAGCGGCTCTTGGCCTTGGTGTAGAGGGCCCGGGCCTGGGCGGGAATGTCGGAGGCGGGGAAACGCAGGCCCAGCAGGCTGCGCGACCAGCCCGGCACCTTGTCCTCGGCCACGGCCTCGCCGTTCCAGTCCGGGTCGAAGCGGTAGACCAGCACGGCCTCGAAGCCGGTCAGGGCCCGGATCTCGAGAGCCGCGATCCGGGCGGCCTCGGCCAGGGTCGCGGCCTCGCGCAGGCGACCGACGGCCAGCTCGGTATCGACCTGACTTGCCGTGGCGAAATCGTCGGCCGAATCCGGCTCCAGCTCCATCTCGACGATGACGCGGCCGGCATGGGCGTGGACGACGGCGTGATAGGCGCCGCGATCCGGGAAGGTCAGGGTCCGGCGCATGGAGGCGCCATCCTCGAGAGTCCCGCTCGCCAGCCGCGCGCGGATCGCCGCGACGACCTCCGCCGGAAGCACGTCCGCCAGGGGCCGGCCCGCCAGCGGCGGCTCGATCGGGTCGATGATCTCGCCGACATTGGCCGAGTAGGCCGCGACCAGGAGGGTTCCGGCATCGGCCGCGAGCATCACGGCGTTGGGCTGGATCGAGCCCGGGATGTGGATCGGCTCGCGCTCGCAGAGGCTGGCATCCACCGGCTCGGCGCGCACCCGCCGGCCGATCGCCGCCATCACGGCCTCGCGCGACAGGTCGGCGCCGAGGCTCTCGACGGGATCGATGGTCAGCCACGTCACCGGGCGCGTGCCGCCGATCTGGCCGTGTCGCATGTGGATCCGAGCCCGGAGCGGCTGCGGTAGCCGGCCGAAGACGTAGTCGAAGGTCTCGTCCAGGGCGCCGCGGCGCGCACCCGCGAGGAACCGGCCGCGGAAGCTCGGCACGTTGGTGCCCGGCATCACGTCGCGGAAATAGTCGCGCCCGAGGACGGCCTCGCGCGACAGCCCGGAGATCGCGCTCGCGCCCTCGCTGAAGGCCACGACGGTGCCGGCCGCATCGAGCCCGATCACGCCCTGGTCTAGGCGGTCGAGCGCGTCCGGCGCGATGACGTCGAGATCGACGTCCGTATCGGGGGCCTGGCTGGGCGGCATCAGGAGCGAAACCGGCTCATTCAGACCGGTATGGCGACCGAAATGGCCGAGCGCAATGCTAGTGATGTCAGCAAGATCAACGCCTCAGCTCCTCTGTATGATCTTAGACATAATACTGATAAGCCCTTCTTCAACCGTAGGATGGTACACCGGGCGATCATGCACGGCCTGGGCCGTCTGCTTGTCGGCGACGGCGTACGTGAGCAGGTGTGCGAGGTGTTCCACGGCCGGCCCGAGCATCTCGCCCCCGAGCAGTCGCCCGGACCGATCGGCCCAGATCCGCATGCCGCCGCGGTTCAGTCCCTCCACGCGGGCGCGCCCCTGGTCGGAGAAATCCAGGGCGCCGACGATCCGTCGATCGTCCTCCGGGTCGTAGGGCGCGCCGATCACCGCCGCCTGGGGATGGGTGAAGACCATCGCGAGGCTCGTCCACGGCTCCGGCGTCGCGACTGGGCGACCCGCCACGAGGGCGGCCGCGTTGGCGCCCGCGATCGTGCCCTGGCGGCTCGCCTCGTGCAGCACCGGTCGCCAGCCGTCGACGTCGCCGGCGATCAGGATCGGTGCCCCGGCGCAGACGAGGCTGCGCCGGTCGAAGTCCGGCACGCCCGTCTCGCCGATTCGAAGGCCGGTCGCCTCCAGCCCGAGGGGCTCCAGGTTCGGAGAACGGCCGGTGGCGGCCAGCACCCGCGCCGCCCGCGTGACCTGGTCGCGACCGTGGCGGTCGACCCAGCCGAGACGCACGCCGTCGCTGTCCGCAACGGCGTCCCGAACCTCGGCACCGAGGTGAAGATCCATCTCCGAACCGAAGATCGCGGCGGCCTGCCGGGCGAGATCGGGCTCGGTCAGGCCGGCGACGGTGTCGCCCGCGTCGATGACCGTGACGGCGACGCCGAGCCGGGCCATGGCCTGGGCGATCTCGATCCCGACGGCACCGGCCCCGAGAACGGCCAGCGAGGCCGGGAGATCGGGGATCTCGAAGAGCGTGTCGGTGGTGAGGACGTCCGCGCCGAGGCCCCGCAGAGGCTCCGGGACGATCGGGCTCGAGCCCGTGGCGATGACCGCGGCCCGGAAGCGGATCCGGATCGCGTCGTCGATCAGCAGGGTGCGGTCGCTCTCGAACCGCGCCGTGCCGCCGAGGCGCTCGTCTTCGGGGAGATCGTCGAGACCTTCGAGGACGCTGCCGACGAACCGGTCGCGCTCTTCGCGGAGGCGCCGCAGCACGGCGGGCCCGTCCACCGCGACGTCCGGAACCCGGATGCCGAACAGGCCGGCGGTGCGGGCCGCGTGGGCGGCGGTGCCCGCGGCAATCAGGAGTTTCGAGGGCATGCAGCCGACCCGCGCGCAGGTCGTGCCGCCGGGGCCGCGCTCGATCAGGACCGACCGCGCCCCCGCCGCCGTCGCGGCGCGATGGGCCGCGATTCCGGCGGTCCCGGCACCGATCACCGCCACGTCGTAGTCGAGTTCACGCATCAGCATTCCGGACCGTCCGCCGGGGCCAAAGCGTCACGGCCCAGGTTCGTTCCGCCTGCGCGCTCTCGTCTCAGCCCGGCCTGGACCGGCCGGGGCTCCGCGCGCTCCGGCGGCGCGGAGCCGGCGTGTCAGGCGCTGCGGCCAGGGGCCGTGCCGCCGAGATGGAACACCCGGTGCGGGACCAGCTCGCCGCGCTCCACGTCGCCCACGGCGACCAGGATCCCGGCGCAGGTCGCGAAGGCCTTGCCCTCCACCGGGGCGTCGCGGCCCCGCAGGATGACCGACTGCCCCCGCATCAGGCGCAGGCCCAGATCGCGCGACACCGCGACCTCCGGGATGGCGTCGAGGGCCGTCTCCACCGGTCGCAGGTAGGCGAGGGCCGCCTCGGGGCTGCCGTCGGTCAGGGCCGAGACCGAGCAGGCCTCGGCTTCCGAGAAGGGTCCGACGCGGGTCCGGCGCAGGGCGGCCACGTGGCCGTAGCAGCCGAGCATCCGGCCGAGATCGCGGGCCAGGGCCCGCACGTAGGTGCCCTTGCCGCACTCGGCCTCGATCACGGTGCGCTCGCCGTCGTGCTCGACGATGGCGAGCCGGTCGATCTGCACCGGCCGGGCGACCAGCTCCACGGTCTCGCCCTCGCGGGCGAGGTCGTAGGCGCGCTCACCCTGGATCTTGATGGCCGAGTAGCGCGGCGGCACCTGCTCGATCGCGCCCACGAAGGCCGGCAGCGCCGCCTCGACCGCCGCCCGGTCCGGGCGGGCGTCGCTCGTCGCGACGGGACGCCCCTCGGCATCGTCGGTGTCGGTCTCGATGCCCCACTGGACGGTGAACCGGTAGGCCTTGCGGCCGTCCATCACGAACGGGACGGTCTTGGTCGCCTCGCCGAGGGCGATCGGCAGGATGCCGGAGGCCAGCGGGTCGAGGGTGCCGGCGTGGCCGGCCTTCTTGGCGTTGAAGGCGCGCTTCACCACCGCGACCGCGTGGGTCGAGGTCATGCCGACATGCTTGTCGAGGATCACCCAGCCCGAGACGTCCCGGCGCTTCGGCCGGTCCGGACGCGGCCCGCGCTGCGGACGGCGCCCCTCCGGCCCGCGGCGCTCAGCGCTCGGCGGGGGAGCCTGGCGCTCGGCCGGCGGAAAATCTTCCATGGAAACCGTCATGTCCGCGTGTCCCCCGGGGTCGATGCCCCGTCCCTTTCTGCTTGGTATCGGGACTCAATGCCCCGTCCCGGTCTCCGGTTCGTCGTCCTCGGGCCCGGACTCGAGGTCGCGCTGGACCCGCTCGTCCCGCAGCAGCCGGTCGATGCGCGCAGCCTCGTCGAAGGTCTCGTCCCGCCGGAACCGCAGTTCCGGCGCGAATTTCAGGTTCACCCGCCGGGCCACCTCCTGGCGCAGCACCTTCCGGTGGCGCTCCAGGGCGGCGATCACCGGCGCCTCGTCGAGGCCGCCAAGCGGCATCACGTAGGCCGTGGCGAGCTTCAGGTCCGGCGACATCCGCACCTCCGGCACGGTCACGACATGCGTGCCGAGCACCGGATCCTGGATATCGCCGCGCTGCAGCACCTCGGCCAGCGCGTGGCGCACGAGTTCGGCCACGCGCTGCTGGCGCTGCGAGGGGCCGGTGGAGGTCGGTTTCTGGGCCATTCTGTCTCGGGCCGGCCCGCCGGAGCGGACGGCGCACGTCCTGAAAAAAGAAAAGACGGCCGCGGCAGGTGCCGCGGCCGCCCTGTCCGGATGAGTCCGGAGCGTCAGAGGGTGCGGCGGATCTCCTCGACCCGGTAGCACTCGATCACGTCGCCCGCGCGCATGTTCTCGAAGTTCTCGAAGGCCATGCCGCACTCCTGACCGGAAGTGACTTCCTTCGCGTCGTCCTTGAAGCGCTTGAGCGTCTTGAGCTTGCCCTCGTGGATCACGACGCTGTCGCGGATGAGGCGGACATGCGCGCCGCGCTCCACGATGCCGTCGGTGACGCGGCAACCCGCGACCTTGCCGACCTTGGAGACCTCGAAGACCTCCTGGATCGTCGCCTCGCCCAGGCGCTCCTCGCGGAGCGTCGGCGGCAGCATCCCCGACAGCGTGGCTTTGATGTCGTCCACGAGGTCGTAGATGATGTTGTAGTAGCGGATCTCGATGCCCGCCCGCTCGGCGGCCTCGCGGGCCTCCTTGTGGGCGCGCACGTTGAAGCCGATGACGACGGCCTTCGACGCCTGCGCCAGGGTGATGTCCGACTCGGTGATGCCGCCGACGCCGGCCAGGAGGATGCGGGCCGCGACTTCGTCGTTGCCGAGCTTCTCCAGGGCGCCCGAGATCGCCTCGACCGAGCCCTGCACGTCGCCCTTGATGACGACCGGCAGCTCCTTGCGGCCGGCGCCTTCCTTGAGGTCGCGCATCATGTCGACCAGCGAGCGGTTGGCACCGCCGGTCCGCGCGTTCTGGCGCTCCCGCTTCTGACGGGCGCGGTACTCGGTGACCTCGCGGGCGCGGGCCTCGTTCGGCACCACGATCACGCGGTCGCCGGCATCCGGCGTGCCGTTGAAGCCCAGCACCTCCACCGGCACCGACGGCCCGGCGTACTGCACGTTCTCGCCGAGATCGTCGATCAGGGCGCGCACGCGGCCCCACTCGGCGCCCGCGACGACGATGTCGCCGGTGAACAGGGTGCCGCGCTGGACCAGGACCGTGGCCACGGGGCCGCGGCCGCGGTCGAGCTGGGCCTCGATGACCGTGCCCTCGCCGTCGCGCTTCTCGTTCGCGCGCAGGTTCATGATCTCGGCCTGGATCTGGATGCCCTCCAGGAGCTGCGGCAGGCCGGCGCCGGTCTTGGCCGAGACCTCGAACTCGAGGGTCTCACCGCCCATCGACTCGACCTGGATGTCGTGCTGCAGCAGTTCCGTGCGGACCCGCTCCGGCTTGGCATCCGGCTTGTCGATCTTGTTGACCGCGATGATCATCGGGACACCGGCCGCCTTGGCGTGCTGGATGGCCTCGATGGTCTGGGGCATGACGCCGTCATCGGCCGCCACCACGATCACCACGATGTCGGTGACCTTGGCGCCGCGGGCGCGCATCGACGTGAACGCCGCGTGGCCCGGGGTGTCGATGAAGGTGATCATGTCGCCGGAGGGCGACGCGACCTGATAGGCGCCGATGTGCTGGGTGATGCCGCCGGCCTCGCCCTCGACCACGTTCTCCTTGCGGATCGCGTCGAGCAGCGACGTCTTGCCGTGGTCGACGTGACCCATGATGGTGACCACCGGCGGACGGGGATCGAGATCCTCCTCCAGATCCGGCTCGTCGGAGGAGAGGCCCTCCTCGACGTCGGACTCGGCGACGCGGCGCACCGTGTGGCCGAGTTCCTCGGCGATGAGCTGGGCGGTGTCCGAGTCGATCACGTCGGTGATCTTGTGGATCTGGCCCTGCTTCATCAGCAGACGGATCACGTCCACGGCCCGCTCCGACATGCGGTTGGCGAGTTCCTGGATGGTGATCGTCTCGGGGATCGTCACCTCGCGGGACAGCTTCTCCTTCTGCTCCACGTGGCCGCGGCCGCTCATGCGCTGCTGGCGGCGGCGGAACGAGGCGACCGAACGCGTGCGCTCGTCCTCGCCCGAGGTGGCGTTGGCGATGGTCAGGCGGCCGCGGTTGCGGTCGCCGCCCGGGGATTTCGGGGTCTTCGGCGGCGCGATGATCTTGAGCGGCATGCCGGGACGGCGGATCACCCGCTTGGTCTCGGACTCGTCCTCGTTGGTCTGGGCACCGCGACCGGCGGGGCGCGCCGCGGCCCCCGCGCCGGCGGGACGCGCGGCGGTCGCCGGCGTCGCGCTCTTCTCGGGCTCGGGCGCCGGAGCCGGACGGGCCATGAAGTTGAGGTCGCGCGGCTTGCGCGAGTCGGCCGTGATGGTCTTGCGCGGCTCGCCCGTGGAGGGGCGCGGCGTCAGCGGCGGGCGCGGAGCGGCCGGAGCCGCGGCGGAGGCAGCCGGGCGCGCGGCGGCCGGACGGGCCGCCTCGGGCTGACGGGCCGGCGCTGCCGCGGGGCGCGCCGGCGCCGCGGCGGCGGGACGGGCAGCGGCCGGCTGGGCCGGCGCCTCGGCCGGACGGGCCGGTGTCGCGGCGGGGGCGTCGGCCGCGGGTGCGGGGGCGGCGGCCTGAGCCTCGGCGGCCTTGGCAGCGTCAGCCGCCGCCGCAGCTGCGGCCGCAGCCGCGGCCTTGCGCTCCTCGTCCTCGCGACGGCGGGCCTCGGCGGCCTCGCGCTCGCGGCGGGCCTGCTCCTCGGCCTCGCGACGGCGCGCCTCGGCCTCGGCCTCCACCTTGCGGCGGGCCTCGGCCTCGCGGCGCTGCGCGTCGGCGAGGGCGGCGGCGCGGGCCGCACTCTCCTGCTCGCTCAGGGTGCGCAGGACGACCCCCGAAGCGGCGCGCTGCGCCGGACGCGGGGCCGGCGCCGTCGGCGCGGGGGCCGCCGGGCGTGGGGCCGGCGCGGGTTCACGGGCAGGGGCGGCCGGCGCCGCACCGATGACGCGGCGCTTCACCGTCTCGACCACGACCTGCTTGGAGCGGCCATGGGAGAAGCTCTGACGCACGGTGCCCGCCTCGATCGGCCGCTTGAGGCCGAGCGGCTTCGGGGAAGTCCGGTTCAGAGTCTTGTCGCCCGGGTTGTTCGTATCGCTCATTCAGCCTGAACCCTGAGGGTTTCCATCGTCCCGTGAACCGACACCCGGTGGCGCCGGTCAAAATAGTCCTGCGTCGTCAACGTGAGGCTTCGTCGATCCCGCCGATTCGGGCTGGATCGGGCTCCCCGGTCGCCGCGGCGGCGCCCTCGAAGGAGCGTAGCCGACGCCAACGCGACAGGCAGCCGGCGGCTCCGGCTCCTGCGACGAGCGCAGCGTGTATCACATGATCCCGACCTAAGGCCATGTCCAATTCGTCCTCGGACAGGTCATCGATGATCGGGATCCTTGACATGGCCCCGCCGTGGCGCCTGTGCAAGGCCGACGCGATCTTCCGCCGGCCGTCCGGGCTCGCCTCGGCGGCATGAATCACCGCAATGGCGCCCGGCTGCCCGCCGATCGCGGCCTCGACCTTCGAGAAGCCCGCGACCACGCAGCCCGCCTTGTTGGCCATGGCGATGGCCTGCCGCAGGTCGTCCCGCAGCCCGGCGGCGATCCTGTCCGGCAGGTCGGGGGCGGCCGGGGTCGGCCCCTTGAACGCCCGCGAGAACAGGTTCTTCCGCACCGCGGTCGCGACAGCCTCGCGCCGGGCGCTGATCCAGGCGCCGCGGCCCGGAAGCTTGGCGCGCAGGTCGGGCACGACGCTGCCGTCCGGCCCGCGCACGAACCGGATCATCGCGTCCGGCGCCTGGACGACGCGCGTGACGATGCAGGTCCGCTCGGGCGAGCGGCGGCCGGGGCCGGCATCTAGCCCCCCGGCATCCAGCCCGTCCTCGGGCAGGGTCGTGTCGACCGCGACCATCGCGCCTCCGCCGCCCGCCTCAGGCCTCGGCCTGCGCGGGGGCGGCCTCGTCGCCCTCGGCCGCCTCGGCACCCTCCTCGGCCTCCGGCTCCGGCAGGGCCTCGATCCAGCCGGCCTTCAGGCGGGCGGCCATGATCAGCGCCTCCGCCTCGGCGCGGGACAGGTCGAACCCGTCGAGGTAGCCGGCGTGGCGCACGGCCTCGGGACCGCGGCCCTCCGTGTAGCCGACGAGGTCGTCGGTGGCGCAGCCCGCCAGATCCTCGACGGTCTTCACGTCGTTCTCGCCGAGGGCAACCATCATGGGCGTGGTGATGCCCTCGATCTCGCGCAGCTCGTCGGCGACGCCGAGCTCGGTGCGGCGGGCGTCGTGCGCCTGCTCGATCCGGGCGAGGTGGTCCTGTGCGCGGGCCTGGATCTCCGTGCCGGTCTCCTCGTCGAGACCCTGGATACCGGAGAGCTCCTGGATGTCGACGTAGGCGATCTCCTCGACGTTGCGGAAGCCTTCCGCGGCGAGCAGCTGGCCGACGGTCTCGTCGACGTCGAGCGCCTCCATGAACACCTGGGTCCGCTCGGCGAACTCCTTCTGGCGGCGCTCCGATTCCTCGGCCTCGGTCAGGATGTCGATGTCCCAGCCGGTGAGCTGCGAGGCGAGGCGCACGTTCTGGCCGCGGCGGCCGATCGCCAGCGACAGCTGGTCGTCCGGCACCACCACCTCGATGCGGTCGGCCTCCTCGTCGAGCACCACCTTCACCACCTCGGCGGGCTGGAGGGCGTTGACGATGAAGGTCGCCTCGTCCTCGGACCACGGGATGATGTCGATCTTCTCGCCCTGCAGCTCGCCGACGACGGCCTGCACGCGAGATCCCCGCATACCCACGCAGGCGCCCACGGGATCGATGCTGCCGTCGCGCGAGATCACCGCGATCTTGGCGCGCGAGCCCGGATCGCGCGCGACCGCCTTCACCTCGACGATGCCGTCGTAGATCTCCGGCACTTCCTGGCCGAACAGCTTGGCCATGAACTGCGGGTGCGAGCGCGACAGGAAGATCTGCGGGCCGCGCACTTCCGAGCGCACGTCGAACAGGTAGGAGCGGATGCGGTCGCCCGGCCGGAAGGTCTCGCGCGGGATCATCTCGTCCCGGCGCACGATGCCCTCGCCGCGGCCGAGGTCGACGATCACGTTGCCGTACTCGACCCGCTTCACGATGCCGTTGAGGATCTCGCCGATGCGGTCCTTGTACTCGTCGAACTGGCGGGCGCGCTCGGCGTCGCGCACCTTCTGGACGATGACCTGCTTGGCCGACTGCGCGGCCACGCGGCCGAAATCGAAGGGCGGCAGGGTGTCGGAGATGACGTCGCCGACCAGCGCGCCCGGGTTGTAGCGGCGGGCCTGGTCGAGGGTGATCTCGCGGGCGTCGTTCTCCACCTGATCGACGACCAGGAGGTGGCGCGAGAGGCGCAGCGCCCCGGTCTTCGGGTCGATCTCGGCGTGAACGTCGGTCTCGGCGCCGTAGCGCGAGCGGGCGGCCTTGGCGATCGCCTCCTCCATCGCGTCGATCACGATGGAGCGGTCGATCACCTTCTCGCGGGCGACCGCGTCGGCGATCTGGAGGAGTTCGAGCCTGTTGGCGCTGACGACGGCCATCGGTGTCGGTCCTTCTCTTCCGTCAAATCTTCGGGCCGGCCGCCGGGCGGCCGACGCGGGGGTCTCAGTGCAGGGAGTCGCGGTCCTTGAGCCGGGACGCCTTGGTCACGACCGGCTTTTTCGGGCCGGTCCGGGCCTGTTTCTGGGGCTTGGCCGCGGGGCTGGCCTTGCGGGGGCCCTTCGGCTGGAAGGGCGCGCGCGCCGGCGGCGCGCTCTCCGCGGCGTCCTCCTCGTCCTCGGCCTCGTCGGCCTCGTCCGTGGCGGGCGGCCCGCCGCGGCGCAGCGACTCGCGGATCAGCTCGTCGGTGAGGACGAGATGGGCCTCGGCGAGGTCCTTCAGCGGCAGGTCGATGCGGCTCGGCAGCCCTTCCTTCACGTCGGGCAGGTCGATCGGGACGGTCGCGCCCGTCGGGTCCGGCGCGCCGAGGATGCCGCGGAAGCGCTTGCGCCCGTCCAGCGGCGGGTTCAGCTCGACCTTGGCCTCGTAGCCGGCCCAGCGGGCGAAGTCCGAGACCCGCACCAGCGGCCGGTCGATCCCCGGCGAGGACACTTCGAGGTTGTAGGCGCCGCCCACCGGATCGTCGACGTCGAGGATCGGCGAGATCGCGCGGCTCACCGCCTCGCAATCGTCGATCGTGAAGGTGCCGTCCGGCCGCTCCGCCATGATCTGCACGGTGCAGCCGTTGACGTTGGACATCCGCACCCGGACCAGCCGGAAGCCGAGGCCCGCGAGCGGCCCCTCGATCGCCTGCGCGACGCGCGCGGCGACTCCGGCCTCGCGGACGAGGCGCTTCTCGGACAGATCCGCTTCAATCTCGGACGACATGGATGTTCAGCGCGCAACCTTCGCGGCGTTCTGCGTGGCCGCCCGCGGCGTGGGGCCTCGTGCGGCGAGAGGGTGTGCGGCGAAAAAAAAGAGCGGACCCGGTGGGGCCCACTCCCGAACCGCAGCCTCTCGACTGCCATCAGAACTGTTGAGAGCTAGATAGCGGCCCTCGGCCCGGAGCGCAAGGTGGATCCGCCGCGCCGCGCGAGCCCGCTCGTCCCGCCCTCGGCCTTATCCCGCGGTGCCGGAGCGTCGCGGAGGCCTCGAAGGAGCCCTCCTTCGAGGCTCGCCGCGCTCGCACCCCGGGACGAGGGGTTCGGTCGGAGATCGCCTTTGCTCAGCCGCTGCGCGGCACCCGCCCCTCCAGCGGATAGGCCGGATCGTTGTAGCCCGGCGTCGTCGGATGCCCCGCGGCCACGAACCCGTCGACCAGCGCCTCGTCCTCCGGGGTGAAGGCGTAGTCGAGGGCGCCGAGATATTCCTGCCACTGCGCCTCCGTCCGCGGCCCGGCGATGACGCCGGTGACGAGGCGGTTGTTCAGCACCCACGCGGTGGCGAACTGGCCGGCCGTGATGCCGCGGGCCTCGGCGTGCTCCCTCAAGGTCCGGGCGATGCGCAGGGATTCCGGGCGCCACTCGGTCTGCATCATCCGGGCGTCCTGGCGGCCGGCGCGCGACTCGGTCGGCGGCGGCGCGTCGGGGTCGTACTTGCCGGTGAGCACGCCGCGCGCGAGCGGCGAGTACGGCACCACGCCGAGCCCGAAATGCGCGCAGGCGGGCAGGTGCTCGGTCTCGGGCATCCGGTTGAAGGCGTTGTAGTAGGGCTGGCTCACCACCGGCCGGTCGATCCCGGCCTCGTCGCAGAGCCGGCAGATCTCGGCGACCCGCCACGAGCGGTGATTCGAGACGCCGAAATGGCGGATCTTGCCCACCCGCACGAGGTCGGCGATCGCCCGGACCGTCTCGGCCAGCGGCGTGTCGTGGTCCTCCTTGTGGAGGTAGTAGATGTCGATGAAATCCGTGCCGAGGCGGCGCAGGCTGTCCTCGGCGGCCTTCATCACGTGGACCCGCGAGAGGCCGCGGTCGTTGACGCCCGGCCCGGTCGGGTTGGCGACCTTGGTGGCCAGGACCCAGGCGTCGCGCTCCGCCCGGATCGCCCGGCCGGTGATCTCCTCCGAGCGGCCCTCCGTGTAGACGTTGGCCGTGTCGATGAAGTTGATCCCGGCCTCCCGGGCGCTGGCGACGACGCGGCCGGCCGTGGCCTCGTCGGTGGGGCCGCCGAACATCATCGTGCCGAGGCAGATCGGCGAGACCTTGAGGCCCGAGCGGCCGAGCGTGCGATACTGCATGGGATCCCTCCAACGTCCGTCGTCCCGCTATCTCGCCGCGGGAACGGCGCGGTCAACCACAACACAGGTCAACGCCGCCCTGTAACCCGCGAACGCCCGCGGCGAACCGACCCGTGACGGCACCGATGGCCCGGGCAGCCGTTCCCGCCGGTGGCCCGGGCCATCGGCGCGGCGCCGTCGTCCACCGCGAAGCTTCCGTTCGGACCCATGATCGATCGCTCGGCCGCCGCCCTCGGCATCCCCCTCCCCTGGCTCGACCGGGCCGGCCGCCTCTCCTGGCTGAAGCTCGCGGTGTTCGCGTGCTGCGTCGCGCCCGCGCTCTACCTCGCGGCCGCCTACCGGCTCGACGCCCTCGGGGCGAAGCCGATCACCGCGCTGATCCACGCCACCGGCGAGTGGGCGGTGCGCTTCCTGCTCTTCTCGCTGGCGATCTCGCCGCTGCGCCGCCTCGCGGACTGGCCGAAGGTCCTCGTCGTGCGGCGCATGCTCGGCGTCACCGTGATGGCCTACGCGGTGGCCCATCTGACCCTCTACGCCGTCGACCAGAACCTGATCCTCACCAAGGTGATCTCCGAGATCGCGCTCCGGCTCTACCTGACGATCGGCTTCGTGGCCCTGATCGGCCTGATCGCCTTAGGGTTGACGTCCACGGACGCGGCGATCCGCAACCTCGGCCCGAACTGGAACCGCCTGCACCGCCTCACCTACACGATCGCCGTGGCGGCCCTGGTCCACTACTTCCTGCAGTCGAAGATCGACGTCACCGACCCGGTCTTCTCGGCGGGCCTGTTCCTGCTGCTGATGGGCTGGCGGGTGATGCGGCGCTTCCAGTGGCCGGAGCGGCCCTGGTCGCTCCTCCTCCTGGCGATCGTCGCCGGGCTCGCGACCGCCGGGCTGGAGGCCGCGTGGTACGGCCTCGCCAGCGGTGTGCCGGCCAACCTCGTCCTCGCCGCCAACCTGGACTTCTCCGGGCCGATCCGGCCGGCCTGGTGGGTGCTGGCCGTCGGCCTGTCGCTCCCGCTCGTGGCGCTCGTGCGCGGCCCGAAGGCCCCGGCACCGGGCAGGCGACCGGCCCAGGCGGCCCGCCGGGAGCCTATCCGGGAGCCCTTGTCGCCGTCGGCCTGATGCCGCAGAACCCGCTCCCGGTCCTCCGCCGCCGGCGGCCCCGGGCCCAGCGGAGCTTTCGAGACGCCATGCGCGGCACGCCTCTCCTGATCGCGGGCTTGCTCGCGCCGACCCTCGCCTTCGCGACGCCCCCCGCGACCCAGGCCGCGAAGCCGGCCGCCAAGGCGGCGCCCGCCGCGCCGCCGCCGGCCGCCGCCGCACCGGCAGCCGCGGCCTGCACGCCGCCCGCGCCGCCGCCGGCCTCCGCGCGCCCGGCCAAGCCGGAGCTGCCGCCGAAGCCCGCCTGCCTCGACGCCAAGGAGGGCTGCCCGGGCTGGGAGGCCTACAGCTACAACGACGCGATCAAGGCCTATAACCTGCAGGCGCAGGCCTTCCGGCCGATCGCCGAGGCCTACCTGCAGAAGCTCAATGCCTACGTGAAGGCGAGCGCGGACTACGCCCAGTGCGAAGTGAACGCGATGCAGAAGTAGCCGGCTGAACGGCGGCCGACACCGCGGCGCGGAGGCGGTTCAGGCACCCGGTCGCATCCTCCGGCGATGATGGCCGCGATCCCCGCGCGCCCGCTCACGCCGAGGCCACCGTGCCCGCTCGTCGTCCCCTCTTACGAACCGGCTTCTGCGCCATGATCCTCGCCGCCGGCCCGGCCCTGGCCGCCGATTTCGACGGCCCCTACCCGCCGCACGGCTACGGCGGGCCCGCTCAGGACGACGAGCCGGAGCGCCGGCCACCGCCGCCCCCGCCCCCTCCGGGACCGCGGCCCGAACCCGAAATCCGCGGCCCCCGCTTCACGGCGGCGCCCCCAGAAGCGTCCCCGGAGGCGTCCCCCGAGGCGTGCCGGGAATTCGTGCGGCGGCGCTTCGGTCCGGACGGGGAGCCGGTGCTGCGACGGGTGCGGGTCTGCGACGAGCCGGTCGTCGACCGCGGACCGCCGCCGCCTCCCCCGCCGCCGGAGGACATCCCGCCCCGTCGCTGGGGCGGGCCGCGCTGGTAGCGCGGGAATCCGGCTCAGATGCGGGCCGGCGCCTTCCTGAGGGCGGCCGCGAAGGCCTTGAGCTGGCGGTTCAGGTCCGCCAGCTCGTTCAGCGCGATGGTCTTGTGGCCGTCGCGGACCGCGCGCTCGATATCCTCGACCTGCAGGTCGACGAGGCGGCGGATGGCGGTGGCGACTTGTTGTCGGGTCATCGATTCGAGCGTCTCGTCCGAGCGTCCTGGCGGGCCTCAACGGACGGCCGGTGCGCGGCCGTCGACACGTTTCGGTGATAGGCCGGTAGGCTTAACCGATGGTGTCCGCGGCCCCACCGTTCACAGGGGATCGGGCCCTAGCGGCGCTCGCGCATCTCGCTGCGGCGCATCGGCATCGCGTCGATGGTGGCGAACAGCCTCTGCGGCGCGATCGGCGCCGCTTCGGTGATCTTGGCACCCCCGTCCTTCCCGATCAGGACCGCGCGGAAGCGATCCGCGGGCAGGCCGAGGCGCTCGCGCAGGGCCCGCGCCTCGGCCCCCGCGCCGACCGCTTCGAGCACCACGAGGTCGCGCTCGGCGACGCCGGTGCGGACCGAGGCCAGCGCCGCCCGCTGCGCCCGGAGCTGCGCGTCCCCGGCCTCGGGCGCCGACAGCACCAGCACCCGCGCCTGGTCGCGATAGCCGTCGAGGGGACCGGCCAGGGCGGCCCCCGCCGTCAGGGCTGCCAGCCCGAGTCCCAGTGCCGTCTCCCACATGCCACCGCTCCGCGCTCTCGAGTCGGGACAACGCGCGACTCGGCCGCGCGATCGCGGCGGCGCGTTTGCCTCGCGGGCCCGGCGCCCCAGATCGGGGCGGAAGCCCGTGTCCCGGAGTCCGGAATGACCACCGCCATGAACCGCCGCATCGTCCTGGCCTCGCGCCCGCACGGCGAGCCGCGGCCCGAGAATTTCCGCCTGGAGGAGGTGCCGGTGCCGCAGCCCGGACCCGGCCAGGTCCTCCTGCGCACCCGCTGGCTGTCGCTGGACCCCTACATGCGCGGCCGGATGAGCGACGCAAAATCCTACGCGGCGCCCGTCGAGATCGGCGCGCCGATCACCGCTGAGACGGTGGGCGAGGTGGTCGCCTCCAACCACCCGGATCACGCCGTGGGCGACCTGCTGACAGCCTTCGCGGGCTGGCAGGAGTACTTCGTCACCGACGCCAAGGGCTCGCGCAAGGTCGACCCCGATGCCGCCCCGCCCTCCACGGCGCTGGGCGTGCTCGGGATGCCGGGCATGACCGCCTATACCGGCCTCCTCAACATCGGCCGGCCGAAATTCGGCGAGACCGTCGTGGTGGCCGCCGCCGCTGGCCCCGTGGGCTCCCTGGTCGGCCAGATCGCCAAGATCCACGGCGCCCGCGCCGTCGGGATCGCGGGCGGCCCCGAGAAGTGCCGCTACCTCACCGAGGAGCTCGGCTTCGACGCCGCGATCGACCATCGCGGATCCGACCTGCCGGGCGCGCTGGCGGCCGCCTGCCCGAAGGGCATCGACGTGTACTTCGAGAATGTCGGCGGCGCGGTCTTCGCCGCCGTGCTGCCGCTGCTCAACCCGTTCGCGCGGATCCCGGTCTGCGGCCTCGTCTCCGCCTACAACGCCACCGAGGTGCCCCCCGGCCCGGACCGCCTGCCCGGCCTGATGCGCGCGGTCCTGACCAACCGGCTGCACATCCAGGGCTTCATCGTGTGGGACTTCGCCGAGCAGGCGGACACGTTCCGCAAGGAGGTCGCCGGCTGGATCCAGGACGGGCGCGTCCGCTACCGCGAGGACGTGGTCGAGGGGCTGGAGAACGCCCCGGACGCGTTCATCGGCCTGTTGAAAGGTCGGAATTTCGGCAAGCTCGTCGTCCGCGTCGCCTGAGAGCGGCTTGCTGCCCAAACGGAACGGATATAGAACAAATCGATCCGTCGGCGCTGCGGAAAGCGGGCACAAGCCCGCCCCGCCGGTTGCCGCTCCGGAGGCCCGGGCGCATGGTTCGCGCGCCGCCGGGCAGATGCCCTGTGAGATCCGTACGACTAGGAGAGAGCGATGGCGGGCAGCGTCAACAAGGTGATTCTGGTGGGCAATCTCGGGCGCGATCCCGAGATGCGCCGCCTCGGTTCGGGCGACCCGGTCTGCAACCTGCGGCTCGCGACGTCGGAGTCGTGGAAGGACAAGGCGACCGGCGAGCGCAAGGAGAAGACCGAGTGGCACTCGGTCGTGATCTACAACGACAACCTCGCCCGGGTGGCCGAGCAGTACCTGCGCAAGGGCTCGAAGGTCTACATCGAGGGCCAGCTCCAGACCCGGAAGTGGACCGACAATTCCGGCGTCGAGAAGTACACGACCGAGGTGGTGCTCCAGCGCTTCCGCGGCGAGATGACGATCCTCGACGGGCGCGGCGGCGGGGGCGGCGACTTCGCCGGCGAGGACGAGGGCGGCGGCCAGATCAGCCGCGGCGGCGACTTCGGCGGTGGCCGGGGTGGTGATCGCGGCGGCGATTTCGGCGGCGGTCGGGCCCAGGGCGGCGAGCGGCGGCCGGCTCCGGCCTCCTCGGGTGGCGGCGGCGGTGGCGGTGGCAGCCGCGGCGGCTACGACCTCGACGACGACATCCCCTTCTAGGACCGCCCGCGATACGGAAGCCCTGTACCGTCACCCGAGTCGGCCTGCCCGACCCGGGTGACGCGGACATCTGGGCTGCGTCAGCGCAGCCGTTTCAAGGCAGCATCCCGGGACCGCGCGGCGGTGCCCGGGATCCAGATCCGCCGGCGCAGGTCTCGGGCCGCCCGCCTTCGGCGCCCCGGAGCGCCGCCGCTCAGCCCTTGAGCTGCCGGTTGCAGGCCGAGTAGTAGCCGCCGCCCTTCTCGATCCACTTCATGCCGCCCAGCGTGCCGGCAGCCTTCGCGGCGTTGTAGCTGTCGAGGCAGGTGTGCATCCGGGCCTTGCCGGCCGATTCCTTGGCGTATTTCGGATCGACGGCGCGGGGGAACGTGGCCGACGCCGCGGCGGCGGACGTCGTCCCGGCGCGCGGGGCGGCCGGCGGCGCGGCCGGAGCGGTCGTCGCGGTCGGCGAGACAGGGTTCGGCGCGGTCGTCGGGGCGTTGTCGGCCGCCGCACCGCACTCGGCCTTGCGGAAGTCGTTCCACTTCTGGCCGTTGAGCGTGCCGGCCTGCTTGGCGGCCTGATACTTGACCGAGCAATCCTTCGCGGAGAGCGCGGCGGCCGGCGCGGCGCCGGCCACGAGGCCGGCGATCATCAGGGATGCAAATACATAGCGACTCATGACGAAGAATCTCCGGGACACTATGTTGCGTCCCGAAAGAGATTAATACGGCTCTATGCCGTCGTGAATATGGGTTTGTCCGTTCCAGGGGGACAACACGGTGGCCGAGCACTGACCCGGCACCGGCCGGTCGCGGATCCGGATCGCGCGCGGCGGGCCGAGCTCTGGACGCGGCGACCCGAACTCGGGTCGCCGACGCGGATCACCAGCCGCCGTAGGACCGGCGCGGGCCCTCGTAGCCGCCGTAGCCGCCGTAGCCGCGGTCGTAGCCGCCGTAGCCGGGCCGGCCGCCGTAGGGTCCCCGCGGTCCGCCCCAGCCCCAGCCGCGATCGTTCGGTCGGCAATGGCCCCAGGGATTGGGATGGAAGCCCGGACCGCAGCCTCCGGCCACGCGCTCGATCACCGATCCGGCGTCGGGCGGCCCGTAGCCGAACGGCGCCGCGTTGGCCGTCGTGGCGGTCGCGAGAGCCGCGGCGGCCACCGCGACGAGGCCGATCACCTTGGCGCGCATCATGACACGATCTCCTGAACCTGCGGCCCGGACGCGCCGGGCCGATGACAGGAGGATGCGCCGTCCGCTGTGAACCCGGACAGGCTCGGGCATTCATCGAGCCGACACTCTCGGCCGGCCGGGCTTCCGCGCGGCGGGTCGGTCAGGCTGCCTGGAGCTGGATCGGCGCCGGCGCGGGCGCCCGCGAGCGCGCGAAGAGGTCGGCGCCGACCGTTTCGCCCGCAGCCCTGACCAGCGTGGCCTCGTCGCAGGAGCGCGCGACCTTCAGGCCGAGCGCCTCGAGCCGCGCGTGCTCGGCGCAGTAGGCGGCGATCCGGGCGCGGCCGTAGGCCGGCATCGGCGCGAGCAGCCGGTCGCGCTCCGCGTCGTCGGCGCGGAACAGGGCCGAGATCAGCTCGATCGGAACCGGATACCGCGCCAGGGCGCTCGGGTGGGGTCGGTTGCCGTCGCGCGCCATGGGTGCCTCTCCGCTTCGCTGTGCGGTGGAAGGTTCGGCAACCATAGTTAACGATCAGTTGTGATCGCGGCGGGAGCCCCGGTGAACCGCCCCGCGGCGCCTCAGCGGCGGGGCGGGCTCACCCAGGTTCCGCCGGCGGCGCGATCCGACTCCGGCGCCGCGAACGGGGGTCGCGCGTCCGCCCAGCGGGCGACCGGGCCCGCGGCCGGCGCGATCGAGCCCGTCGTCTCGGGGTCGGTCCAGACGGGGGCGCCCGCGGCGACCAGCGCGGGTGACGCGGACGGATCCGGCAGGTTCCGCTCGTAGCCGGCGACGACCGCCGCGAGGGCGATCGCCACGAGGAGGAACGCTAGACCGTCGACGATCATGGAGCCGAGTCTCGGCATGGTGCCCGCGCCTGTTGACCAAGCCTCCGGGCTACGGCGGCAGGGTTAACGAACCCTGTCCGAACCCTGTCCGAACTCGGCGGATCGGGCCGACGCGTTCAGATGTTGCGCGCGCCGCGCAGCGTCTTGAGGCCGATTCCCGTCGACTCGAAGCCGCCGTCGACGGCGAGCTGCTGACCGGTGATGTAGGAGGCGCGCTCCGAGCAGAGGAACACGATCGCCTCCGCGAGCTCCGTCTCCAGCCCGTAACGGCCGAGCGGGACGGCGTCGTGGTAATCCGCCCGGATCTCGGGGCTGTGCACCGCCTTGGCCATCGCGGTGTCCACCGGACCGGGGGCGACGGCGTTCACGCGGATCCCGTACTGCGCCAGCTCGGCGGCCTGCTGCTTGGTGAGCTGCGCGAGCCCCGCCTTGCTGGTGCCGTAGGCGGTGCGGAGCGTCGAGGCGCGCAGGCCCGAGATCGAGGTGATGTTCACGATAGCGCCGCCGCGCTCGGACAGGAGCGGGACGGCCGCCTGCGTGCACAGGAACGGGCCGGACAAGTTGACGGCGAGCACCCGCGACCAGTCGGCGAAGGTGGTCTCGGTCAGCGGCTTGAAGATCGCGATGCCGGCATTGTTGACCAGGGCGTCGAGGCGGCCGAACCGGTCGGCGACCTGCTGGATCGCCGCCGCCACCGCCTCGGGGTCGGAGACGTCGGCCGTCACCGCGAGCGTGGCTTCCGGACGGCCGAGCCGCTCGGCCGCCGCCGCCGCGCCCGGGCCGTCGATGTCGAGAAGGGCGACGTTCCAGCCGTCGGCGAGGAAGCGGGTCGCGGTGGCGAGGCCGATGCCGCGGGCGGCCCCCGTCACCAGCGCGGTCCGGGCCTGGGCGTCGCTCATGGTCGTCTCCGTCGGGATCGGCGGCGCCCGGATGGCGCGGGTCAGCGTTCGGGTCCGCGGCGGTGCCATCACCGCGCGCCGGACCCGGGCGGCCTTCCGGGCCGTCCCGCCGTTGTGAACCGATCCGCCCGCAACGTCTGATGGATCGCGCGCGCGCCGTCGAGGGTCTGCCCGAACATCCGCCCGGCGATGACCCGCGTCAGCGAAGCGACCCGGGAGCGCCACGCCCGGCGGATGTCCCGCGGGTCCGGGTCGCGTCGCTGCGCTCGAGACGACGGCGTGGTGCCGCCGCAAAGAGCGGCGACGGATGCGGGATCAGAGCATCGGCATCCCGCCGGTGACCGGCACTAGCGCCCCGGACATGTAGCTGCCCTCGCGGGAGGCGAGCAGCACGTAGGCCGGGGCCAGCTCCGCGGGCTGGCCGGCGCGGCCGAGCGGCGTCTGCGCACCGAGCTGCTCGATCTGATCGGGGTTCTTCACGATCGGCTGGATCGGCGTCCAGACCGGCCCGGGGGCGACGCAGTTCACCCGGATGCCCTGCGGCGCCAGCAGGTTCGACAGGCCGATGGTCAGGCTCGCGATCGCGCCCTTGGTGGCGGCGTAGATCAGCATGCTGGGGTCGGCGACCTTGGCCTGCACGCTGGTGCTGTTCACGATCGCGCCGCCCGGCTTCATGTGTGGCACCGCCGCCTGGGTGAGGTAGTACATGGCGAAGACGTTGGCGCGGAACGAGCCCTCGATGTCGGACGCCGCCAGATCGTCGAGGCCCTCGTTCACCACCTGGGCGGCGGCGTTGTTCACGAGGATGTCGAGGCGCCCGAAGGCCGCGACGGTGCGCCCCACGAGATCCCGGCACCGGGCCTCGTCGCGGATGTCGCCGGGGAGCAGCAGGCAGCGGCGGCCGGCCTTCTCGACCCAGGCCTTCGTGTCCTCAGCATCCTCCTGCTCGACCTCGAGATAGGAGATCGCCACGTCGGCGCCCTCGCGGGCGTAGGCGATGGCCACCGCCCGGCCGATGCCGGAATCGCCGCCGGTGATCAGCGCCGCCTGACCCGTGAGCAGGCCTTTGCCGACGTAGCTCTCCTCGCCGTGGTCGGGGCGCGGCGTCATCTTCGTGGTGAGGCCCGGGCGGGTCTGCTGCTGGTCACCGGGGAACGGCGGCCGGGGGCCGGCCTCGCGCGGGTCCTGGGTCATCGGGTGCGGCTCCTCGGCTTGGGACCCGCAGGATCTAGGGCCGTCGCCGCGGCCACCGCCTGCGCCCGGGGGTCACAGGCGGTGGCCGCGACCGGGCCGTCTCAGAAGGCCCGGTTGCGGTTGGCGTGCGGGCCGCCGTAGCGGCGACGGAGGTAGGACACGACCTTGGGAAGCAGAAAAGCGATCAGGATCTTGCGCATCGGGGCTCGCTCACGTCACGGGTTCGTGAGCGGGCAATGCTCGGACCGCGCCGCAGTTCCGCGCCCGGTCACAGCTCCAGCGTGAGGGTCACCGGGGCGTGGTCGGAGGGGCGCTCCCAGGCGCGGGCCTCGCGCAGCACCTCGACCTTGCGGACGGTCCCGGCGAGGTCGGGCGACACCCAGGCGTGGTCCAGGCGCCGCCCCTTGTTGGCGGCCGACCAGTCGGGGGAGCGGTAGCTCCACCACGTGTAGATCTTCTCCGGCTCCGGGGTGAGGTGGCGCGCCGCGTCGATCCAGCCCGCCTCCCCGCGCAGCACCTCCAGCGCCTCGGTCTCCACCGGCGTGTGGCTGACCACGTCGAGGAGCTGCTTGTGCGACCAGACGTCGTGCTCCAGGGGCGCGACGTTGAGGTCGCCCACGAGGATCGCCGGCCCGGAGACGCGCCTGCCGCCCCAGGCGCGCAGTTCGGACAGGAAGTCGAGCTTGTGGGCGAATTTCGGGTTCAGGTCGCGGTCCGGCACGTCGCCGCCGGCCGGGACGTAGAAATCGTGCAGCACGATGCCCGAGGCCGCCCCGGCCTCCGGCCCCAGCACCGCCGAGATGTGGCGGGCGTCCTGACGCTCGCAGAAGCCCATCACGGCGCGGGTGTGCAGGGGGAAGCGGGAGAGGATCGCGACGCCGTTGTAGCCCTTCTGGCCGGCGAACATCACGTGCTCGTAGCCCGAACCGCGCAGGGCCTTCAGCGGGAAGGCGTCGTCCGGGCACTTGGTCTCCTGGAGGCAGAGCACGTCCGGCCTGTGCTCGGCGAGGAAGCGCAGCACGAGGTCGATGCGCAGGCGCACCGAGTTGATGTTCCAGGTGGTGACGGTGAATTGCACGGGCGGCGCGGGGGTTCTGACGGCGTTGCGCTCCGATAGCCGATTTCGCGGCCCGCGACAGTCCGCTCACCGCCCGCCCGGCGAAAGGCCGTGCGCGCCCGGCCGGCAGGCGCTATGTCCGGGCCCTGCCCTGTACCCGGGCCCCTCGTCGAGGCCCGCCATGGCGCACGCCCGCTCGCTCCTGTTCGCCGTCTACTGGGCCGCCTGGACAACCCTGTTCCTCGCGCCGCTGGCGATCTTCCTCCTGTCCGGATCGCCCCAGCGGCCGATCCGCAGGGCGACGCGGCTCTGGGCGCGCGGGATCCTGGGCGGGCTCAGGCGCATCGTGGGGCTGCGCTACGTCGAGGAGGGCCGCCAGCACCTGCCGGACGAGCCCTGCCTGATCGTCGCCAACCACCAGTCGACCTGGGAGACGCTGGCCTTCCTGGTCCTGGTGCCGGACGTGGCGATCGTCGCGAAGCGGGAGCTGCTGGCGATCCCGGTGGTCGGCTGGTTCCTCCGGCGCTCGCCGATGATCGTCATCGACCGGGCCAAGGGCACCCAGGCCCTGCGCACCATGATCGACGGCGGTCGGGAGGCGGTCGCGGCGGGGCGGTCGGTCCTGATCTTCCCCGAGGGTACCCGCGGCGCGATCGGCGAGCCGCTCCGCTTCAAGCGCGGCGTCGAGCTGCTCTACGGCCGTCTCGGCCTGCCGGTGGTGCCGGTGGCGCTCAATTCCGGCCTGTTCTGGCCCGGGGGCGCGGCGACCCGGTCCGGCACGGTGGTGGTGAGCTACCTCGCGGCCCTGGCCCCCGGCCTGTCGACCGCGGAGTTCCTGCACGGGACGGAGGGCGCGATCGATCGGGAGTTGAACCGGTGGCGGCCCGGCGCCGCGGCCGGGCTCGGCGCCCCCTGAGGGGCGACCCCGTCACTTCTGCGATTGCTGGATCTGCTGCTGCATCGCCTTGTCCTCGGACCGTCCGTAATTGATGAAGAACAGGCTGCCGTCGACGCTCTTGCCCTTCTGCAGGTTCGAGAGCGTCACCGTGGTGACGTAGCCCTGCGGGTCGGTGATCCGCCACTGCGACAGGGTCTTCATCTCGGCGTCGAAGAACAGCTGGATCTTCGAGGTGCCGCCGAGGGTGGCGCGGTCCTCCAGGCTGATGCGGACGCTGCCTGGATCGCTCGCCACGTCGGTGACGGTGAGGTCGCGGGCGAGGTCGATCTTCTCGCGCAGGAGGAATTTCAGCGGCGTCTGTGCGATGAAGTAGAGGTCCTGGGTGTTCAGCTTGCGGTCGCGCACCGCCACCGAGGTCCCGTCGGCGACCACCTCTAGCGGCGAGGGCTGGTCGTAGTCGAAGCGCAGGCGGCCGGGCTTGACGAGCGTCAGCTTGCCGCCGATCCGGCGGCCGTCGGCGCCGATCTGCACGAAATTGCCCGTCAGGGTGTTGATGCCGTTGAAGTAGGCGTTGGCCTGCGCCAGCAGCGCGGCGGGATCGGCCGAGTCGGCGGTGACGATCGCCGTCGGCGCGCCCACCGCCGCGACCTTCGGCTCGGGCGCCTTGTGGTCCGCCTTGTCGGCGGCCTTGTCGCCGCCCTTGCCGGACTTGGCCGTGCCGGGCTTCGTCTCCTTGCTCGCCTCCTTGGCCTTGGGCGCGGCCTTCTTGGCCGGCGCGGGGGCCGCCGGGGCGGCCTCCGGCTGCGGGGCGGGCTCCTCCTTGTGGCCGAACAGGCTGTCGATGAAGGCGCCGACCTGCGCGTGGGCCGGGTTGGCTGTCGCGAGCCACAGCCCGGCGGCGATCACGGAGCCGGCTGTGCGGGTGCGGCGGCCGATCATCGGCAGAGTCTCCTGAGGAGCCGCGGGCAAGCTCCGGCGGCGAAACAGAGGTGGGCGGGCCGCTGCGGACGCCTTGCCGTCCCCTCGTCTTCGCGAGCGGAGCGAGGCAATCCAGGTGCGCCACGATACCGGAGGTCGCGCTACTCTGGGTTGCTTCGCTCCGCTCGCAGAGACGGGGCGGGTTTCGCAGCCCCCTTTTAGAACCTCGCCCTGTGGCGAAGATGCGACGTCCGGGCCGCCCCGTGGCGAGGCGGCCCGGACAGCGTCTCACTCGTCGTCGTACATCCCGGCCGAGCTGTGCGTCGCCCCGGCGACCAGGATCTCGCGCTTGCCGGCGTGGTTGGCCGGGCCGACGATGCCCTCGATCTCCATCCGCTCCATGATGGAGGCGGCGCGGTTGTAGCCGATCTGCAGCCGGCGCTGGATGTAGCTCGTCGACGCCTTCTGGTCGCGCAGCACCACCTCGATCGCCTGCTTGTAGAGGTCGTCGGAGTCGCCGCCGCTCGCCGCCGCGAAGGCGCCGATGTCGAAGACGGGGGCCTCCTCCTCGGGCTCGTCGGACCGCTCGGCCTTGTCGGCCGCGGCCGCCTTGCCCCGGCCGGACCGGCCGCCCTCCTTGGCGGGCTCCTCGGGCGAATCGTCGGCGGTGACGGCGTCGAGGTAGCTGGGACGGCCCTGGCGCTTGAGGTGGGCGACCACGCTCTCGACCTCGCTGTCCGAGCAGAACGGCCCGTGCACCCGCGTCGTGCGCCCGCCCCCGGCCATGAACAGCATGTCGCCCTGGCCCAGAAGCTGCTCGGCGCCCATCTCGCCCAGGATCGTGCGGCTGTCGATCTTGCTCGTCACCTGGAAGCTGATCCGGGTCGGGAAGTTCGCCTTGATCGTCCCGGTGATCACGTCCACCGACGGGCGCTGGGTGGCCATGATCAGGTGAATGCCCGCCGCGCGCGCCATCTGCGCCAGGCGCTGGATCGCCCCCTCGATGTCCTTGCCGGCCACCATCATCAGGTCGGCCATCTCGTCGACCACGATCACGATGTACGGCAGCGGCGCCAGATCCATCGCCTCGTCCTCGTACACGGCCTCGCCGGTGTGGCGATCGAAGCCGGTCTGGACCGTGCGCGTGATGGTCTCGCCCTTATCGCGGGCCTCCTTCATGCGGGCGTTGTAGCCGTCGATGTTGCGCACCGCGATCTTGGCCATCTTCTTGTAGCGCTCCTCCATCTCGCGCACGGCCCACTTGAGGGCGATGACCGCCTTCTTGGGGTCGATGACGACCGGGGAGAGCAGGTGCGGGATGCCGTCGTAGACCGACAGCTCCAGCATCTTCGGGTCGACCATGATCAGGCGGCACTCCTCGGGCTTGAGCCGGTAGAGCAGCGACAGGATCATGGTGTTGATCGCCACCGACTTGCCCGAGCCGGTCGTGCCGGCGACCAGGAGGTGCGGCATGCGCGCGAGGTCGGCGATGATCGGCTCGCCGCCGATGTTCTTGCCCAGGCACAGCGCCAGCTTGTGCTTGCTCTCGGCGAAGTCGGCCGACGAGAGCAGCTCGCGCAGGAACACGGTCTCGCGGGTCTCGTTCGGCAGCTCGATGCCGATGACGTTCCGGCCGGGCACGACCGCGACGCGGGCCGAGACCGCCGACATCGACCGGGCGATGTCGTCCGACAGGCCGATCACGCGGCTGGACTTGGTGCCGGGCGCGGGCTCGAGTTCGTAGAGGGTGACGACCGGGCCCGGCCGCACCGCCAGGATGTCGCCGCGCACGCCGAAATCCTGGACCGTCTGCTGCAGGTTGAGGGCGTTCTGCTCCAGCACGTCGGCGTCGACCTCCTCGCTGCCGCCGGGGGCCGGCAGGGCGAGCAGTTCGAGGGACGGCAGCTCGTAATCGGCGTTCTCGATCGGCGCGATCTCGAGGTGGCGGCCGGCCGGGATCAGGTGTGCCCGCGGCGCCACCAGGGGGACCGACGCCGGCGCGGGGGCCGGCAGGGCCGCGACCTCGATCGCCTCGACGGCAGCGGCGACCGGCTCGGCCTCAGCCTCGATCTCCGCCTCGATCTCCGTCTCGACCGGCTCCGGCTGCGGCGCCAGCTTGCCGCGGAGCAGGACCGGGCGCGGCGTCATCGGGATCACAACGCGCTCCGCCTCGGCGCGCGCGGCGACCGGCGCGGCAACGACCGGCGCGGCAACGACCGGGGCGGGACCGGCTTCGGGCACGGCCGGGGGTGCTGGCGGGACGGCGGTCGGCTGGCCGGCCGCGCGAATCGCAGCCCGGGCCGCCATGGCGCTGAGAGCCGGCGCGCGGCGGGGCGCCTCGGACGCGGGGGCGGCCGGAGGCTCGGCCGCGGCGCTGCCGGGGCCGAAGACCAGCGACAGGCCGGACGCGGCCGGCGGCGCGACGGGCGGCAGGAAGGCGCTCCGGATCGAGGCGGCCTCGTCCATCCGCTGGCCGGTCTCCGTCCCGTTATCCTGCCCGTCGGCGGGACGCGGCGGCTGGTCGAACCGGACGAGCCGGTCGAGCACGTAGACCGGCCGCGGCGGCAGCGACCGCAGGTGCGAGATGTCGAGGGGCATGGAGACGAAGCGCTCGTCGGACGCCGCCGGCGCCGAGACGGCGGCCGGGGTCGGCGCGACCTCGGCGGGCTGCGCCTCCAGGGCCGACCAGGCATCGACGGACGACCAGTCGCCGCCGTCGAACCAGGGCTGGACCTCGGACCAGTCCGGCAGGTCCGACCAGTCGCGGGCCGGGGCCTCGGCGACCGTCTCGACCGGCGCGGCGGCGACCAACGCGGCCGCGACCGGGGCGATCGCCGCCGTGGAGGCGGCCAGCTCGACCGCGGGCCGGACCGGGCGGCGGTCCGGCGTGCGGAAGAAGCGGACGCCCGGCGGCGCGACGAAGGGCTGGCGCCACAGCGGCACCGGCTCCGCGTCCGGCGCGGCGGCTTCGGGCAGGGCCGGCACGGCTGCGGCGCGCTCGGCCGCCTCGGCCGCGATCCGCGCGCGCTCGACCCGCTCCTGCTCGGCCTCTTCGCGGGCGGCCCGCTCGGTCTCCAGGGCGAGGGCAGCGGCCTGCGCCTCGGCACGGGCGCGCTCCAGGGCGACGCGCTCGGCCTCGAGGGCGCGCTGGCGGCGCTCCTGCAGAACCGAATCAGGGGTGCGGGTGTAGCGGACCGCCGAGGGCGCGGCCGGCGCCGGCGCGGCGGCCGGCGTCGCGACGTGGTCGGTCACTTGGTGGGCCACATGGCCGGCCGCATGGCCCGCGAGCGGAGCCGCGGCCGGCGCGTAGTCGGGGGCGATGGCGGCGGGGCGGCGCGGCTGGCGCACCAGCACGCCCGGCGAGGAGGCGCTGCGGTCGATCCGGCTCTCGAAGATCGGGGATTCCAGGGCGTCGAGGCTCGCCCGGTCGTCGAAGACCTGGGCCGGCCAGTGCGGCTCGGGCGCCGCGGCGCGCGGGGCGCGCTCGGAGCCCTCGCGGCCGACCATCGCGCCCGGCGGGGTGAGCCAGCTCGGCTCGGCCCGGCGCCCGGGCGCGCCGTAGGACGGGCGGGCGGGCAGGCCCGCGGGAGAGCCGGAGAGGCGGCGGGTGAGGCTCGCGCGGAGCGCCATCAGCCGGTGCGCCAGGGCTCCCAGGGAGAGGCCCGAGCGGTCGCCGCCGCGAACAGGGCGGGCGGGGTCACGGTGGGAGTACGGAGGCCGTCCCGATGCGCGCATGGGTTCTCAGACGATACTCGAAACAGGGATCCGCCGACGCGCGGCGGCTGTTCCTGAGTTAGGCCATTCGTCGTTAATGGAGGCTTGCCGTCGGCCGCGGTGCGGAAACCATGCGGGACGATCGGCCCGGCGCTCCGGCAGGGCCCCGCATCGCCGCGGCCGGGCCGTCACGGCCACCGGCGACCGATTCGAACGCGGAATCTCGAGGTAACGACGCCCTATGGATTGGAAATCGCGATCTGGGCCCCGTCCCGGTCCGCCGCAGCGCAGTCTCTCGCGATGACGTCGGGAACCGGCCAGGGCGCGAACAGGCTCCGCGCCGCCCCCCGCCCGCGTCCGCTATAGTAACCCGCAGCCACCCCTCACCCAGACAGGTGCCCGTGTCTCCAGCCACCTCCGAATCGCCGGCCCGCTTCCGCTCCCTCTACCGCCACGGCTTCGCCCGGGTCGCGGCCTGCACCGGCCGGAGCCATCCGGCCGAGCCCGAGCGCAACGCCGACGTCGTCCTCGACCTCGCCCGGACCTGCCACGATTTGGGCGCGGTGCTGGCGGTCTTCACCGAGCTCGGCCTCTCGGCCTACGCGATCGAGGACCTGCTGCTCCAGCAGACCCTGCTCGACGCGGTCGAGGTCGCTGCCGCCCGCGTGATCGCCGACTCGGCCCGTCTCCGGCCGCTGCTGATCGTCGGCGCGCCCCTGCGCTGGCGGCACCGCGTCTACAATTGCGCGCTCGCCATCCAGGGCGGCCGCCTGCTCGGCGTCGTCCCGAAGACCTTCCTGCCGAACTACCGGGAGTTCTACGAGAAGCGCCACTTCGCCTCCGGCGCCGGGATCGTCGGCGAGACCGTCCGGGTCGCCGGTCAGGACGCGCCGTTCGGCACCGACCTGCTGTTCCCGGCCGAGGACCTGCCGGGCCTCGTGGTCGGGGTGGAGATCTGCGAGGACCTGTGGGTGCCCGAGCCCCCCGGCATGCGCGCCGCGCTCGCCGGCGCCACCGTGCTGGCGAACCTCTCGGGCAGCCCGATCACGGTGGGCCGTGCCGAGTCGCGGGCGCTCCTGTCCCGGGCGGCCTCGATGCGGGGCGCCTGCGCGTACGTCTACGCGGCGGCCGGCCAGGGCGAATCGACCACCGACCTGTCCTGGGACGGCCAGACCAGCGTCGACGAGCTCGGCGTGCGCCTCGCCGAGGGCGAGCGCTTCCCCGAGAAGCCGGTGACGACGCTGGCCGACATCGACCTCGACCTGATCGCCCAGGAGCGCCTGCAGGCGGGCAGCTTCGACGACGACGCGCGCGGCCGCGCCCTGCCCTATCGCCGGGTGCCGTTCCGGCTCAACCCGCCCGAGGCCGATCTCGGCCTGATCCGGCGGATCGAGCGGTTCCCGTTCGTGCCGGCCGACCCGTCGCGCCTCGCGCAGGATTGCTACGAGGCCTACAACATCCAGGTCGCCGGCCTCGCCAAGCGCCTGGAGGCCACCGGCACCCGCAAGGCCGTCATCGGCGTCTCGGGCGGCCTCGATTCGACCCACGCGCTGATCGTGATCGCCAAGGCGTTCGACCGCCTGGGATACCCGCGCTCGGACATCCTGGCCTACACGCTGCCGGGGTTCGCCACCTCGAACGCCACCAAGACCAACGCCCACGCGCTCATGAAGGCGCTGGGCTGCTCGGCCGCCGAGATCGACATCCGCCCGGCCGCCAAGCAGATGCTCGCCGACATGGACCACCCCTTCGCCAAGGGCGAGGCGGTCTACGACGTGACCTTCGAGAACGTGCAGGCGGGCCTGCGCACCGACTACCTGTTCCGGCTGGCGAACCACGCCGGCGGCATCGTGGTCGGCACCGGCGACCTCTCCGAGCTGGCGCTCGGCTGGTGCACCTACGGCGTCGGCGACCAGATGAGCCACTACGCGGTCAATGCCGGCGTGCCCAAGACGCTGATCCAGCACCTGATCCGCTGGGTGATCGGCAACGGCGAGGTCGGCCCGGACGAGGCCCGCACCCTCCAGGCTGTCCTCGACACCGAGATCTCCCCCGAGCTGGTGCCGGTGGATCAGGACGACAGCCCGCAGAGCACGGAGGGCACGATCGGCCCCTACGCGCTGCAGGATTTCAACCTGTTCTACACGCTCCGCTACGGGTTCCGGCCCTCGAAGATCGCCTTCCTGGCGCTCCACGCCTGGGGCGACAGGGAGCGCGGCACCTGGGCGCCGGACTTCCCGGAGAGCAAGCGGGTCGCCTACGACCTCCCGGAGATCCGCCGCTGGCTCGGCGTCTTCCTGAGCCGCTACTTCGGCTTCAGCCAGTTCAAGCGCTCGGCGCTCCCGAACGGGCCGAAGGTCTCGGCGGGGGGCTCGCTGTCGCCCCGGGGGGACTGGCGCGCGCCCTCCGACGGGTCGGCGCGGATCTGGATCGACGAGTTGAACCGAAACGTCCCTGAAACTTGACCGTCACAAACTCGACCGATTGTGCCATTATGAGCACGGTCAAGCCGATTCTTCGCAATGCGAAATCTTGTATTGGGAAAATTGGCTTCGAGGGCGGCCAGGCGGAGGACTTCGGATGCGAAGCTACAACCTGTTCCAGCTCAAAGGCGAGGAGGGCCTCTGCTGCGCGGTGCCGGAGGCCAGCACGGTCCCGCCCTTCATCGGCGCGGGTCGCTGGACCTTCGGCGGCAAGCTGGGCGACGGCGGCCGGCAGCCCCTCGACTTCGACGGGCGGGCCGCCGACACCGCGGTGCGCTTCAACGGCTTCTACCTGTTCCAGACCGTGGACCGGCGCTTCATCGCCTGAGCGGGCCCCGTCCGTCACGGCGAGCAGGACGGCGTCGGGACGATCGGCGCGGTCCTGCCGGGTCGCCGCTCCGGCCACGGAACGACGAACCGAAGTCGTCGCGCGTAAATCGGACCGGCCCGGGGCGCCGACTCGCTCTTCCGGAGCCTTGGCGGCAGCTCGTTACCGGTATCGAGCCCTATAGCGGGCCTCGACTCGGCGATCGCGACCAAGATTCCTTAAGGGCTCGCGTGCAGGTTTCGCGGAACCGTCAGCTGTCCGGAGCCGCCCGCATGTCGGAGCATCGCAGAGAGGCGCGCCAGAGGGTCTTCCTCAAGGGCCGCATCGTCTTCAACAACGGGTCGTCGAGCCTCGACTGCCTGGTGCGCGACATGTCCCCCACCGGCGCGCGCCTCGTGATGAGCGAGGCCACCACGCTTCCGGACGCGTTCGATCTCTACATCCCGCAGAAGGACCGGACCTACCGGGCCACCCTGCGCTGGCGCCGGGAGGACGGCATCGGCGTGACCTTCGAGGCGCCGGCCCGGGCCGGCACCGCGCCCGCTTCGCCCGATCCGGCCGCGACGGACGCCTCCGTGACCCTGCTGCTGAAGCGCATCAGCGAGCTCGAGACCGAGAACGCCGCCCTGCGCCGGCTGCTCGCCAGCATGGCCCAGTCGGGCGACTCGGCGAGCGCGGCCTGATCGTAAGGCCTGGGCGTCAGGCCTGTGCCTCGAGCGCCGCGCGGATGCGGGCGGCGTGCTCGGCGAGGACCCCGTTATCGGCCATCCCGCCCTCGTGGCGCTTCAGCGGCACGCCCTCGCGCCGCGGGATGACGTGGACGTGCAGGTGGAAGACGGTCTGGCCGCCGGCCGGCTCGTTGAACTGGAACACGGTCAGACCCTCGGCCCGGAACGCCGCCTTCACGGCGCGGGCGACCTTCTGGACGCTCGCCATCAGGGCGCCGAGCGAGTCCGGGTCGGCGTCGAGCAGGCCCCGGGCCGGCGCCTTCGGGATCACCAGCGTGTGGCCCTCGCCCTGGGGCATCACGTCCATGAAGGCCAGGGTGTGGGCGTCCTCGTAGACGCGGTGGCAGGGGATCTCGCCCCGCAGGATCTTGGCGAAGATGTTGTCGGGATCGTAGCGGGCATCGGCCATGCTGCCTCCGGGACTCGTTGAGCGGCCGCAGGTTGCACGGGGCACCGGCCCGCGTCCACACGGGAACAACCTGCGCGCCGCGACGCTTGCATCGCCGCGGCGGCGACGCCGTGCCGGGGTCCAAGAGCCCGGTGTCCCCCAGACCGCGCAGGGAGTTCCGGATGGCGCACGAAAGCACGGGAGCGATCTACGCGGCGGCGGGCGCCAACCTCGCCATCGCGGCGGCGAAGTTCGTGGGCGGGGCGCTGACCGGCTCGACCGCCATGCTCGCCGAGGGCGTACACTCGGTGGTCGACACGGCGAACCAGGTGCTGCTCCTCGTCGGCATGAAGCGGGCCGAGCGCCCGGCCGACGCCCGCCACCCGTTCGGCTACGGGCGCGAGATCTACTTCTACGCCTTCGTGGTCGCGCTGATGATCTTCCTCGGCGGCGGACTGTTCGCCGTCTACGAGGGGATCGAGCGGGTCCGCCATCCCGAGCCGGACGTCGATGCCGAGCTGTTCGGCTACCGCCTGCCCGGCCTCTGGGTGAACGTCGCGATCCTGGGCTTCGCCATCGCGGCGGAGGGCACGTCGTTCTTCGTTGCGATGCGCCAGTTCTGGGCCGAGAAGGGCAAGCACTCGGCCGTGCGGGCGATCCGGCGCAGCAAGGACCCGACCCTGTTCACGGTGCTCGCGGAGGACACCGCCGCCCTGATCGGCCTGCTGATCGCGCTCGCCGGCGTGGCCCTGTCCCACCTCCTGGAGATGCCGAGCCTCGACGGCTGGGCGTCGGTCGGCATCGGCCTCGTGCTGATCGGCATGGCGGCGTTCCTGATGGTCGAGACGCACGGTCTGCTGATCGGCGAGGCGGCCGATCCCGAGGTCGTGGCGGCGATCGCGGAGCTGGTCCGCGGCGAGCCGGGCGTGGTCCACGTCAACGAGGTGCTGACCCAGCACCTCGGCCCGTCCGACATCCTGGTCAATCTCAGCATCGACATGACCGACGATCTCAGCGCCGGCGAGGTCGAGAGCCTCGTCACGCGCCTCGACCGGGCGCTGAAGGCGCGCAGCCCCGACGTGACCCGGGTCTTCATCGAGATCCAGCAGCAGGGCGACCACAAGGTCCGGGCGGCGGCCTGAGGGGTGCCGCCTCGCCGGCGCGCACGGACCTCTGTCAGGCGGCCGCACCGGGCGTCGGGGCCGGCGCGAGCACGCCGTCCCAGGGGACAGGCGACGGGAAGACCTCGTCGAGGAAAGCGAGGAACGCCCGCACGTTCGGGCTGCCGCGCCGGCTCTCCGGCCAGAGCGCCGTGAAGACCGAGCGCTCGACCGCGAAGTCCTGCAGGATCGGGATGAGCGCGCCCCGCCCGACATGCGGTGCGGCGATGTAGGTCGGCGAGATGCCGATACCGCCACCGGCCACCAGCACTGCCGTCACCGCGTCGCTGAAATCCGCGACGATGCCGGTATCCGGCGTGATCTCGACCCTGCGGCCGCCCACGTGGAACGGCCAGCGCAGGGCCTGCCCCGTGCTCTGGAAGCGGAAGTTCACGCAGTCGTGGTGGACCAGATCGTCTGGATGCCGCGGCGTGCCGCGCCGCGCCAGATAGGCCGGGGCCGCGAAGGCGCAGACCCGGTGCGGCGCGAGGCGGCGCGAGACCAGCCGGGAATCCGCGAGGTCGCCGACCCGGATCGCGACGTCGATGCCCTCCTCGATCAGGTCCACGAAGCGGTCGCTCAGGCGCAGGTCGACCGACAGCTTCGGATGGCGCGCGCGGAAGCGCGGCAGGGCCGGCGCGAGCAGGTGGACGCCGACCGGGATCGACGCCGCCACCTTCAGGGTGCCGGCGGGCTCGGAGCGTGCCGCGACCGCCGCCTGCTCGATCGCCTCGGCCTCGCGGAGGAGCCGCAGCGCGCGCTCCTGCAGGTCGCGCCCCTCCGGCGTCAGGGTCAGCGAGCGGGTGGTCCGGGTGAAGAGGCTCACGCCGAGCCGCGCCTCCAGCCGCTGCACGCTCTTGCTCACCGCCGAGGGCGAGATGCCGAGGGAGCGGGCGGCCGCCGAGTAGCTGCCGAGGGAGGCGGAGCGGGCGAAGGCGACGATGCCCGTGAACCGGTCGAGGCCGATCTGTTCCATGACGGCACGACTGAAGCGAAGAGCGGACCGATTATCAAGGAAGGGTCGCTGGCCCAATCTCCCGTCCATCGGCGCCGCGCTGGCGACGACCGGCCAGGTTTCCCGCCATGAGCAGCACCCTTCAGGATCGCACCGTCGTGGTCTTCGGCGGCACCTCGGGCATAGGCCTCGCGGCCGCCCGCCAAGCCAGGGCGGCGGGCGCGGAGGTCGTCGTCGTCGGCCGCCACGCGGCGGGCGCCGAGCGCGCCGCGGCGGAGAACGGCTTCGCCGGCTGGCGCGCCGCCGACGTGACGCGGCCCGAGACGATCGCGACCGCTCTGGCCGACATCCCCCGCGTCGACCACCTCGCGCTGCTGGCCGGGACCTTCGTGGCCGGCAGGGTCCTCGAGGCCGAGGTCGAGCACCTCGCGCGGGCCTTCGACGAGCGAATCTGGGCTGCCATTCATGCCCTGCGCGCCCTCGGCGGCCGGCTCGCCGGGGACGGCTCGGTCACCCTCATCTCCGGCGCCCTGGCGGACCGCCCGAGCGCGCAGGGGACCGCCGTGCTGGCGGCGGCGTCGGCCGCGATGGAGGCCTTCGCCCGCGGCCTCGCGCTCGAACTGGCACCGGTGCGGGTGAACGCGCTCTCGCCCGGCACCACCGACACCCCGCTCCTGGCCCGCACACTCGGCGCCCACCGCGACGCCTACGTGGCCGGGCTGACCGAGAGGCTGCCGCAGAGACGCCTCGGCACCGCCGAGGAGGCCGGTGCCGCCGTCGTCTTCCTGATGAGCAACGGCTTCATGAACGGCGAGACCCTGCACATCGACGGCGGCGGCCGCCTGATATGAGCCGCCGGCCGCCGCGCGGCACGCCCGACAACCCCCTTCGAAGGAGATGCGCGATGTCCGACGGCACGGAGGCCGCGCCGGCGGCAGAGCCCGACTACGACCGGCTGCTGCGCGCCAATCTCGCGCGGATCTTCAACGCGCGGGACGCCGGCGCGCGGGCGGCCGCCCGGGCCGAGCTCTACGTGGCCGAGCCGACCCTGTTCGAGCCGGACAACGTCGTGCGCGGGCGGACCGCGATCGCCGCGGTCGCCGGGGCGCTCCTGGACCGGTTCGGGCCGACCTTCCGCTTCGTGCCCGTCGGCACGGCCGCCGGACACCACGGCGTGGGATCGCTGCGCTGGGAAGCCGGTCCGGAGGGCGGCCCGGTCGCGGTCACCGGGACGGACGTTGCCGAGATCGTGGACGGCAGGATCGCGCGACTCTGGGTGCTGCTCGACCCGCCGGCTGCCTGAGACCGCCACCGCCGAACGATCCGACTTCAGTCGCTCCGGCTTACCTGCCGGAGGCTCAGCGCCCAGAGCCGCTCCTGGACGGCCTCGTCGCGGCTCTCGGCCGAGGAGACCTTCGGCCGACCGTGGGAGAAGTATCGGCCCGTGACCCCGTCCAGGCCCGGGTCGCTGGCCACGCGGAGGGAGGTCCGCGCGCCCTTCTCGGGCGTGATCAGCAACGGCCGCATCAGCGCCCAGGCCGCGCCGAGCAGGCCGCCGGTGTTCTTGGCGAAGCCGGTATTGACCACCCCCGGATGGACGGCGTTCGCCGTGATGCCGCTGTCGCGCAGGCGCCGGGCGAGCGCGTAGGTGAACAGCACGTTGGCGAGCTTGGCCTGGGCATACGCGCCCATCGCCCGGTAGCGCCGGGCGCCCTCGACGTCGTCGAAATCGATGTGCCCCCGGTAATGGGCCGCCGAGGCGACGTTGACGATCCGCGGCTTCCCGCCCGCCGCCGCCGCGTCCTTCAGCGTGTCGAGGAGTTCGAGGGTCAGGAGCACGTAGCCCAGATGGTCGAGCGCCCAGGTCCGCTCGATCCCGTCGACGGTCAGCGTGCGCCGGTCGAAGATCGCGCCGGCATTGTTCACCAGCACGTCGAGGCGCGGATAGGCCGCCCGCAGGGTCCCGGCGAGCCGGCGGATCTCGGCCTGCGCGGACAGGTCCGCGCGGTGCGGCTCCACGGCGGCGCCGGGCACCGCGGCGCGGATCCTGTCGGCGCAGGCCTGCAGCTTCCCGCTGTCCCGGCCGACCATGGCGACCCGCGCGCCGAGGCGCGCGAGACCGAGGGCCGTCTCGTAGCCGATGCCGCCGGTCGCCCCGGTGACGAGGCAGACCGCGCCGCGCACCGCGCCTGCCTCAGAACACCGCCTGGCCGACCGCGAAGGCGATGACCACGATCACGATGGCGATGAGCAGGAACAGGCCGAACAGGATGCGGGCCAGCGAGCCGGCGCCGGAGGCGATGCCGGTGAAGCCGAGACCGCCGGCGATCAGCGAGATCACGAAGCAGATGAGGGCCCATTTCAGAAGGGTCATGGCGTCACTCCGGCTGCGCCCCGGCGCGGGGCCTGATGCTGCTGCCTCAACCGACGCCAAGCGAGACCGTTCCGCGGATTCCGGACCGGTCCGCTTTTATTCTTACCCGCGTCCGGCCGCTCGGTCGGGGACGCGGTCAGCCGGTCTTCGCCACGGGCTGCGCCGGCACGTCGGCCCGTTCCAGCATGATCTCCGCCAGCGTGTGGTAGAGGCCGCCGCGGCAGATCGCCTTCGAGGCCGCGTCGGCCAGGAGCGCCGCGACCATCAGGGGGATCACCATCGCGTGGTTCTGGGTCATCTCGGTGACGATGACGAAGCTGGTGATCGGCGCCTGCAGCACGCCCGTCAGGTAGGCCACCATCCCGATCAGCACGACGGCGCCGACGGGCATGCCCGGCAGGAATCCGTGGACCGTGCCACCGAGGCCGGCCCCGACCGCCAGGGACGGCGCGAACAGGCCGCCCGGGATGCCGCTGATCGAGCTCAGCACGGTGGCGGCGAATTTCAGGGGCGCGTAGGTCCATCCCGCCGCCGCGTCGCCGTGGAGGATGGCCTTGGCCTCCTCGTAGCCGGTCCCGTAGGCCGCGCCCCCGGAGGCGAGGCCGCACAGGGCGACGCACAGCCCGCAGGCCGCCGCGAAGATCACGGGCCGCTTCCGGATCATCCGCCCGGCCGCGCCGGGCAGGCCGCGGGCGAACAGGATCACGAGGCGGCTGAACAGGCCGCCCGCGAGGCCGCCGACCACGGCGACGAGCGGGACCACCCAGCCGGCCGCCAGCGGCAGGGCGGCGTCGGTCGTGCCGAAATAGGTATAGTTGCCGAGGAGCCCGAGCGAGGTCAGGCCCGCGGCCACGATCCCGGCCACGATCAGGCCGGAGGAGCGCGCCTCGTAGGCGCGTCCCAGCTCCTCGATGCCGAACACGATGCCGGCGAGCGGCGTGTTGAACGCCGCCGCGACGCCGGCGGCGCCGCCCGCCAGGAGGAGCCCGGGCAGGCGCTCCGGGGTCAGGCGGCCGAAGGCGGCCATGATCGCGGCGCCGACCTGCACGGTCGGCCCCTCGCGGCCCGCCGAGGCGCCACAGAACAGGCCCAGGAACAGGACCAGCACCTTGCCGAAGGCCACGCGCGGCGAGATCAGCGAGTAGCGGAAGCCGGTATCCCGGGCGTGGCGGGCGGCGATCACCTGCGGGATGCCCGAGCCCTGCGAGTTCGGGAAGACCGTGAGGGCGAGCAGCGCCGCGAGAGCGAAGCCCGCGGGCGTCAGCACCAGGGCGATCAGCGGCGACGGCGCGGTGAGCCGCCGGAACCCGTCCTGCGCGAGGTCGGCGCCCTTGGCCATCAGCACGGCGGCGAGGCCCACGCCGATGCCGCCCACGAGGAAGAGCAGCCGCCCGCGCCAGAGCGGATAGGCCTCCATCGAGGCCGACCGCAGGCGCATGATCGAGCGGCGGTAGCGCGACCGTTGCGGGGGCGGAGCCTCCGTCGTGTCCGGCACCTCGTCCCGCTTCTCGACCATGAAAGAGCACCTCGTCCGCGCAGTGAGAGCGGACGCTATAGCGCAATGGTCAAGGAAAGGCCCCCTGCGCGGGACGGCCGAGGGCCGGCACCGGCGTGCCGGCCCCGCCGCTCAGCCGATCACCACCTGTGGTGCCAAGCCGCCCGATGCCAGCCGCCGTGATGGTGCCAGCCCCAGGGGCGATGCCAGCCCGCGTGGCGCCAGCCCCACCGATGGTGCCAGCCCCAGGGACGGCCCCAGCCGTAGGCCACCGGTCGGGCATAGTAGACCGGGCGGTACGCGTAGGGGCGCCAGTTCGGCTTGCACCAGCCTGACCAGCCCCGGTGGAAGCCCGGGCCGCAGCCCTGGGCAGCCTCCGCCGTACCGGCCGTGGCGGCCAAGGTTCCGAGCGCGAGGAGTGCTGCGCCTGCCAGCTTCATCCGCATCGTCGTCCTCCGTTCAGCTTCGAGCAGCGCGATGATCCGACCCCGGTCCGACCGAGTTGTCGCCGGATCATGTCCGGCGGTCCGCGACGGGCCGGAAGTGGGCTCGAAACATCCGAGGCCGGGAAAGCGTTTCTTCACGAACCTGTGCGCGCGAGACGACTGAGCCTCCGCGGAGACAAGCGTCGCAATACGCTGCCGCCCGGTCCGATCATCGTGCGACGATTGCGAGGATACCGAAGCGCCCCAGCGGCCGCGCGGCCGTCCCGCCTCAGCCCTCGGCGGCGCAGAGCTTCTCCACCGCCCGCACATAAGCCTTGGCGTCGAACTTCTTGAGCGAGTTCTCGCTCTGATAGCGGACCGTGCCGAAGATCTCGCGCCTCTGCCAGGGCCGGTCGTGCAGGCCGTACACCCAGGCGACGTTGGTGAAGGAGTTCGGATCGCGCCCGTCGAGGAAGTAGCGGTTGTTCAGGCGGAGCGTCCGCGCGAAGCCCTCCTCGGGCGACGGGGACCATTCGAGGATCTTCTTGCCCCAGTACATCCGCAGCTGGTTGTGCATGTAGCCGGTCTCGCGCATCTCGCGCATCGCGGCGTTCCAGTAGCGGTCGTGGGTCTCGCCGGCGGCGAGCTGCGCCTCCGAGTAGGCGTGGGGACGCTCGTCCTTCGCGTGCTCGGCCAGGGTCTTGCGCGCCCAGTCCGGCACGGCCCTGTCGTAGGCGTCGTAGCCCTCCGTGTAGAAGACGTGGTTCATGGCGAGCTCGCGTCGGACGATCAGCTCCTCCAAGTAGGCGCTGCGGTCGTCGGCATCGCCGACCTTGGCCTCCCGCACCGCCAGGGCGATCTCCACCGGCGAGATCTGCCCGAAATGCAGGTAGGGGCTCATGTGCGAGGCGGCGGCCGCCTCCGGCATGTTGCGCCCCGCGCCGTAGCCCGAGAACCCGTCCTTCAGGAACGCCTTCAGGCGCTTGCGGGCCTGCGTCTCGCCGCCCGTGAAGCGCTTCACCGGGCCGACCTCCCGGTCGAGGGTCATCCCGGCGAGCACCGCCTCCGGATCGGAGACGTCGATCACGCTCTTCAGCGTCAGGCGATCGGCCGCGCGCTTCACCCGGCGGGGTTTCAGCGCCGCGAGGAACGGGTCCCACAGCCGGTTCAGCTTCGGCCTCAGCGTCCGGGCGGCGTATTCGTGCTTCGGCGAGGCCGTCTCGACCGGCACGACGACGTCGCCCTCGACCTGGACGATCCGCGTCTTCACCGACTTGGCGATCTGCCGGTACCAGCCCTTCTGGATCGCGAGGTAGCCGCGGTCGAGCACGAGGAGCGCGGCCTCCTCGGCGAGGGCGATGGCGATCTCGGCGGGCGAGCACTTGCGCATGACGAAGCCGATCCCGCGCTTCTCCAGGCCTGCCTTCGCGTCCGCGAGACCCTGGAGCAGGAAGGCGTAATGCCGGGCATTGGCCTCGGGAAAGCCGCTCGCGCCGTCCAGCAGGCCGAAGCAGGCGACGACCGGCAGATCGAGGCGGTTTCCCTCCTCGATGGCGAGTTCGAGAGCCGGATTGAACGTCGCCCGGTTGGCCTGCTGCAGGAGATACAGGACGTAGGCGCCGTCTTCGCGCGGCTCGACATCGTTGAGGATCCGGATCCGTTCGCCCTGGATCGCCATGCTCACCTGCTCCTTGCTTGGCGCGCCGCGCCGGAACCTTGGCCGGAGAAGGTAGAGCGGGCGGGATTTTCGTCCGTCCGGACCGGACGGATGAAAAGCCGCAGTCGAGGCGACGGGCCGAACTCCGGCTCCAGCCGCCAAAACCCCGCCTCATCAGGGACTTGCACGGCGATCGATCGGTCCCGACCGCGACGATGCAGGTTTCGATCGCGCTCGACGGCCTGCGACATTTTCAACACAGGCGGGAAGCGACGCGTGCGCGAGCGCACGAAAGGACAGCCCTGCTGTCCTGATGCTCTTGAATTTTCCGTCGAGGAGCACAGATTGTGCAGCGCGGGAAGGCGATGGCGTCGCCCTTCCGCAGCCCTTCTTGGGCGTTTCCTCCCTAGACTTCGGGCCGCTCCTTCGGGAGTGGCCTTTTTTCTGTCCGGAGCAGGCGCGGACCCCGGTCCGGCCCTTCCACGGGCGCGGTGAGGGGCAGCGCGCTTCCCGCGCAGGCGGGGTGCCCGGGGCGCGACGGCCCCCTCTCCGGCGGCCCTGCCTCTCTAGGAGATCCGCGCCACCGGCGATCCGACAGGCCCTCGGCCACGGCGTGTCAGCGCGTCGCGCTGGACCCCGCCCGGCTCGCCGCCAGCGCGGCGGCCTTGCCGCCCGCCGTGTAGAGGTCGAGGCGCGCGTAGACGCCGAATTCCGAGCCGTCGTCGAGGAAACCGCCGCCCGGCCCCTGCGTCTCGGTGAGGATCGCGTTGGCCTCGTCGAGCGTCAGCGCCGGGAAGGCCGCGGTCAGCAGGTGGCCGGCCTCCGGCGCGACCTTGCCCACGTCCTCCCGCCGGCCGGCGGTGTCCGGATGCACCACGGGCAGGCCGTAGGTCTGGGTCGCCGCGTAGAAGGCGGCGTTGGCGGCCGCGTCCTTGAACCGGCCGGTATCCTTCGCCGCGCAGGCCGAGACCGCGTCGCCGCAGCCGGCCTTCAGCGCCTCGGTCATCGCCGCGCGGGCCTCCGTCAGGAGCGCCCGGTAATCCGTCACGCCGACCGTCCTGTCGGCCTCGGCGGACGCCTTGTCGAGGACGGCCGGGTTCTTCCGGATCTGGCCGACATAGGCCGGATCGTTGGCGAGCAGGTGCGCGAGGGCGTGCAGCGAGGTCGCCCGGCCGCCCAGCACGTCCATGGCGTAGTGCGCCCCGACGATGATCCGGTCGTTGCCGTACTCGGCGGCGCGGGCGACCATCTGCTGGTAGCGCTCGGGTACGAGCAGCGCGAGCACCATGGACTCGGTGTAGCCGTAGGTGGTGTGACCGCTCGGGTAGGACGGGCTGTTCACGAGGTCCTGCGAGGGGCCGCGCAGCCAGTCGAGGCTGTCGGACGCGTCACCGAAATAGTCCTTGCCACGATACGAGAGGAGGCGTGGCAGGGTCTGGAACGGCCGCGAATTGCCGTAGCGGTCGGCGCCGGGGCTCCCGGCCGGCCGGTCGTAGGCCTTGCCGAACACGTCGGTGACGGCGCCGTTCGACAGGATCGCAGCGGCCTCGTCCGAGACCGGATGCTTGCCGTTGGTCGTGGCATTGGCGAAGAAATACTTGCCGGAATTCGAATCCGACTTGGTCACGTTGTTGGTGTAGCCGATCAGGTTGGCGACCGCCGGCGCGATGCTGGTGAAGGTCTTGTAGTCGCTGTAGGTCGCCTTGGCGTGGTAGGCGCGGGCGAGCGTGGTGCCGAGGCCGTCTGCGAGGTTGGCGGCGTTGCCGTCGGTGATGAAGCAGTCCTGCAGGGCGAGCTGCTGCTGCTCGGGGAACGGCAGGAGCGTCGGCTGCTTCAGCGCGCCGCTCTGGATGTCGCCGGTGACCCGCAGGTTCGCGTCGAGCGCCGCCTTGCCGTCGGGCGTCGTCTGCAGCCGGGCCACCGGGACCAGCCCGCGCAGGGCCGACAGGTTGGCGGCCGACTGTGCGAAGGCCTGGAGGGGCAGCGCCGCCCCGAGCAGAGCCAATCCGACCCGCAGCGTCCCGAACATGCAGCCCTCCCCTCGCCGATGCCGTGCCGGACGCTAGAGCCGTTCCCGATCGCGTGGCAATCGGGCGCGGCCCCGACGTCCCCATCTTTGAAGCGCCCCCGGGGCGCCGCGCCGGCCTCCCGCGGCGGCGCGCGCCTCAGCCCCGCGCCCGGGCGCGGATCATGAAGTTGTCGTAGGTGTACTCTGCCACCTGGAACCAGAGGTACTCCTCGTTGCGGAAGGTCCGCATCGCCTCGTAGACGCGGCGGAAATCGGCGTTCTTGGCGGCGATCTCGGCGTAGACGTCATTGGCGTTCTTGAGGGCGGCCTCCATGACGTCCTGGGGGAACGGCCGCAGCTGCGCGCCCCCGGCCACCAGCCGGCGCAGGGCCTGCGGGTTGCGGGCGTCGTACTTGGCCTGGACGTCGGCGCCGACCTCGGCCGCCGCGGCCCGAAGGATCCCCTGGTAGGATTTCGGCAGCGCCTTCCACTTCTCGGCGTTGAACCAGAAGTGCAGCAGGGCGCCGCCCTCCCAGAAGCCGGGATAATGGTAGATCGGCGCGACCTTCTGCAGGCCGAGCCGCTCGTCGTCGTAGGGCCCGATCCACTCGGCGGCGTCGAGCTTCTTGCTCTCCAGGGCCGCGTAGATCTCCGGGCCCGGCACCGCCTGCGGCTGGACGCCGAACTTGGCGAGCACCTGGCCGCCCATGCCGCCGATCCGGAACTTCAGGCCCTGCAGGTCCGCGAGGGTCTTGATCTCGCGACGGAACCAGCCGCCCATCTGGGCGCCGGTGTTGCCGCCCGGCAGGCAGACCAGCCCGGCCTTGGCGAAGACCTCGGCGAAGAGTTCGGCGGCGCCGCCCGCCTGCCACCACGCGGCGGCGCCCCGGGCGTTGAGGCCGAAGGGCACCGCGGTGGCCAGCGCGAAGGTCGGATCCTTGGCCATGCCGAGGGTCGCAGGACCGTGTCCCATCTCGACGGTGCCGGCGGCCACGGCGTCGAGCAGGCCCTCGGCCGGGACCGGCTCGCCGGGGCCCTGGACCTGGATCTGGAAGCGCCCGTCGGTGGCCTCCGCGACGATCCGGCTGAGCGCCTCGGGGGCGCCGTACAGGATGTCGAGGGTCTTCGGGTAGGCGGAGGACAGGCGCCAGCGCAGCTCCGGGGCGGACTCGGCCCGGGCCGGCGCGGCGAGCGGCCCGGTCAGGGCCGCGGCGGCGCCGAGGCCGGCGGTCAGCACGCTGCGGCGCCGCGTCCCGGCCGCGGGGGATCGCGCGAGGTGAGGTTCGTCCAACGGCATCTCGTCCGAGCAGGTCCGACCCGTCCGGGCCGGATCGGGGGTCGCAGGTAGCACGTGCGTGCCGGTTCTCGAAAGCCGCGGGCGGCCCGGGCAGTTCCGTGGCGCCTCGAAACCGGACCGTGCCCGTGCTAGGCGCCCGGGATGCGAACCGAGCCCGCCGTCACCCTGCACACCGTCTGCGGCCTGGAGGAACTGGCCGGCCACGGCGCGCGCGGCGTGAGCCACGTCCTGTCGCTGCTCGATCCCGGCACGCCGGAGCCCGCGGCCTTCACCGCCTACGGCGCCCACGCCCGCACGACCCTCCGGTTCCACGACTGCCTCGGCCCGGGTGACGGTCTCGTCCCGCCCGAGCCGGAGCACGTCGCGGCGATCCTGGATTTCGGGCGGGCGCTCGACGGGGCCGGCCATCTCCTGGTCCACTGCCATTACGGCCTGTCGCGCTCCACCGCGGCGCTGCTGACCCTGTTCGCGCAGGCCGAGCCGGACGCGTCCGCCGCCGCCCTGGTGGAGCGGCTCCACGCCCTGCGCGAGCCGGCTTGGCCGAACGCGCGCATGATCGGCTACGCCGACGCGATGCTCGGGCGGGACGGGGAACTCAGCGCGGCGGTGCGGCGGCTGCACGCCCTGCAATTGCGGGTCCGCCCGCATCTGGCAGAGTTGCTGCGCGGTCTCGGCCGCGGCACGGAGGTCGAGGCCGCAGAGACCTTGTGAGGTTGCCTGTGCGGGGCCCGCCCCTCACTTGCCGGCCGGCGTGAAGCTCCCGTCCTTCCACACGTAGAGCACGTAGCCCTGGGCGGTGACGTCGCCCTTGGCATCGAAGCCGACGGTGCCGAGCACGAGATCGAAGCGTTCGGTGTGCAGCGCCTGCGCGATCGGCCTCGGCTCGGTGGAGTGGGCGAAGTTGCCGGCCGCCACCAGCGCCTGCATGGCCGCGTACCCGTAGATCGTCGAGCCCGTGGGATCGACGCCCTCGGCCTTGAAGGCCTTCACGACGGCCGCGGCGGCGGGCTGCCGGCTCGGGTCGAGGTAGAAGGTCATCAGCACGCCGTTGCTGGCCGATCCGGCTATCTTGGCGAAGTCCGGCGTGGCGATGGCCGAGGTACCGAACCATTGCGGCCGGAAGCCCCGGTCCGCCGCGATCTTCACGAGGCGGCCCATCTCGGCGGCGTCGCCGCCGTAGTAGACGACCTCGATCCCCGCGCCCTTGAGGCGGTCGACCAGGGCGGCGTCGTCGGCGTCGCTCGGCGAGAAGGACAGGAACAGCGCCTCGTTCACGCCAATGCGGTTGAGGTTGTCCTTGGTGGCGGCGGCGAGGCTGCGCGCCGCCGGCGTCTGGTCCTGGATCAGCGCGATCTTCCGGTCGCGGAACCGCTCGGCCAGCACGGCGGCGGACAGGCGCGCCTGGTCGTCGTCGCGGCCGCAGACCCGGAAGATGTTCGGCAGCCCCCGGTCGGTGAGCCGGGCCGCCACCGAGGCCGCGGTGATCATCACCACCCCGTTCTGGGCGTAGATGTCGGAGGCCGCGATGGAGGCGTTGGAGCAGACATGGCCGACGACGAGACGGACGTTCGACCGGACGAAGTGGTTGGCCACCGCCATGGCGGTGTTCGAGTCGCAGGCGTCGTCCTGCACGTCGAGGGTCACGGGCTGGCCGTCGAGGCCACCCATGGCGTTGGCGTCCCGGGCGGCGGCCTCGACGCCGCGCAGGACCTGCTCGCCGACCGCCACGTAGGGACCAGACCGCGGAACCGCGACGCCGACCACCACGTCGGCCACCGCTTGGGTGGCCGGCAGGAGCGCGAGACACAGGCTCAGGGCGATCAGTGCGGGCCGGAGCGGCCCGTGGGCGGGGACGAAACGTCCGATCTTCATCGGGCTCTTCTGGGCATCCTTGCGCGACACGTCGGCGCGACGGCGGATGCGGCTCCGTAGCCTCGATCCCGCCCCGCACCCAGTGCCCATACGCGAGGACGCGGCGAAACGCGATTTTTTTCCACGGCGGTCCTGTCGACGACCTGGTCCCTACTTGGCGTAGGCGTAGGCCGTCGCGGCGGAGGCGACCGGTCCGGTGACGCCGTTGAAGGCGGTGAGGACCTTCTGGACCTCGGTGAAGGGGGCGTTCGACACGTAGATCAGGTCGCGGTTGCGCATGCGGAACGCCTGGGACACGAACAGGCTGTTGGGGTCGCGCATGTCGATCCGGTAGACGACCGGCACCAGGGGCGTGCCCAGAAGCTTCGAGCCGGGGCTGAGCCGGCGCACGACGCTGGCCGGCTCGAACCGGAAGATGAACGTCCCGGCCGGGTCGGCGGCGAAGTCCGACAGGCCGCGCGCCTTGGCCAGCGCCTGCGCCAGCGTGATGCCGTCGGCCTGGAACGGCAGCTCGGTGCTGTTGCCCAGCGCGCCCACCGCGATGAAGGTCTGCGGGTCGCGCACGAGCGTCAGCACGTCGTTGGGCCGCAGGTAGATGTTCTCCCTGGGGTTCGACACCACTGTGGTCAGCGGCACGGTCGCGGTCACCGGCCCGCGCGAGAGCCGCACGAAGGTCTCGTTGACCGGCGCGCGGTTGCCGCCGGCGGCGGCGATGACGTCGAGGATGCGGTCGCCGTGGCCCGAGAGCGGCAGGCGGGCGCCGGCGGCGCCCTCGCCGGTGACGGTGACGGCCTGGGAGATCGG
>NZ_FOCS01000021.1:0-99802 GCF_900110155.1 Methylobacterium sp. UNC300MFChir4.1 | reverse complement strand
TGGACAGCGTGCCGCTGTTGGCCACGCCGCCGGCGATCACGCCGCTGCTGAGCGCCGTGCCGGCATTGGTCGCACCTCCGGAGATGGTGCCGGTGTTGATCAGGAGGCCGGCATTGCTGACGCTGCTCTGGGTCCAGCCGGCATTGAGATAGGTGCCGGCACTCTGGACGGAGACCGGTGAGGTCAGGCTGCCGCTGGCGGACAGGAACAGGGTGCCGCCGGCGACGGTGGTCGGTCCGGCATAGGTGTTGGTGCCGGCGAGTTCGAGGGTGCCGAGCCCGACCTTGGTCAGACCGCCGACGCCGGAGATGGCGTTGGCGAAGCGGCCGTAATAGGCCTGTCCGTTGTAGGTGGTGTTGACGGTCCAGTCGGAGGTGAACTGGCCCGGGCCGTCGATGGCCTTGCCGAGGTTGAGCAGGCCCCAGCCGAAGGTGGCGTTCGGGGCGTTGGCCGGACCGTCACCGAGATGGGTGGCGGTGGTGAACATGGTCTGGGCGATCTGCGGCGCCGTCAGGAACGGGAACGCCTGGAACAGCACGGCTGCAGCACCGGCCACGTGCGGTGCGGCCATCGATGTGCCGCTCTTAAGCCCGTAATTCGGGTCGTAGGGATTCTCACCCGATCCCATTCGGAGGGTTGAGTAGATGTCGACCCCCGGTGCGGACATGCACCAGTTCTTGGCGACGCCGCACAGATTACTGAAATCCGCGACGTTGTTGTTGCTGTCCAAAGCGACCACCGAAACGACGTACCCGTCGAGGCCGGAGAATCTGATCTGACTTTGGTCTACCGGATTTCCCGCATCGTCGACGAAGCGGTACACTCCCGCGTTCGCGTTCTCTGGGCTGACATACGGAAAAAGCCCACCGTTGATCGGGTTTTTATAGCTGGCTTGATTGTAGATCGTATGCTCGTTTCCGGCAGCCCGGACCATGAGCACGCCCTTCGCGGCCGCGTACTTCATGGCGTCGTACTCGGCCTGCGCTCCGCTCAATGTATAGGTCTGGTAGGACGTTCTCTCGTAGCGAAAATCGTCCCCGAAGCTGCCATTCAGAACCCGGGCACCCCGATCTGCCGCATACCGCGTCGCTTCATTGACGTATCTGAGATCGACCGCGGCGAGGATCGTGCTGTCGAAAGCGACGCCCATCATGCCCCGGCCGTCGAAACTCGCCGCCACGGTGCCGGACACGTGCGTGCCATGCCCCCCGATGGGATCATCGGCGGTGGGAAGGTCGGTGTCGCGGAGCCGCGTCTCGCCGGGGATGAAGTTCCGCGACGCCGGCGAGATGCGGCCGATGAATTCAGGGTGTGTCGGGTCGATCCCGCTGTCGACGACAGCCACCAGAACGCCGAGGCCCGTGAAGCCGCGCGCATAGGCCGTGGCGGCATCGATCTTGGCCAGCCCCCAATCGGCTCGATACTCCGGCATCCGGATGAAATCCGCTGCCGTCAATCCCGCGGTCGAGGGTGATCGCGCCGGCAGGCTCTGTCCAGCCACAGGTCCCAGAGCGAGTGCGAGCACGCCCAGCGAGGCGCCGATCAGCAATCCCATCCGCACACGGCCGCGCTTCCGCGTTCCGGAGCCGATACCTCTGCTCGGATCACAGGATCCGGTCACGGGCCCCGAACCGATATACTGTCGGACCATCGAACTGACCCCGGTCACGCCTGTCGCAAGCTTTGCGCGGGGCTTAGAAAATGCGGCCTCGACGAACTATCACATCGGGGCCACACTCGGCGTCGCGCGCGACAGCTTGAAACGGGGATCCCCCTTTCTGGAACGGATAGCCCCCCGGCAAGTGCGAGCTTGGGCCGAGCGCCGCGGTTCCGTGCGGCCAGATCGGGTCGGAACACCCGCGGGCGCAGCGTTCGATCCCCGCCACGTCGGACGGCTCAGCGTCGGTCCGGATCCGCGAGGCACGCAATCTTGGCGCGTGCGGCCGCCCTGTCCAGCGGCCCCGCGCATGACCGCCGAGCTCCGGAGGAGGTCTCATGCGATTCCTGGGGGCGGCGGCCGTTCGGATCGGCCCGTGCGGTCAGGCGACCGCCCAGAGCAAACCGAAGCGTAGCGGTTCGAAGGACGCACAGGAGCGGAATGGCGTTGTGACACGGCCGGACCATAGGATCGGGATCGCGGCGACCGGCTCGGCTTTCTCGGCGCCGCGACCGGCCGCTCCCGCCATGCGGCCACAGACACAGGCGGAAGGTTCGCGAGGCGGTAAAGCGGCGGGCCGACGCCCGCCGATTCCCCTCCGGTCCCGGCCGCCCGGAGACGGTCGGCGCCGCGCGCGTCATCGTCCGACGATCCTACCAGCGATAGGTGAGCGTCCCGAACACGCTCCGGCGGAACCCCTCGAAGACGTAGCCGGTGTAGAAGCCCGACGTGAAGTACCGCTGGTCGAAGATGTTGTTGGCGTTCACCGACAGGATTGCGCCCTTCCAGGCCGGGTTCAGCTGGGCGAGGTCGTAGTTCAGCGAGGCGTCGACGAGGGCGTAGGCCGGGATGCGATCGACGTTGGTGGCGTCCGTCCGCTCGCCGACGTAGCGCACGCCCGCCCCCGCCCGGAAGCCGGCGAAGGGCGAGTTCAGCGGGAAGGTGTAGTCGGCGAAGAGGGACAGGGTGTTGTCCGGCGCGTTCGGCAGGCGATTGCCGACGAGCGCCGGGTTGGTCGCGTTCCGCGTGACCTTCGTGTCGAGGTGAGCGTAGCCGAAGATCAGGTTGAACCCGTCGAACAGGCTCGCCTTGCCCTCCAGTTCGAAGCCCCGCGACTCCGCCGCGCCGGTCACGATGAAGAAGCCGGGGTTGCGGGGATCGGCCAGGGGGATGTTGGTCTGCGTGATCTCGAAATACGACGCGGTGACGAGCGCGTTGGTGCCGACCGGCTGCCACTTGACGCCGCCCTCGATCTGGCTGGCCTCGCGGGGCGGCAGCGCCGACCCGTCCGCCCGCTGGCCGGCGATCTGCGGGTTGAACGACGTCGAGTAGGCGGCGTAGGGCACGATTCCGGCGGCGAACTCGTAGCCCAGGGCGGCCCGGTAGCTCAGGGCCGAGAAGTTCTGGTTGTCGACCGTCGTCCGGTTGAGGGTCGCGACCGGCAGGTTCGGGAAGTTGAAGGTGGTCCGGACCTGCTGGTCGACCCAGTCGTTGCGCAGGCTCCCCGTGAGGATGAAGCCGTTCCACTTCATCTGGTCCTGGACATAGGCGCCCGTCTGCTGCTGGAGCGCCCGGGTCGAGACGTTCGTGCGCTGCGGGAAGTCGATGCCGAGGTTGTAGACCGGATTGTACAGGTCGATCAGGCGGTTCGCGGCGATCGTCGGGTAGCCGTTCGGGAAGGTCCGCGCGTCGCGGCGGTAGTAGTTCTGGAAGCCGACGCCGAAGACGACGTCGTGCTGGACGTCCCAGGTGTCGAAGCGCCCCTGGATATAGTTGTCGGTCAGGAGCCCCTGGCTCGACTGGTCGCGCAGGTACGGGAAGACCGAGACGGCGAGGAAACCGGGCGGCGTGAAGGCCGGGCTGGCGCCGACCGCGTCGAACTTCGAGGTGGTCTCGTAGGCCCGGAAGGCGGAGTGCAGCAGCCATCCCGGCGCGAAGCTGTGGTCGAGGATGTAGCCGATCTCCTTGTTCTCCAGAAGGCCGGTGTTGAAGTTCGGCTGCCCGACGAACGGGCTGCGCGGGAAGAAGCCGCGCGCGCTCGGCAGGATCGAGCCGACGATCGGCAGGCTCTGCTCCGAGCCGCCGCCGCGGTACTCGGCGTACTTGCCCAGCACCGTGAGCGACGTGTCGGCGTCCGGCCGCCAGGTCAGAGCCGGGGCGATGAAGGTCCGGTCATCCGGCGTGTACTTGACCTGGCTGTCGGCGTTGCGGACGAGGCCGGTCACCCGGTAGGCGAATTGCGGCGCCCCCTCGACCGGGCCGGACAGGTCGAAGCCGGCCTGGATGCGCCCGTAATTGCCGCCCTGGATGAACACCTCGTTGAACGGCACGAAGGTCGGGCGCTTCGAGACGAGGTTGATGATGCCGCCCGGCTGGCCCTGGCCGTAGAGGACCGAGATCGGCCCCTTCACGACGTCGATGCGCTCGTAGGCGTAGGGCTCGATGTTCTGGTCGAACGAGTTGAAGCCGTAGCGCAGGCCGTCCTCGTAGACGCTGTCGAAATTGTTGGCGTTGAACCCGCGCAGCGTGAAGGTCGGACCGCCCTGGCCGCCGGGATAGTCGACGGCCTGGACGTTGGGCGTGTAGGCGACCGCGAGGTTGACGTCCTGCACGCCCCGGACATTTAGCTCGTCGCGGGTGATGACGCTGACGGTGGCGGGCGTTTCCAGGATGGAATCGTTGCCCTTCGAGCCCGCCGTTGACCGGGTCGCGACGAAGCCCGTCGTCCCGAAGGTCGGCTGCTGGGCCTCGACCGAGAGCTCTTCGAGGGTGACCGACGCGGCGGCCGCCCCGACCGGCGTCGGCGCGTTCGAATCCCCCGGCGGCAGGGACGCCTGGGCGTAGCGCGGGTTCACGAGCGTGATCGTCGCGTGCTTCGCCGCGCGGTAGGTCAGCCCCGTCCCGTCGAGCAGCTGCGTCAGCGCCTCCAGGGGCAGGACGTCCCCCTCGACGCCCCGCGTCGCGAGGTTCTCGGTCAGCGCCGTCCGGTAGGCCAGCGACAGACCCGTCCGCGCGATGAGGCTCGCCAGGGCCGGCTCGAGGGGGCCGGGCGCGATCGAGAGCCGAACGCGCCGCTCCGAGAGCGCGCGCGGCGGCGCGGCATCGCCGGTGGCGACGGGCACGATGTTGAGCCGCTCGCCCGCCCGCACGAAGGTCGGGGTGATCGAACGGTCCTGCGCGGCCGACGCCTGCCCGAGCGCGATCAGGGACGCGCTCGCCAGGGCCGCACCGCGCCATGGACCGCCCGGCGCGCGGCCGAGCGTGCCGCCAAGATCCCACACTGCCATTCATGCCCCCGTTCCGCGGAGGGCGGCGCGCTCGGCGCGCGCTCCGTGGCCCTCACGGACAAACGACAATCGAGGCGCGAAACTCCTGACCTCCCCGCGTCGGTTTTTTTCGCCTCGTCAGGCCGGCGGCCTGACGAGGACGAGGTACGGAGTCAGGCGCGTGACGCGCAGGCCCATCGTCGCGGCCAGAACGTCGAGCGCGTCGTCGGTGTCGCGGATGTCGAGCGTCCCGCTGAAGCGCTGCGCGCCGAGCCCCGAACCGAGCAGGACGATGCGCCCGCGCCGATAGCGGTTCAGGTCGGCCACGACCGCGGCGAGGGGCTGCCCCGTGACGACGAGCTTGCCCTCCCGCCACGCCGTGGCGCGCCCCACATCGCCGCGCTCGACCATCAGATGGCCGTCGGCGCTCCGGAGGGCGACCTCGCCGGCTCCGATGGTCACGGCGCCCGCGGTCGTCGACGCGTCCACGCGCCCCTCCGCCACGCCGACCGGTTCGGCGTCCCCGCCGGCCCGGACGAAGAAGCGCGTCCCCACAGCGCGCACCCGCAACCCGCCGCCGTAGACCACGAAGGGTCGGGCGCTGTCGGGCACGACATCGAACACCGCCTCGCCGCGCAGCAGGTGGACGTCGCGCGCGGCGGCCGTGAAGTGCAGGGCGAGCGCGGTGTCGGTGTTGAGGGCGGCGCGGCTGCCGTCGGGGAGCCGCGCCGTCTCGATGTCCCCAATTCCGGTCCAGACGTCGGCGCGGACACGGTCGAGGATCCCGCTCTCGTAGGTGATGAATCCGGACAGGCCCAGCGCTGCCGCGAGGCCGACGAGGCGCGTCGGCGGCGGCCGCCTGCGCCGGCGCGTATCGGGCACGCGCCCGGCGATGCCCCGCCACACCTCCATCTCCGCGTAGGCCTCGGCATGGGCCGGGTCGGCGGCGCGCCAGGTCTCGAAGGCTGCCCGGTCGGCGTCGGTCGCGTCGGGGGAGGACAGGCGAACCACCCAGAACGCGGCCCGCGCGTAGATCGGGTCGTCCGCGGCCTCGTCGTCGCCCGCGGGCTTGCGCTCCTCCTCCATGTCGACCCGCTGCCCGCTCCGCCCGTCCGACCTATGAAGACCATCGAGGCCGCGAACTCCTGACGTGCCCGATCAGAAAAACTCGTGACACGCGCGGCGAATGTGCAGCAGCGCCTTGATGAGGTGCTTCTCGACCATGTTGCGGCTGACGCCGAGACGGACGGCGACCTCCCCGTTCGAGAGGCCCTCGACGGTGCTGAGCAGGAACGCCTCCCGGCAGCGCGGCGGCAGCCCGTCGATCGTTGCCGCCACGAGGCGCAGCTGCTCGCGGGCGATCACCTGCGTCTCGGTCTGGGCGTGCCCGTCCACGACGCTCGACAGTTCGAGATCGGTCATGGATCGGAAGAGGCGCGCTTCGAACCGGCGGCGCTTGCCGAGATTGGCGGCGACGTTGCGCGCGAGGTGGAACAGGAAGAGGCGCGGATGCTCCAAGTCGGTGGTCGTGAGTGCTTTGACGAGGCGAAGATACGTCTCCTGCGCGGCGTCGGCTGCGTCGGCAGGGTTCCCGAGTTTGCGAAGAAGGAACCGCTGGAGGTTCAGGTTCTCACTGCGATGTAGGGCATCCAATGATACCGCCGCCATAACTCCAATCCTCAGGTGCCTCGCCGACGCACACGAGCGCGCGGCGCCGACCGATTAGACTGTCACGCCGAGGATAGACGCAAGCGTTCTGAACGCTTTTATCCGATCTAAACTGATGCACCTGCTCTCAGCCAAACGCTTGTTCGGCCGCAACGAAACAGCGATGCGAATGCAGGGCCTTGAACTGGAATAGTTCTAGTAGAACGGCTGTTTTCCATGTTCTGTTGCAAATCTGCGGCATGGATCGGGGCATGCCGGTGGCGTTCTGGGACCCGGCTTCGCGCCGTTCGTGGTCGAGACGCGCTCAGCGTCCCGGGGCGGCCTTCCGTCAGACGTCGAACGCCCACGTCCTCGACATGGTGCTCGAACCCGGCCGATCGCGGAGCCGCCCGTTCCGGCCACGCACCTTCGCCTCGCAACGCGGCCTGCACTCTGGCGCTGCGAGGGTCTGAAAAGGGTCGGACTTGGTCCGTGCGGCTATATCCGCTTCGCTACATCTGCCGTCCCACAGCAAAAATGGCGGCATTCCACCCGGAGCCGCCCTTCGGCTGTCGGCCCATCTCAGACGGTTACGCCTGTGATGGGGAAGCCGACAGGCGGACGTTCTGATCTCCTGGCCGTATCATGGAGGTGCGGTGCGTGACCGCGATGATGGTCAACCCGTCAACAAGGTCACGTAAGCCGTCCATGATGTGCCGCTCGGTCTCGTCGTCGAGGGCCGAACTGGCTTCGTCCAGAACGAGGATCGCCGGTTCGCCGTAGAGCGCCCGCGCGATGGCGATGCGTTGCCGTTCACCGCCCGACAGCTTGAGGCCCCGTTCGCCCACGACGGTCTCAAACCCTTCCGGCATGGCCTCGATGCGCGTGAGGATGGAGGCCTGCGCGGAGGCCCGGCGGAGGCGCTCCGCGTCGAACGGACGGCCCAGCACGATGTTGGCCGACAGCGTATCGTTGAGCAGTGTCACCTCTTGCGGCACGACGCCGACATGGTTGAACCAATCATCGCTCGCGATGCGAGTCAGGTCGGTTCCGTCGGCGAAGATGTGGCCGCCGCTCGGTTGCAACCCCTTCAACAGCAGGCGAACGACGGTTGATTTGCCTGCACCGGTCTCACCCGTAAGGAAGGTCGGCGTGCCGCGGCGAGCGACGAAGGAGAGGTCGGCAACGCCACGACCATTGGCGTAGCGAAAGCTGACGTTCTCGAAAGCGACGATGCCGAGGGACGGCCGGTAGGGCAGCGGATCGGCGGGCTCGAGCTCTTCCGGTGCTCTCCACATCATCGCTAAGGGCCGGAAGCGGGCCGCTGCTTCGACCGACTCCTTGATGGCCATGCCGACCATGTGGAACGGCTCATTCAACTGGATCAGCAACGTGTTCAAGAGCACGATGCCGCCAATCGAGATCAGGCCGCCCTCGAACCGGGGGACGAGGATCAGGAACGTGACCGTCAACTGCAAGGCTGCAGCGATGCCCAGAAGCCCACAGAAGGCGCTGCTCACCAGCGCGTAGCGCCGCAAATTCGCGAAGGCATCACCCGCGCTGGCAGTAAAACGCTCGGTGATCCATCGTTCGCCGCGTGTCTGGCGCAGGGTGTCGATGACGGCGATGGCGTTGCCGACCAGGCGCGCATTGGCCTGACTTTGATTCATCGCCTCATTGAGAGCGGGTTTGACTTTGCCGATACGCGTGTAGTCGAGCGCGATCACGACCACGCCGTAGATGAATATGATCAGGGCTATGTCCCAGCTGACGAGGTTGCCGAGGACTAGGACGCTGAAGGCGATCTGGACGCATCCAGGGAGCAAGCCTCCGAGCCCGAGCTGGGTGATGAGGTTCAGCGTCTGGGTTCCCTGCTGACGGGCAGTCCCGATCTCCGCGGCGTTGTGCTCCAGGAAGAAGGCTGGCGTCTTGTGTAGGAGGCGCGCAAAGAAGGCCGTATTTGCAATGAACGATAGACGCTCCGCGCAAAGCACGATCAGGAACCGTGATCCAATGCCCAGAGCTTTCGCGCATCCGAACAGGAACGCGTAGGACATGAGGAGCGGGAGCGCGTCGGACCGCACTTGTCCGCGGGCCAGATCGTCGACGGCGCGTGAGAAAAGGTACGGAGCCGAGATCGAGGCCAATGCACCGAGCAAACTGGCCAAGATCACCGCGATGGTCGTCAGGCGGGCGTCACGCCAGTAGGCTCGCAGCAACGCGTTCAGAATCGATATCATTCGCAATTGCCAGGGAAAATCCTGAGGGCGATTTTCGAATCCCTCGCAAGCTTGAGGAATGCAAGATTTTTCGCAGCAACCCGCGACTGGATCTGTCCGCCGCGATGCATCCGCCGTCCGGGTGAGGACGGGCAAGAAGCCGACTATCCCGAATAGTCGCCCTATTCTGCCCTATGACCGAATGACGATCGAATACCCGATATCAACACGCTATATGTCCGGCGCAGGATACATCACATACTGCCATACCAATCGATCATCCCTCACGCAATCCGGAAATTCGAACTGCTCCGATCCAAGCATCAATACAAGTTCTATTTTTCGGAAAGCCAGAATGAACCAATAGGACCTGAGTACGAGAGCACCGCTTGACGCAGATCTGCACGCGATTCAATTGGGTTTCCCATCTTCCGCGATGTCCGCCGTGAGCGGGCCGGCGGCCATTTCCTCGATGTGTTCAATCGCGGCTTTCAGACTTATGAACGCGCCCAGCGGGCCGCGCAGGTGTACGACTATCTTTCGCCGACTGATCGGGGTGCCGTCCGCGCTGGGCTCGGAGAGCATCATCTCGAGAGCGAGGCGACCGACGCCTCCTCCGACGCCATGCGTCGATGTGGCTTCGAAGTAGATGACGGGAGCTTCGAGAGTACCTTCGACCTCACTGGGGACGATCGGAACGGAGCTGATCTTGGGACGGCTGGTCAACGGTGTGTCTCCGGTGTTGGCCGCGTCGAGGGTGCAACCGGCCACATTGAGCACGCCATGCGGGCGTGCGCCTTCGCCGATGTCCTTCCATCGCTGCCTGTTCGACCTCCTCTGTCGCGTGCCAACGGTCGCCCGACAGAGCCACGGTGCGCCCCTATTCAAAAGTGTCGGGACGATCATCGTCTCCCTGAGAGAGCGAACAGAGGACGAGCGTCACCTGGATCGAGAGGCGGACCGTCGATCCTGAGCAGCAAATGCTCCGGCGACGGCACCGCCCCACCCTCCACTTCGAGAATTCCGCTCACGGGATGACAAAGGGATCCTCGAAGCCGTCGGGATACGTCGAGCAGGCCGGGGCGTCATTGAGCTTCCGACACGGCCATTGCGATCGGGCAATTCGATCGACGAGCTCGAAACGAGAACCGGTCCAGTGGACGAAGCCGAAGTGGGCCCAAGGGCCCGCGGCCTTCGGATCGTCCTTCTCGAATGGTGGCGAGTCAGGATCGAATTCCATGATCCAGCGCATGGTGGGCGCATAAGGCAGCTTGTCGTCGAGCAGAAACAGGACGCTGCCGCCGTACTTCGTCTGACGCACGCGGTCGTCGGAGCTCAGGACCGGATCCGTCGGCAGCACGTCCGCACTGACATCCCGCAAGGCGCCGTCGGCAGCGAACCGAAAAGCCTTCCGACCCATGCCGTTGTGGCAATCCAACCCCGCCTCACCCTCGTCGCATCGTACGGGCCAGATCAGGTACACGGTGTCTCGGGGGTCCGCTCCCTCGAAGCTGCGGACCATGAACGCGCCGGCCCCCAGCGTGAAGTCAGGACGGCGCCCGAAGCCGGGAGCCGCCAGGTAAAAAGCTTTGCGCAGATCCTCACGGCGCGTGTCACGTTCGAGGTCGAACGCTCGGACAGGGAGGGCCAAGACAGCGTGTGCCACATGCTCAGGAGCCGGGCCGAAGCAGTGATCGTCGAAATGAAGCCCGAGGAACGAGGTCCCTCCGCCCGCGTCGTGGGGCTTGCAGATCGCCCCCATGGTCCGCCCAACCTCGAGGGGCATCCACGGACTTGGCATGATCGCCGGGACCCGAGGAAAGACGGGTTCGGCGTCAAACAGCTTCATGGCCGCGGGACGCACGATGGCCCCACGTGCGTCACCCAGTCCCGGAGCATGCCCTCGCGCGCACCCAATGCTGTAAAATCCGACCAGTGATGCGGCCACAAAGAGACGGGATAAGGATTTCATCCGACGACCTTGTCGCACGTCCGCGAATAAGCGATGTCACCAGCTATGGTTCAGCAGGAACTCGGCCCTGTATGGTAGGCGAATGTTAGGCTTGCTCATTGCCGCGAGCCACCAACATTCCTGCTCTGACTTCGGCAACCGTCGCAGACCCGTCGGACAAACCCGAGTCCGCGCAGCGCAAGCGCCTGTGTTCCTGTACGCCGCGTAACAGGCGTCGTCACGCCACGGCGATGAGCTAGTCCGCTGGACAAGCCCACCGAGGTCTATGGTTTTGCGAGCCTGCGCCGTCACCTGCAGTGAACCGCGGCGGCTTTCCCGGAGCCTGTCCGGTTCGGGTCAGGCACCCAAGGCTCGGACCTCGGCTTCGGCAGAAGCGGCGGGTTTCCGTCTCGGCGGAAGGCAGCGTGCCGATCGGTTCGAGCGGCCGCCGGTGGTTGAACCAGTCGACCCATTCGAGGGTGGCGTACTCGACCGACTCGAACGAGCGCTCAAGATCTCACGCCGCAGCGTCCATCGCGCCCTACAGGACGCAGCTTCACCGGAATCGCTCGGGCCGTCCCCGCCCCTCGAATGACTGGTCGGGCCGCTCGCGCCCCTCGTGTGACTGTACCATCGGGCTCCAGAAGCCATCCGGCGACCAACTGTGCGGCTGCACGGGAACATGGCCGCCGTCCCAGTTGCGAGGCCTCATGTCAGCGATCAGCCTCGACCCAGTGTCGTAGCGGTACATCTCACGGCGGTCGCCATCGGCCCGGCGTCGCACCGCGCTCAGGTCCGTGGTGATGTCGATGGGAGCCATCTTCCGGGAAGCGCTGCGCGGCGCGCGCTTCGCGGTCACGGGCTTCGCATCGAAATAGTCACGGTAATCCCCGTACGACTCGACCGCCATCGCGCCGACCGTCGATCCGAGAAGTATGGCGGCTGCGAGCAACGTCTTCACTATCCCACACCTTCTGCATGCACGGTGGCGTCTAGCAGATCCGCGTTTACGTCGGCCCGCCGAACCGTGTAGGATTGTAGGCGATCTTCCAGAGATTGCGGTGACGTGCAGCACAGGCCGGATGCCGCTCAGGCCGCACGAAGGCGCGGCTCTCCAGCTCTCACGCGGCTCCTGATTCTGCTCCGCCGCGCATCCCGATCTTCCTGGCGCAGGACAGCACGGACAACCGCGTGCTGCCGCGGGTGACCGAGGAGTATCGCGCGCGGCTGTGCCGAGCCGGCAGCCGGGTCGCGTTCGACCGCGTGCCTGGCGTGGGACATCTGTCGATGGCCAAGGACGCTGCGCCGACGGCTCTCGACCGGATCGGTGACCGCTCCGCCGGCGTGCGGGCACCGAGCGAGTGCGGCGAGCCTTGACCGCCGGACGGCGCCCTTTAGGGTCGGGTCCTTCCGCTGGGCGAATTCGAGACTGAGGTGAGACCGCCTCAGGATATGCGACCGAGCGAGCCACGTGGCGCGGGAGGCGGGTCCATGACGGACATTCTCATCGTCGGCGCGGGGCCGGTCGGTCTGACCATGGCGGCGGAGCTGGCCCGCTACGGCGTCGGAGTGCGCCTGATCGACCGCGCCCCGCACGCCACGGAGACCTCGAAGGCCCTCGTGGTCTGGTCGCGCACCCTCGAACTCATGGATCGCATGGGTTGCACGCGAGCCTTCCTGGATGCGGGACTGCGCGCTCCCGGTGCCTCGATCCGCAGCGGCGGCAAGGTGCTCGGCAGCCCGCGCCTGGAAGGCGTGGCGAGCGCGTACAACTTCGCCTTGATGATCCCACAATGCGAGACGGAGCGCCTGCTCACCGCGCAGCTGGGCGCCTTCGGCGTCGAGATCGAGCGTCAGGTCGAGCTGGTCGACTTCGCCGAGACGGCGGACGGCATCGACGCGCACGTGCGACACGCCGACGGACGCGAGGAGACGGTGAGGACGCCGTGGCTGATCGGCTGCGACGGTGCTCACAGCACGGTCCGGCACAAACTCGGCATCCCGTTCTCCGGCTCGGCGCAGGGGGACGACTGGCTGCTCGCCGACGTGCGCCTCGAGGGGCCCGCAGCACCGCCCGCGGACGAGATCGCGACCTACCTGCACCGTGACGGCCCCTTCGTCGTCTTCCCGATCCCGGGCGGTCGGGCGCGCGTCATCGCGACGGTGGGCAAGGCGGATGCGGCGCACCCACGGCCGGAGCCCACCCTCGACGACGTGCAAGCCCTCGTCGATCAGCGCGCCGGCGGCGGCTTCGGCGTGTCTGACCCGGTCTGGTTGACGCACTTCCGCATCAACGAGCGCAAGGTCGCGGATTACCGGCGCGGGCGCGCCTTTCTCGCCGGCGATGCGGCGCACATCCACAGTCCCGCAGGCGGACAGGGGATGAACACCGGTATGCAGGACGCGGTGAACCTCGCCTGGAAGCTGGCGATGGTGGTGCGGGGTCAAGCGAGCGCGTCCCTGCTCGACAGCTACAGCCCAGAGCGCAGCGCGGTCGGGGAGCTGGTCCTGCGCAACGCGACCCGGCTGACCGACATGGCGACGCTGTCGAACCCGGCGGCGCAGACGGCGCGCAACCTCGCGCTGCGCTTCCTGCTCGGCCTCCATGTCGTCCGCGACCGGATGGCGACGCAGCTGAGCGAGATCGAGATCGCCTATGCCGACAGCCCGCTCTCCCTCGGACACGGCGCCGGCGCGCGTTGGGAGCCTGCTGCCTACGCGGGACCGCCCCCGGGCGCCGGCAGCGAGCCGCGCTTCGTCCTCTATGCGGCGGACGCGACGCGTGGGGCTGAACTGATCGAGCGCTTCCCCGGCCTGCTCGAACCGACGCGTCGGTCGCTGCCGAGCGGTTCCGACCTCATCGTTGTCCGACCCGACGGCTATATCGGTCTGGCTGCGAGGGACGGCGCGTGGGAGACCGCCGAGCAGTATCTGCGAGCCCTCGCGTAAGGTCCGAGCACCACCTGCTCCGCGCTCGTCTTCTGACCTCGCCGCATGCCCGACTTCTTCGGTCCTGGCCGATCCTCTCAATCAGCCCGGTCCAGAGCCAGTCGGTCAGGTCACACCGGCCTGTCCGTCACGCCCGCTTCGTCACCTCCGCCCACGCGACGTCTTGGAAATGGTCCACGTCGCGCTCAGAAGCGCAGCTGCATCCGAGCAGTCCCCGCATGCGAGAGGAAGTGATCGCCGACTTGACCCTGATACTCGCCGGTCACCTCGATGCCGCCACCGAGGCTGATCTGAAAGCCCAGCCCCATCTCGCCGAGGCGATCGGGGATCGACGATTCCGTAGCGAACAGGCCGAGAGCGCCGGTCCCCTGGAAGCTCGCCCGACCGGTGAAATGGTCGTCCGAGAGGAGCGTCACGCCGAGGATACCGTAAGGCCGGATCCAGCGCCCCGCATCGAGGTCGATCCGGCCGCCGATCTCCAGCATCGGGCTGAACGCCACCAGCGTCTTGGCGACCGGTCGCATGTCGAGGTTGAAGCCGGGGGCCCCGGTCTCTGAATAGGCGGGACTGTAGCTGTAGAGCAGATCCAGATCCGCGTAGGGCTTGAGATACCAATCGCCGAACAGGACTTGGTAGCTTGCCCGCAGCCGCCCGCCCGCCGAGAGGATCCCGGACTTGCTGCGCGCCGTGGCCGTGGCGCCGCCGAAGTCGATCAGGCGCCTGTTCTCGGCCCACGAATAGCCGAGATTGGCCGATGCCGCGAGCAGCCAGGGGCCGATCTGGTGCTTGAGCGCCGCCGAGACATCGCCGGCATCGCTGGTCGTCCCGGTGATCCGGTCGGGATCGCTCTGGATGGCGCGGATGTAGGCGCCGGTCAGACCGAAGAACCAGTCAGGGGCGAACTCGGTCTGGAGGCCGGTCTGGTAGCTGAGGGCGGTCTGGCGATAGCCGCCGTCCTCCGCGGTCGCGGAAAGGGTCGTGTGGGCGCTCGTGATCCGCCCCCAGACACACTCGCCCTCACGCAGGAGCGTGCCGGTGCCGCTGAAGGCCGGACAGCTCATGGCCCGCTGAAGACCTTTGCGGGTGTCGAGCGTCCGGTCGGTCAGGCTGTCCTGGTTGGACTCGGGCTTCAACTCGTCGAGGGCGGCGGCGTAGGCCTTCTGGCTGTCGACCGAGAGGAAGCGCCCGTAGAGCGTTCCGAGCTGCCTGGTATTGCCGTCCCAGGCATCCTGCAGGCCCTGCGCGACGCTGCGCTGGTCCGGCGTGAGCGTGACGCCCGTCGGCTCCGTGAACCGGGCTCTCGGGACCAGGGAGAGGGTGTCGCCCGACGCGACGATCGACCAGGAGATCGGAACCGCGCCGGAATGGAGGCTGCTGCCGACAGCCATGGCGCCGCTCTCCACGACCTGACCGGCCCGGAGGAAGGCGTACCGGCCGGGCAGCAGCCCGTCGATCAGATGCGGCTCGACGAGGCCCTTCAGCGATGCGGTACCGGTGACGGTGAGGAGATCGGCGCGCAGGGCCCCCTCCGGGGCCAGGGGCGCCACGTCGACGAGCATCCGCCCGTACGCGCTCTGCTCGAAATTGCCGGTCACCGTCGCTCGGGCGACCTTGCCGACGCCGCCGATGTCGAGGGTGGCGCTGTTGTGCAGGCGGCCGTTCGGCCCCAGGGCGATGACGCCTTCGGGTCCGGTGCGCAGGATTGCCGAGGTCCCACCCGTGTTCTGGAAACCGCCGTTGACGAAGGTGACGCCCCCCGCCTGGCCGGCGGCCAGGTCCACGTCGCCGATCACGGTGCCGTAATTGTTGATCTCGCCGGCGGAGAACGCGCCGACGATGGCCCGGCCCGAAGCCGCGCTGACCACGGCGCGCCCGCCGATCACGATCGTAGTGGAGCGCCCGCCGTCGATGCGGATCGCCGCCCCGGTGCCGCTGCCGCCCGTGACGAGGCCGTTCACCTGGAGGTTGATCCTGCCGCCCCGCTCCGGGTCGGGTTCGAGGCTCCCGTCGGTGCGTTGGACGCCGGACTGGACGAAGATCGCGTTCGCGTCGCGGCCCGACGCGATGATCGATCCGGACGACGCGACGGAGATGTCGCCGCCCTTGCCGGTCGCGTTCAGACGGCTCTGACCCGACGCCCCGGCGGCCGGGCCGGTGAGGTCCAGGAGCAGGCCGCCGCCGCCTCCGAGGCTCTGGGCGAGGAGGCCGTGGGACTGGGCGCCCGACGTGCGGATCGCGCTGCCCTCCTCCAGCGTCACCCGGATCGTCCCACCGTTGCCGTCGGACCCGTCGCGCAGGGCGTAGGGCACCGCGTATCCCATCGCCTGGTGCGCGCCGCCGTAGCCACCGCCGCCGCCGATCGACTGCAGCAGCAGCGCCGGCGCCGCGTCGCCGGCGGTGGAGACCTGCGCGCCCGCGGTCAGGCTCACCGCGACCGGGCCGCCGCTCCCCGAGGCGTCGCCCGCGCCGCCGATCCCGAACGTGTAGCGGTGGCCGCCCGGGCCGGCCGCCACCGAGGCGAGACCGCCGCCGCCGCCGATGCTCTGCGCCAGGATGCCCACCGCCCCGAAGCCCGTCGTGGCGACCGTGCCGGATTGCACGATCGTCACGCCGCCACCGTCGCCCGCCACGCGCCCAGAGCCGCCGAGCGTCAGGCTGCCGGATCTCTCGGAGACGCCGGCCGGATCCTCCGGTGGGGCGATCCGCTCGATGTCGAGCGCGGCGAGCAGGGCGTCCGCCAGCGCCTGGGCGTCGCTCTTCGTCCCGCCCTTCGTCTCGCTCTTGGTCTGGCTCTGAATCTGGCTCGCGCCCGGCTCCTTGGATGATTTCGTCCCCTCCGCCGCAGCGGCGGGGGTGTCGGCGTCGGGGGTGTCGGCGTCGGCCTCGGCGGAGGGCGCCGAGAAGCTTCCGCCACCGCCGCCGATGCTCTGGGCGACGACGGCATGCGCCTCGGCCCCGGCGGTGGTCACCGAGCCGCGGTTATCGACCTGGACAGATCCGCCCCGGGCGCCGGTCCCTCCCGATCCGCCGACGGTCAGGTTGAGCGTCAGGCCCTTGTTCGCTTGGCTGCCGGCGACCGTGGCGCCGACGCCGTTGCCGCCGCCGCCGCCGATGCTCTGCGCGTAGAGGCCGTAGGCGGCATCGTCCGCGGTGGCGACGGAACCGGTGTTCACGATCTTGGCCGTGCCGCCGATGTTGCCGCTGCCGCCCGTGCCGCCGAGCGTCGCCGTCACGGTCGTCCTGTTGGTCGCCTCCGCGTAGGCGAGGCCGCCCTGGCCGCCGCCGCCGCCGATGCTCTGCGCCAGGATGCCGTGCGCGCCGATCCCCATCGTCCGGACGGTGCCGCCGTTCTCGACCGAGACGCGACCGCCGTTCCCGCCCTGCGCGCCGCTCCCGCCGAGCGACAGGGTGAACGCCACGTCGGGCAGCTTGGTGGCGCCCTTCTTCTGCGCGTCCAGATAGCTCGAGACGCTGCCGCTGTAGGACTTGAGCGCCTTGCCGAAATCCGAGTTCTTGAGCTGATCCGCCAGGCCCTTGTACGTGTCGCTGGACTTGATGTCCTTCAGGAATCGATCGAGATCGTCCTTGTTCTCCTTGTCCTTCGCCCACTCTTGGTAGGCGGCGACACCGATCGTCTTCTTGATCTGCGTCCAGATCGTTCCGACGGTGTCGGGGTCGGAAACGTCACGCGCCGCGACGCTGCCGCCCATGCCGCCGCCGCCGCCGACGCTCTGCGCCACGATCCCGTGCGAGCCGTCGCCGCTGGTCGCGATCAGGCCGCCAGCGGCATTGGTGACGGTCACGTCCCCGCCGCTGCCGCCGCTGCCGCCCTGGCCGCCGAGCGTCAGGCCGACGGTGAGCTTGCCGACGGCCGATCCGGACACGGTGCCGCCGTTGCCGCCGCCCCCGCCGATGCTCTGCGCCTCGATGCCGTGGGCGTTCGACCCCCCGGTCGTGATCGCGCCCCGGTTCGTCACCGTGACCGCGCCGCCGACATTGCCCTTGCCCTTCCCGCCGCCGATCGTCTCCGTCACCGAGAGGGTATCGGCGATCGGAAGCTTTCCGACGAGGCCGTTCAGGGTCTTGTCGAAGGAGAAGCCGGGAGCCGCGAGGCTCGCGGCGTTGCCGCCGTTGCCGCCGCCCCCGCCGATGCTCTGCGCGAGGATGCCGACCGCGCCGGCTCCCCCGGTGGTGACGCTGCCGGACTGCGTGACCGTGACCGCGCCGCCGATCCCGGCGACGCCCGCGGTGCCGCCGACGCTCCGCGAGACCGTGACATTCTGCTTGAGGCTCAGGCTGTTGCTCGTCGCGGTCGCGCCCCCGCCATTGCCGCCGCCCCCGCCGATGCTCTGGGCCTGGATGCCGATCGCGCCGTCCCCGGACGTGCGCACCGCGCCGCTATTCGCGGCGGTGACGGTGCCGCCATTGCCGCCGCCGCCGCCCGTCCCGCCCAGCGTGGAGGTGGCGGACACGGCCATCTGGCCCGGCGGGGCGACCGCCAGCGCGTAGGCGGCGGCATCGCCGCCGATCCCGCCGCCGCCGCCGACGCTGAGGACCAGCAGCCCCGCGGCCGCGTCGCCGTAGGTGGTGACCCGGCCGGTATTGATCACGCCCGCCGGGCCGCCATTGCCGCCGTCGCCCCCCGAGCCGCCGATCGCGGTGGAGAAGGCGAAGCTCGGCAGCGACTGCCCGCTCGGCGTGGCCAGGGGCGTCGTGATCGCCGTCGCGCTGGCCAGGCCGCCGACGCCGCCGCCGCCGCCGATGCTGAGGACGGCCAGGCCGTCCGCCCCGAGACCGGCGGTGGTCACGGTGCTGCTGCTCTCGATGCGGGCCTCGCCGCCGTTGCCCCCCTTGCCGCCGGATCCGCCGATCGCCCACGACGCGGAGAGCGCCGCGCCCACCGCGATGCTCCTGACGTCGCCGCCGGCGCCGCCGCCGCCGCCGATGCTCTGCACCAGCACGGCCGTCGATCCCGTCCCGCCGGTCTCGATCGCGCCGGCCCGGCCGGTGAAGCGCGCGAGACCGCCATCACCGCCGCCGCCGCCGCTGCCGCCCAGGCCGACCGCGAAGAAGGCCCCGGCCGGGAAGGCGCCGCCACCGCTGCCACCGCTGCCACCGATGCTCTGCACCAACGCCCCGAAGGCCGAGTCGCCCTCGGTCGTGATCCGGCCACCCGCGTTGACGATCTCCGCGGTCCCGCCCGCGCCCCCGGTCCCGCCGGCCCCGCCGCGGCCGAACCAGAGCGAGATGCCTCCGGCCCCGCCGCCGCTCCCGGGCGCCACGTCGAGGGCCGCGAGCGGCAGGGCCGAGAGGGCGCTGCCGCCGCCGATGCTCTGCGCCACGAGGCCGGTCGCCCCGGCGCCGGACGTCGTCACCGTCCCGCTGTTGGTCAGGGTCACCGATCCGCCCGGGGCGGCATCGCCCCCGCCGCCGCCGCCGAACACCCCGCCGCCGCCCTTGCCGCCCGGCCCGCCGACCGATTGCGCCACGAGGCCCAGGGCGTAGTCGCCCGCCGTGACGATCGTGCCGCTCTGGGTCACCGTGACGGTCCCGCCGTCACCGCCCCGGCCACCGGGCCGGCCGCCGGCATCGGGCTGTATCCCACCGTTGCCGCCGATGCTCTGGACGAGGCCGCCGAGGGCAGAGTCGCCGGAGGTCCGGATGGTCCCGGCCATGTCGAGGCGCGCGGTGCCGCCCGCGCCGCCCGGCGTCACGAAGGGGTTGCTGTAGAAGGTCCCGGACCCGCGGATCGAGCCCGCGCCGCCGATGGACTCGACGATCACCGCGGTCGCCCCGACACCGTCGGTCGTCACCTGCCCGGAGCGTGTCACCGTGAGCGCGGCCGCGCCGCCGGCGCCGCCCCGTCTGGAGGCGGTCTGGTCGGCGTCGGTGCCCCCGCGGCCGGCATCGCCGCCGACCGCACTGACCCGGACCCCCAGGAAGGCCTGCCCCTCGGTCGCGACGCGGGACGACAGGGTCAGGGTCGCCGGCCCGGCATCGCCGCCGGCGCCGACATCCTTCTGGGCGTCGCCGCCGTTCCCACCCCGGGAGAAGACCCAGAACCGCGGGATCGGCCGGAACTGGAGCTGGGAGACGCGGGCGCGCGTCGTGTAGCCGACCTGATCCCCCTCTCCGCTCATATCCTCTCCGAGCGTCACCGCGACGGCACCGCCGCGCCCACCGCTCGCGCCGGGGACGGATGCCAGCCCCGGGATCGCATCGCCTCGCCCGCCCGCTCCGCCCACCGAACCGGTCCGGATCGTCGCGGCAGGGTCGTTGCCGGCGGCCGCGGCATCGACATCGATCAAGGACAGGTCAGGGCCGTCGGCACCGGGCGTCGCGACGACGTTCGACGCGATGACGTTGGCTCTTCCGTCGCGGCCGCTGGTGGCGGTCACCACCTCGGGCCGAGGTCGCTCCGCGGCGCGCGCCGGCAGGTCGAGGACCAGGACCAGGCCGGTGCTGGCCGCGACGACGAGCCGTCCGCCATCGCGGATCTGCCGGTCGCGGCGTGGGACACAGAGCTGACCTGGCCGGTGACCCATCAGGAACGCGTCTCTCTGCGCCGCTGTCTCAAGAAAAAAATCCGGGCCCTCGCGGCTCAGGGCAACCAGCGATCGTCCACACGAAGTTTTGAATGCATTCCTCTCACATGGTTAACAAAACGTTTAGGACGATCTTTCGGGCCGATGATGGTCCTATTTTTCCCAATTCTGGAGCAAATGTGCGGACTGAGATCGATATTTCTGACAGCGACCGAACCCATATTTCTTGGTAATTCACGATTTTTAGTATCCGAGTCCATGTTTAAACGTCCTCAGATATTCGAGGCCGCGCCTGGAGCGAATTGCACGCGTCGCGGGTGCAGCAATGTAGGTGCGGTGGATTTAGACGGTCGGCGTTGCCCACCCCGTCGGGGGACGCGTTTCACACCGCCACAGGCCGGAGACGGAACAGGAATGACGGCTGTCCCTCGACGACCGTCCTGCCGGGTCTCGTCGCCGCAGCCGGCCCTCGGAACCGGACAGGCTCGCCGAGCTGCTCGGTGAGGCGAGGCGCGCGCCGGCGTGGCAAATGGCGACGCCCGCGATATATTAGGATCCGCTAAATAAGAGACCCTGAGAGCGCCCGGATCCGGACCGATGGACGTCGTCACGCCGAACGAACTGCTGCGCCTTCAGGACAGGGCCGGCGACGCGGCCCGTCTGCTCCGTCTCCTCGCCAACGAGAAGCGCCTGCTCATCCTGTGCCTGCTGGTCGCCCGCGGCGAGATGGACGTGACGAGCCTCGCCGAGGCGGTCGGACTCAGCCAGTCGGCCCTGTCGCAGCACCTCGCCAAGCTGCGGGAGGACGGGCTGGTCGCGTACCGACGCGAGAGCCAGACGCTTCACTACCGCCTGGAGGATCCCCGGGTCGCCCGCGTGCTGGCGACCCTCAAGGACATCTTCTGCCCCGAACTCGCCTGACCGCGTCAGCCACGCAGGATCTCCACCGCGAGTCCCGAACGGTCCGGCCGGTTGCGCAGCCGCAGGCTCGGCCCGCTGCGGCGCGCCGCCATCGCGGCGATGGCGAGAGCGAGCCCGCGGCCCGTCGCGCGCGGCGACCGCGGAGGAAGCCCGCGTGCTCCGGGAAGCCGGCCGGCGCGTCGCTCCGGCGCTCGCAGGCTTGCCGCAGAACATTAGGGTACGCTAAATAAGAACCGTCTAATGTTCTCGCGCGGGACAGCGTTCTCCGCCGCCGAGCCGGGCCTCGCCTGGACCGGAGCTGTGGGCAGATCGAGATGGATGACTTCAACCCAGTCGGCGCCCTTCTCGGCGGAGCGATGATCGGCGCATCCGCGTCGCTCCTCCTCCTCCTCACCGGGCGCGTCGCCGGCATCAGCGGCATCCTCGGCAGCCTCCTGGTCCCGCCCGCGCGCGGGACCGCTTGGCGGGCCGCCTTCGTGGCGGGCCTCGTCCTGGCGCCGGTCGCTTACAGCGGTCTCGGGGGCGGCCTGCCGCCGGTGACGATCGGGGCTTCGTTCCCGCTCCTCGTCGTCGCGGGCCTGCTGGTCGGCTTCGGCGCGCGCCTCGGATCCGGCTGCACCAGCGGCCACGGCGTCTGCGGCCTCGGCCGCGGCTCGCCCCGCTCGCTGGCCGCCACCGGCACGTTCATGGCCGTCGCGATCCTCACCGTCCTCGTCGCGCGGCGTCTCGTCGGAGCCTGAGCCATGGCCAAGACCGTCTCCGCCCTCGCCGTCGGTCTCCTGTTCGGCCTCGGCCTCCTCGTCTCGGGCATGGCCGACCCGGCCAAGGTGCGCGCCTTCCTCGACGTGACGGGCCGCTGGGACCCGAGCCTCGCCCTCGTCATGGCGGGTGCCGTCGCGGTCTCGGCCGCCGGTTACCGCCTGGCGCTACGGCGCGGCCGGCCGGTGCTCGCGCCCAGGTTCGATGTCCCGACCCGGCGCGACCTCGACCTGCGTCTCATCGCCGGGGCCGCGATCTTCGGCCTCGGCTGGGGCCTGGTCGGCCTCTGCCCCGGCCCCGCCCTCACCATCCTGACGGTGGCCCCGGCCGAGGCCCTGACCTTCGTGGCGGCGATGGTCGCCGGCATGCTGCTGTTCCGCCTCGTGCCGCCGGTGCGTCCGAAGCCGAAGGCCGTGCCGGGAGCCGGCGCCTGAAGCGCACCGCTCGGGCGAGCGGGTTCGCGGCGTCGGGATCGGACGCTCCCGCCATGTCGTCCGCGTGCCGGCGTCGCCGTGCGCTCGCGGTCCGACAGCCTCAAGGCGACGCTCTGCGGGCGCGGCGGGCACGGCTCGGGTCCGGAATCCGCCATCGCTCCGGTGGTGGCGGCCGTGACGGTGATGCGGCTCCAGCCTTCGGGTCTCGCGCTCCGCGCATCGTGCCCGACGGAGCGTCGGCGGCGCTGTCAGTCGGTGGGCTGGAGCCGCAGAGCGATGCCCCAGGGATCGCGGACAACGAGCGCGCCGTCGTCCGCGCCGAGGGGCGCGCCGGCCTCGCGCAGACGGTCTCCCGTCGATGCCAGGGTCGGTCGATCGACCAGCAGCAGCACCTCGGCGAGGCCCGTCCGCCCCTCGGATCTGACGGCCGCACCGCGGCTGTTCCAGACGTTGCCGGCCAGCTGATGGTGGTAGCCGCCGGAGCCGAGGAACAGGGCCCCCGGATAGCGGCACATCACGTCGAAGCCGAGCAGGTTCGCGTAGAAGCGCTCTGCCGCTCCGAGGTCGCCCACTTGGAGATGGACGTGCCCGACGCAGGCGGCGGCCGGCATCGCCGACCAGGGACGTGTCGCGGCACCGACGATTCCGGCCTGATCGAGCCGTTCGTTGCGCATCACGACCGAACCGTCCGACGCACGCGGCCACGCCGATGCCGGGCGATCGACGTAGATCTCGATGCCGTTGCCTTCCGGATCGTCGAGGTAGACGGCCTCGCTCACGAGGTGGTCGGCGCCGCCCGTGAGCGCGATGCCGTGCCTCTCCGCGTGCAGGAGCCAGGCACCGAGGTCGCTTCGGTCAGGCAGCAGGAACGCCGTGTGGAACAGGCCGGCCTCGCGCGGGTCCCGTGACCGCGCGTTCGGGTCACGGCGCAGGACGAGGCGCGTCGCGTCGCCCGTCCCGAGCTGCACGGCACTCTCGGTCTCCGAGAGGATGCCGAGCCCGATGATGTCCCGGTAGAACCGCGTGAGCGCGTCGAGGTCGCGCACGGCCAGGGTCACCGCACCGATCCGGTACGGCGCCTCGGCCAGGACGCGGTCCGGCCCGGCCTGGGGCCGGCTCGAAGCGGGTGTCGCCATGGTTCGTCTCCCGATCTCTGTCCGTCCGGCAGGTGGGATCGCCGGCCGGTCCTCAGCGGCTTCTCGTCTCCCGGGCGGCGGGCTCCGGCGCCCCGCGCCAGGATCCGAACAGGCTGAAATGCGGGGTCCCGCCCTCGGACGCGACCGCGACCGTCGCCGTGCGGCCCGCGACCAGGCGGGTCTCGTCGGGAACGTCGTCCAGCTTGATCCGCACCGGGATGCGCTGGGCCAGCCGGACCCAGGCGAAGGTCGGGTTGACGCTGGCCAGCAGGTTCGAGCCCGCCGTGCGCTCGCGGTCCTCGATGCCGCCCGCGAAGCTCTCAACGCGGCCGTTCAGCGTCGACGTCTCGCCCATCAGGCGGACGCTGGCCTTGTCGCCGACATGGATGCGCGGGAGCTTCGTCTCCTCGAAATAGCCCTCGACGCGCAGCGTGTCGCTGTCGATGAGCGCCATCACGCCCCGCCCGGTGGACACGTAGGTGCCGGGACGCAGCTCCATGTTGGTGATGCGCCCGTTGACCGCGGCCTTCACCGCGGAGCGTTCGAGGTTGAGCTTGGCGAGGTCACGGTCGGCCACCGCCTGCCCGTACGCCGCCCTGGCCTCCAGGTCGGTCGCCCGGGCGGCCTCGACCCTCTGCTGGGACGCGGCGGCGTCGCTGAGCTTCTGATAGCGGACGTAGTCGGCGGCGGCCCGCTCGGCGGTCGCCTGCTTGCCCTCGACCACCGCCTCCGCCTGGCGCAGGGCGAGATCGAAGCGCTCGGGATCGATGCGGAACAGCACGTCGCCCCGCTTCACCACCTGGTTGTCCGCCACCAGCACCTCGGTGACGAGGCCGGAGACGTCGGGGGCCACCTGCACCACGTCGGCGCGCACGCGCCCGTCGCGGGTCCACGGCGCCTCCATGTAGTAGTCCCACAGCGCCAGCCCAACGACGATCGCGGCGGCGACCGTCCCGAGGGTGACGAGGAGGCGGAACGAGAGGGCGAGAAGCCGGGGCATGGAGGGATCCGGAAGGTGTGGGCAGGGCGAGACCGGGCGGCCGGACGAGCCCGCCGGTCAGGAGGTGAGAGGGACCGCGACCGAGACGACGAGGCCGAGGAGCACGACGTAGAGGGCGAGGTCGAACAGGGGCCGGTGCCAGACCATGCGGTAGAACCCGGTCCGGGCCAGCAGCCGCCGCACGAGCAGGCTCAGGGCGAAGGCGATCAGCATCCAGGCCGCGAGGCTCGGCACGAACACGCCGTACAGGTCGAGTTCACCCGTCATGCCGCGAGCTCCGGATGCGTGGTGGTGGGCAGCGTCGACCGGTAGGGCGGCGCGTCCGGGAACAGGCCGCGCCGGACGCCGACGAGACCCATCAGCGCGGCCCGGCCGGCCGCCCGCCGCGCGTCGCGGGAGACGGCGTCGAGGGCCCCGTCGACGGCATCGAGCAGGCCGGGGGCGGGCTTTCCCGGCTCGGCCGCGAAGTGCCGCGACAGCGCGACGAGGAGTGCCTCGACCGCCGCCCGGGCCGGCTCCGAGAGCTGCCGTCGGTCGCGCCGCAGTTCCACGACGTTGATGCCGACCCGGACCTCGGCAAGGAGGTCGGCGGTCCATTCCGCGTCGTCGGACGGCAGGGCGGCCAGCCGCGGCGCGATCAGGCCGACCCGATCGAGCATCAGCGCGGCGAGTTCGAGACCGTTCTGCGCGCCCTGGCGCCCGGCGGCGCGGGCGAGGCTGCGGCGGTTGACGGCCCGCAGGCGCCGCGCCGACCAGCCGGCGCCGACCGAGCGGACGAGGCGCGTGACGATGGCCGCGACCCACATGCCGACGATGACCGCGACGGAGGCGTTGGTGAAGGCCGCGAAGTCCCCCGTGTAGCTGCCCTGGAGGGCGATCATGGCCGAGCCGTTGACCGCCGCGCCCATCGCCAGGGGCGCGGTCCTCGGCTGGGCCATGAACACCCCGCAGGCCAGGAGGGCCGGCGACAGCGCCAGGGCGAGCATCTCGAAGGTGGTGGCCAGCGGCAGGACCGCGAACAGGTAGGCGCCCGCCCCCAGGGCGCCGACGATGGCCGAGTTGGCGAAGCTGACGATGAACGGGGCGGGATCGTCCTGGGCGGCGAAGAAGCAGCAGCCGACCGCGGCCATCATCGGGGCGGCCGAGCCGTGCGGCCATCCGGTCGCGATCCAGATCGCGCAGGTGACCAGGATGGTCAGGAACACGCCCAGGGCCGACAGCAGCGCCATGCCGTGGTCGCGGTGGCGGATCGTGCGCGCCGCCGCGGTGTACCGGAAGGTCAGGTCCTCGGTGACCGGCGTCCCGTCCGCGATGTGCCGCTGCAGGATCCGGGCGTCCTGGCGCAGGTCGATGAAGTCGCGCAGCCGCGCCAGGAGGCTCGCCAGCACGAGGGCGTCCCAGGACGGCCGCTCCCCGAGCCCGGGTTCGAGGGCGTCCGCGTCGGCCTTCAGGCGGTCGGCCTCAGCCTGTTCGGTGGTTCCGGAGGCGAGCCAGGCGGCCATGGCGTCGAGGAGGGTGCGCAGGCGCTGCGGCAGCGCGCTCGCCCGCTCCAGCGTCTCGATGCGGTCCGAGACCGCCGAGGCGATGGGCAGGAACATGAGCATGTGCTGGCGCAGGGTCGCCATGGCATCCGCCGAGCGTTCCGCGCCGGTCATGTCGTAGCGCAGCGGCGTCGCCAGGGCATCGAACGCGACCGCGTCCGAGGCCAGCTTCAGCCGGGTGGCCTGCGTGTCCGTCGTCGCGCGGGTGCGGCCGAGGACGTCGATGACCCAGCCCCGCGCGTCGCGCAGCCAGAGGTCGAGCCGGCCGGAGATCACCGGCGCCACCGATTGCGGCAGCACGATCGTGTTCACGAGGCTGGCGCAGAGGATGCCGAGGGTGATCTCCTCGGCCCGGGCCACCGCGACATCGAACATCGTCCCGGGATCGCCCACGGCCGGGAAGCCGATCAGCGCCGCCGTGTAGCCGCCGAGCATCATCAGGTAGCTGCGCGGGGTCCGGTCGAGGAGGGAGAAGTACAGGCACGTCGCGACCCAGGTCGCGATGGCGAGCGTCAGGAGTTCCGGCGCGTTCACGAGGTTCGGCACGAGGGCGACCGTGACCACGGCCCCGAGCAGGGTGCCGAGCACCCGGTAGAGCGCCTTGGAGCGGGTGGCGCCGGCCAGCACCTGGCTGGTGATGTAGACGGTGCCGAGCGCCCAGTAGGGGTTCGGCAGATCGATCCAGAACGCCAGGAACAGGGCCAGCATGCCGGCACCGAAGGTCTTGAGCGCGAAGGCCCAGTCGCGCCAGCCGGGGAGCGTCATTCCGCGGCCTCGCCGCGACGCGCCCCGGCCTCCGCCCCGTCGAGCCCGGCCTCGCCGCGGAGATGATCCTGCAGGGCCTGGAACACCCGCAGGCCGGCCTCCAGGTCCGCGGCGCTCACGGTCGCGAACACCGTCTCCCTGAGGCGCTCGAGATCCGCCTCGATCCGCGCGACGACCGCCTGTCCCGCGGGCGTCAGGGTCAGCACCTTCGCGCGGCGGTCGGTGGGGTCCTCCCGGCGCGCGACGAGGTCCGCCTTCTCCAGTTGATCCAGGAGCCGCACCAGCGACGGCCCCTCGATGCCGATCGCGTCCGCCAGGGTGGTCTGGCGCGGCTCGCCGCCCATGCGGGCGATCAGCACCAGCGGCAGGGCCTTGGCCTCCGAGATGCCGTGGGCCTCGGTCGCCGCGTTGGCCAGGCGCCGCCACTGCCGTCCGGAGAGCAGCAGCGTGTGGGTGTAGGCCAGACGGAGCTGCCGCAGGGTCTTGGCTGCCATCTCAAGCCTCCCGGCGGATCGTGGTGACGCGCATCGGGCGGCCCCGCACCGATATTGATAGCAACCTATCGATTGGCGCGGCGCCGTTCAAGGGCGCGCGCCGGCGGGCCACAACGCGCGGTGGTCCATCCCGCGGATCTTCGAGGCCGGAAGCCCGGTCCTCGAGGAACGCGACGCCAGCCTCGGCGATGCGCCCCTCGCGGCCGATGAGCCGACGCCGGCGCCGTCTCCACCTGGGACGCCCCGGCAACGCGGCGTGTGCGGCCGGGGGGCTCCCACCTTCCCGCCCATGCGGCGGGCCAGGCGTCCGGGCGTCCGTGACCTTCGTCACGGTCGCGGAGCGGCGCACAGGGCATGTCAGCCTCCGCAGGCCAGGAGGATCAGATGACGGCTCCGTTCTCCCTCATCAGGCGATGGCTCGACTGCCGTCGCGCGCGGAGCGAACTCGCGTCGTTCAGCGAGCGCGACCTCGCGGATCTCGATCTCGTCGGCTGTGACGTGAAGCGCATCGCCTCGGCGCGGTCCGTGCGGAGAGGCGCGGCCTGAGGATCCCGGCGCCGTCAGCGCGGCGACCTTCGCCGGTCGCGTGTCAGGCGGTCGACGGCGAACTCCGCGGCGATGCCGATGACGGCACCCGCCAGCACGTCGGCGGGGAAGTGCGCCCCGCGGAGAACCTGCGCGGTGACGACGCCGGCCGCGGCGGCGTAGGACGGTCCCCTGATCTCCGGATAGGCGCGCGCGGCGGCGCGCGCGACGGCGGTGCTCAGGGCGGAATGACCCGAGGGGAAGGATTGCCACGGACCGATGCCCGTTCCCGGCCATCCCCGCACGTAGACCCCCTCATCCATCAGGACGTTCGGCCGCGTCCGATGCACCGCCCGCTTCAAGCTCGTCTTGACGACACCGGCCAGGAGACCGGCTTGCAGCATGTGCCGCCCCGCTTCTGCCATCCGGCGATCGCGCACCATGAGCCCCAGGACGAGGGTGCCGGCAGACAGCGAGAGCAGGGACTGCCAGCTCCCGATCTCGCTCGCCGTCCCCACCGTTCGAACGACGGGGTGGTCTTTCGCGCGTGCCAGCCCGACGCCGAGGGCGACGTCGGCCGCCTCGAACCGGTTGGCGGTGTCGCGTGCTCTGACGTCGGACGGTCTGTTCGGGGATCGCGCAAGCATGGCTATAAACGCGCCCGACGGGCGTTCGTTCGATGCGGCCCCCGCGAACGGCACCCGCCACCGCACCCGCGCCCGGTCAGGGACGCGCGCCGCGTCGGCGAACTCACGGTCCGGACGGGAGAGGCCGTGATCGCCTGAACTCGGGCCCGGCGGATGGAGAGGATCGGCCAGGATCTGAGCCAGGATCTCAGTCAGGATCTCAGTCAGGACCGGCGGAATCGGACATGCGGCTCGGCCCCGAATACCCGTCAGGCCGGCCCGGAGTTGACGGAATCGGACAGATTGGACAGGTTCCAGTGACTAACCTGTGTTACAGTCAGGGCGACGATGTCCACTGATCTCCCCCAGGGTAGAGTCACGTTTCGCGGCCGCGGTCTGGCCTTCGCGCACGGCGCCAAGCTGGTGCTGAAGGTCTGCCCGCTGTGCTCGCAGTGGAACGCGCCCCGGGCTGCCGACCTCGGGCAGTGCGGCTGGTGCGCCTACACCCCGTCCTGTCGTGACGTCGAACCCGCGCCGAGCCGCCACGACACCGACGTCACCTCGTGAGACCGCGGAGGCTCGGACCGGCGCGCGACGCCGCGCATCGCGACGGTGCGGGGGCGGCGATCCGCACCGATGCCGGCATGCCCCGCGCCGTTCAGCTGTACTGAAGCTCGGCCCGCGCGCGGGAGAGCTTGCGCAGGATACGGCGGATGTGCTCGCGGAGCATGAGGGTCTCGTCCGTCGGGTTCTCTTCCGAAGCCATCGCCGACACATCCAAGACACTTACGGCCCGGTAGCGCATCCGCTCCTCCGCACGACATCACGACGTGTCCTAGCAGCTACTTTCAATTAACGCATCCATCATTTGATCGATTCCGCACCTCTGCAGCGCGCAAGTTTACGTAGATTTCTCAATCGATGCCCTGATCGGGCCGCGCAATAGAGTTTCCACGTCCCTCGCTTCACCGATCTGGCTTGCGCACGAAATAATCCCGGCCCCGATCAGCTTCGGCCGCTCGGTCTCGTGGCAGACGGTGGCCGGCTCGACACAGACCGCGCGCGGGTTCGAAGGACTTCCCCGCCCCGCCGGCCGGGCGGCGCTCGGGATGCCGCGGACAGGGGGCGCTCTGGTCGAGCCGCGATGCCTTGAACGACGTGCCGAGATCCTGAGCGCGGCCGGATCGGCATCGGCTTTCCTGCGCTTTGACCGCCCCGGAAGGAACTGATCTTCCGCTCTGCTACGACGCGCCGCCGCAGGGGCGCGGCCGGCGCGACGGACACCCCACCCCGGCGCCGGTCGTCCCGGACCTGCGCGTCCGCGCGGCCGCAGCGTTCGGCCGAGCGACCGTGATCGGGAGGTGCGCGCGTCCGGCGTCGCCCGCGCTAGGAATCCGCGGTCCGGCGCCCGATCTCGCTGTCGAGATACACGGACCAGTCCGACAAGGTCGTGAGCTGCGAGCCGAACATCTTGCTGACCTGGTAGTAGCCCAGGGCGCGATAGCTCTCGAACTGGCTCTCCGAGAACCACTGGTTGGCCGTGCTCTCGTGCGGGAAGGCCGGGCTGGTGGCGCCGTAGGCGCGGACTTCGGCGGGGATGTCGTCGAGGAAGCTCGGCTTGATGTAGATCAGCGAGGCCGCGTCGCGGGCCCCCGGATACGCGATCGTACCCCGCGCGTAGCCCAGCGCACCGGCACGCTTGCCCTCGCGCTCGATCGTCGCGCGGGGGAGAATGCGCATCTCGCCCATCTGGACCTTCGCCAGCCCGTCCACCTCGGCCTTCCGGATCACGTTGCCGAGGTCGAAGAACGTGCAGCGTTCGTCCTGGCCCGCGTCGATCACCACGATCCGCGCGCAGCGCCGCCGCAGCATCTCGTAGACGCCGAGATTGTCGAAATGACCGCCATCCGAGAGGTAGATCGCCTGCCGGACATCGGTGCTGCGGCCGCCGAGCTCGCTCAGGAGCGCGAGCACAGAGTTCCTCGGCTTGGCGAGCTTGAGGTCGTCCCGGCGCGCCACCGCGGGGTTGGGCAGCCAGGCGCCGAGCCGGACGTTGAACAGGGTCATCAGGAACGCGATCAGGCGCGACGAGTGATAGCCCCAGTTCGGGCTGACCGCCGCCCCGGAGATCGTCAGCAGACCGCCCAGCAGCGGCCCTCGGCCCGCGCTGACACGGTCGCCCGGGGTCTCCATCCCGGCATATTGCGACGTGCGGATGTAGGCCCCGCGCGGGCCGACGGTGCCGGGCCGGTCGCGCGCCCTGTCGGCGCGGTCGAGGATCGCCGAGCCGCAGGCGAAGGGTGTCGCGGTGAACGAGGCGGCCTTCCGCTCCGCCCACTCGGTGTGGAGGAGATCCGTCAGGTTGAGCGTCATGTTGACGACGGGCAGGAGCCGCTTCTCGGTCCCGAGATCGGCGATGCGCGGGCTGTCCTCCTCGTCGAAGTCCGTGAACGGATCGGCGTCGCGCCGCGTCCGCGCCGAGCCGAGGAAGCCCCGGGTCAGGCGGTTGCGGTAGACGCCGTGCATGGAGAAGCGGTTGACGTTGACGCGGCCGAACAGCCAGACGGCCCCGGCCAGGATTGCCGCCACCGCGACGTCCAGGATCACGATCATGCCGTAGGGGTTGATGCCGCAGACGGAGCCGGCATCCGCGCCGGCGTCCGCGCCGCCGAGCGCCCGGCGCGGCAGCAGGCAGTTGCCCCACCAATCGTGCGCCTGGCCGAGGAAGCGGCCGAGGCACCAGCCCATCAGGGCGAACAGGCTGATCCCGAAGACCGCCGCCATCGCGCTGAGGCCGATCATCACGAGGTCGTCCATGCGTCCCTTGGCGGCCAGGGACTGCGCGCGGACGAAGACCTGCTTGCCCAGGAAGGCGGCGGCCGGGCCGGTGGCGAGGGCGCCGAGCGCGCCGAACAGGGCGGGGATCTGCGCGTCCTGGCGGCCGAGGGCGTCGGCGGACAGGACGAGGCAGCACAGGCACAGGCCTGTCCAGCCCATCGCGGCCAGCAGGAGCTGGCCGTCGACCCGCGCGACCCACTCGCGGTCGAGGTCGGCGCACTCGGCGCTCTTCCGGAACCCGATGAAGATGACGCTCTGGAGAAGGTGGATGACGATCAGCGCCGGCGGGGCCGCGACCGTCAGGATCTGAGAGACCTCGGCCTTCGCGGCGTCGAAGCCGGCAGCGGAGCCACCGACCAGCCAGCCGATGGACGCGTCGGCGCAGACGCAGATCAGCCCGGCCGAGACGAGGCTGCTGGCGAGCCAGGGACCGAGATTCCGCTCGTACAGCCAGAGGCCCGGATGGCCCTTCGAGGTCTGCCAGATCAGGCCGCTGAGATAGGCCGCGACCTGCACGGCGAAGTAGGCGAGGCCCAGGCGGCACAGGGAGAGGCCCGAGACCGGCAGCGGCTGCTCGAACAGCGCGCGGAGCGTGAACGGCAGCGCGAGGGCCCAGACGCAGGTCGGCGCGATGATGCAGGCCGCGATCCGCGCCGGGGACGCGTACGCCGTGACGCCGCCCGTCCGCGGCCGATGGCTCGGCAGGAGGGTGCAGGCGCTGAACGTCGCGACGAACAGCGCCGCGCTGCCGAGCACCAGGGGCAGCCACAGCGTGCTGCCGCTCGCAGCCTCGAGCGCCGTCCGGTAGGCGAGCAGCGCGAGGGGGACGAACAGCAGCAGCGGGAAGATGATCAACCAGTTGAGGATCGTGTTCCGGATGTAGAGAACGATGCCGGCCCAGGTGTCGCGCGACAGGATCCCGACCTCCGGGGTCAGGTAGTTCGTGTAGCGCCGCAGCTTGGCGAAGATCTCGTTGCCCGAGCCGCCGAGCTGGCGCTCGGCCTCGGCGATGCTGCCGCACTGACGGATGAACGTCTGCAACCAGCCGCCGGCGAAACCGCCCCCCGATACCGTCGACAGGTAGTGGAATTCGCCGAGCATCCGCCGGCTGGCCAGGGCCTGCAGGGCGCCGAGGCAGAAGGTGGCGCTGCGGATCCCGCCGCCGGACAGGCACAGGGCGGCGAGCCGGGCCTGGTCGGCCCGCGCCTGCCAGGGCGCGCGATCGCCGGGCTCCGGCGGCCCGCAGAAATGATCCATCTCCTCCGCGAGCGCCTGCTCGGTGTCGAGGAACCACGCGTCCCGGCCCGTCGTCAGGGCGGGCAGATGGTGGGGAGAGGCATCCGCCTGGATGTCCGCGACACTGGCGCTCATCGCTCCTCCTATCGCCCGCTATCGCCCGCGCTGTGCCAGACTGCGCCGGACTGTGCGGGGTTCAGCCGCCGGTGCACGCCAGCGACCGCGCCCCGGCCGTCCTGATCGGTGACCTCTCGAACATCTCCCCGCCCGATGTCGAAACAAGTGACGATAAAATTTTACGGGATCAGTAACCGCTGTATAAACGATATCGAGAACAACGGTCGGGAGAACAGGTTACCCGAATCAGCATTGCGGCCGAGCAGGGGCGCTGCACCACCGAAGCCCGAAACTACCGGCGCGCCGACCCTCACAGAAAAACTGTATTCGAACATCATCCATTCGAATGACGCGCGCATGGGGATCGGCGTTTATTGAAATCGGCGAGACGCTTCGCGAAGGCAGGGTTCCCGCCATGTCCCAGGTGCGATCGTGACCCGCTCCCAGGCCGCCCGCCAGACTGCCCGCCACGCCGCCCGCGTCGTCGCGCTCACCGCGGCGATCCTGCTCCCGGCGCAGGCCGGATCGCGCGCCGCCGACCGAGGACCGGCAGACAGGCCGGGTGACAGGCCGGCAGACGGGCCGAGCGACAGGCCGGACGGCACCCCGCACTTTCTCGAGCAATCCTGGACGCCGCAGGAGCGCGCGTGGTTCTACCGGGCGAGCCAGGGCTCGCAGATCATGCCGTATGCCTGGTTCATGTCCCTGGAGCGCCCGGACGACGACACGCTCTTCGTCGCGGACGGGCTCGCGCGCTTCGGCTACCTGCCGAACCCGTACGACGGGACGCGCGGATCGGACCGCAGCGGGCTCCCCATCGGGTTCGTGAAGGACGTCGACGATCGCGGCGAGTGGATCGGCATGACCTGCGCCGCCTGCCACGTGAACCGGGTCGACCTGCGCGGTCGGTCGATCCTGATCGACGGCGGTCCGGCCGATGCCGACATGTTCGCCTTCATCGAGGAACTCGGCCGCGCCCTCGCGCGGACGCGCGACGACCCGGCGCGCTTCGAGCGCTTCGCCCGCCGCGTCATCCCGGCGGAATTGTCGGCGCCGGGGACGGGCCCGTCCGAGCCCGACCGCCGCCGCCTGCGGGCCAGCCTGACGCGGCTGGCCGAGGACTTCTCCCGTTACGTCGCGTCGAGCCGGACCGCGGTGCCCTGGGGGCCGGCACGCCTGGACGCGTTCGGCATGATCTTCAACCGTGCAACGGGCATCGATCTGCGCGACCCGCACAACATCGCCCCGCCCGACGCGCCCGTCAGCTACCCGTTCCTGTGGGATACGTCGTGGCACGACCGGGTGCAGTGGAACGGCTCCGCCGCGAACGGGCTCGCCGTCGAGCGCCTGGGCCGGAACGTCGGCGAGGTGCTGGGGGTCTTCGCCCGCACCGACATCCGGGAGCCGACCCTGCCGCCGCTCTGGTTCGAGACCTCGGCGGACCGGGTCAACCTCCTGCGGATCGAGAACCAGCTGGGCGCCCTCACGGCGCCGGCCTGGCCCGACCGGATCGCGCCGCGCACCGAGGCGCAGGCCCGGGACGCCGCGGCCGGCAAGATCCACTACGACCGGTACTGCCTGTCCTGCCACGCGATCGCCCCGACCGGCGCGAACCGCACGCTGACGGTGACCCTGACGCCGCTGGCGGAGATCGGGACCGACCCGAAGATGGCGACGAACGCTGTGTCCCGGCGCGCGCGGACCGGGATCCTCGAAGGGATCCGGATGCCGTTCCTGGCGACGACGCCGCCGCTGGCCGCCGAGACGAGCAGCCTCGAACTCGTGGCCACGCTCGTCGCCGGCGCGATCCTGGCGCCCCTCGACCGTGGACCGGCCCCGGCGGGCGTCGGGGCGGACCAGGCCGTCATCCTCGACCGGCTGCTCAAGCGCGGCACCGCCGCCCTCGAGGCCCGCAACGCGATGCTCGACGACGTCTCGACCGCCGGCGGCAAGGGCCTCGTCGCCGCGTTCGTCGGCGCGCGGAGAGACCGCGACCTCATGGTCTACAAGGCGCGGCCCCTCAACGGCATCTGGGCGACGGGCCCATACCTGCACAACGGCTCGGTGCCGAACCTGTACGAACTCCTGCTACCGTCCGGCCGGCGATCCAGGACGTTCCGGGTCGGCAGCCGGGAGCTGGACGAGGACCGGATCGGGTTCCGGTCCGATGTCGGGCCGTTCCTGTTCGACACCGCGCTGCCGGGCAATACCAATACCGGCCACGAGGGGCCGGCCTACGGGACCGAGCAGCTCGACGACGCGCAGCGCCGGCAGCTCCTGGAGTATCTGCGAACCCTGTAGGCGCGCTCCGCGGTTTCGATTTCTATCTTATCAGTATTGATTTGTCGTTCGATTGCATCTGTAATGGAACAACCGATTTCGGCACCTGTCGGTCCGACCGGATGGCTGGAGATCTGACAACACTCAAGACTCGCACTCAGCGCGGAGCGTGGCCATGCAGGATCTCGAGGCGTATTCGGTTCTGGTGGGGTCGATCTACGACCGCGTCGGCCAGCCGGAGGAGTGGTCGGCGCTCCTGGAGGATCTGACCGATTTCGTCGGCGGCCGGGTCGGCCAGCTCGCCGTGTTCAGCCTCGACGGGAACCGCAAGCCGCTCTGGGCGGTGTCCGGCTTCGAGCGGTCGCGGTACCGCGAGTTCCTCTACCGGCACGCCACCGAGGATCCGCGTCTCCCCTACATCCTGTCGAACCAGGGCAAGGTCATCCGCGCCGAGGAGGGGGTCGACGCGGTGCAGTTCCGCGAGTCCGCCCTGTTCAAGGAGGTCGTGCAGCCCTTCGAGATCGAGCACAGCCTCGTCACCTACTTCGCCAAGGAAGCCGACGTCATGGCGACGCTCGCGGCGATGCGGGGCGAGGAGGGCGGCCCCTTCCGGTCCGACGAGGTCCGGCGCCTGGCGATGCTCGTCCCGCACCTGCGCCGGGCCTTCGAGCTGTACGCATTGATGCGGCAGGCCTCTGAGCGCACGTCCGATCTCGCCTCCGCCCTGGACCTGCTCGACGCCGCCGTGATCCTCACGGATTCCGACCTGCGCGTCGCGCACGCCAACCGCGCCGCCGAGGCGCTGGCGCGGTCCCGGACCGGCCTGTCCTTCGTGAAGGGCAGCCTCGTCCTCAAGGACAGCCAGACCGGGCGGCGGATCGCCCGCGCGGCCGGCGAGGCGCTCGCGGCCGCGAGCGGCGACGTCGCGATCACGCAGGCCGACCACATCACCGTGACCTGCGGCGAGAGCGGCATGCCCTACCGGGTGTCGCTGCACCCGCTGTCGAAGCGGCCGGCGGGCACCGGGTCGAAGGTGCGGGCCGAGCTGGCGATCGTGATCCGGACCGGGACCCCGAAGGTCCAGGGGAGCAACGCCGCGCGGCTGCAGAAGCTGTTCGGGCTGACCGTCGCCGAGTCGATCCTCGCCAACGCGGTCGCTTCGGGACGGTCCCTCGACGACCACGCCCAGGACCGCGGCATCGCGATCTCGACCGCCCGCACCCAGCTGCGCGCCCTGTTCGCCAAGACCGAGACGCACCGGCAGGGCGAGCTCGTGGCGCGCCTGCGCGAGGGGCTGGACGTCTCGCTCAACTGACCACCGGGCGTCGGGCCGGACGGCCCGCGCCGCTCCGCGAACGCCACAGGAGGTCGTGCATGCGCGCCGCCGCTCCCGAGACGCCCTGCCTCGCCTTCCTGGAGGCCCTGCCGGTGGCGGAGCGCTGGCAGCGCGCCCGGGACTGGATCGCCCGGGCGCCGCGGCCCTTCTTCGCGCAGCTGCGCGCGCGGCGGACCGCCCTGGATTGCGGCGCGGCCATCCTCGTCGCCGGCCGCGCCGAGGTCGAGGAGATCCTGTCCCTGCCGCAGGTCTTCTCCGTCGCGCTCTACAAGCCCAAGATGGGCGAGTTCATGCTGGCGCTCGACGGCACGGAGGTGAATTACCGCGACAAGGCGGTCATGCGCGCCGTGCTGTCCTGGCGCGACCTCCCGGCGATCCGCGATCTGGCGGGCGCCGAGACCGACGCGGCCCTCGACGCGGGTCTCGACCAGGGCGGCGGATCCATCGACGTCGTGGCGTCGGTCTCGCGCCGCGTCCCGCTGCGGATCGTGCAGCGCTTCTTCGGGTTCGCGGCGCCCGATGCCGACCTGCTGCGCTGGTCGTACGCGAACCAGTTCGACCAGTTCAACAACCTCCCCTTCGACGAGCGCCCGGACGCCGACGCGATCCACGCGGCGGCGGATCTGGCGCGCCAGGAGATGCGGGCGGCCTTCGCCAGGATCATCCCGGCGCGCGTCGCGGCGATCGAGGCCGGCGCCGACCTGCCCGACGACGTCCTCACCCGGCTGCTCCGGCTGCACCTGCCGGCGGCGACCGGCTTCGGCATGGACCGCGTCGTCATCAACGTCGGCGGTCTGCTGATCGGGGCCATCGAGACCACGTCGGAGGCGGTGGTGCACGCCCTCGCGGAGCTCCTCGGCCGGCCGCAGATCCTCGCGGCGGCCCGCGCGGCCGCCCGGACCGGACCCGCCGCCTTCGACGGCTACGTGTGGGAGGCGCTGCGCTTCGCGCCGATCGTCGCCTTCATGTTCCGCCAGGCGGAGACCGACCACTTGCTCGGCCGGGGCAGCCCGGCCGAGAGCCGGATCGCCAAGGGCCGGGTCGTCCTGCCCCTCAGCCTGTCGGCGATGTTCGACGCGACCGGCGTGCCCGACCCCGACCGCTTCGACCCGGCCCGCCCGGAGCAGACCTATCTCCATTTCGGCCGGGGCCATCACGAGTGCCTCGGCCGCTACGTGGCGGGCGCGATGGTCCCGGAGATCGTTCGCCGCATCCTCCTGCGCGACGCCGTGCGGGCAGAGGGCGCGGTCGAGGACGGGGGCACGCCGTTCCCGACCGCGTTCCGGATCTCCTGCGCCGGCCGGCCGGCGGGGGCCGCCGGGCCCGGTTAGCCCGGCGCGCGCGGGACGTCGCCGACACCGCGCCCGGTCCCTCCGTCGCGAGCCCGGGCGGCGCGCGACCGCGCGCGCCCGGATCCGGGGCGTCGCCCGGAGCCCCGCCCGATCGGCGCCCGGCCGCGCGCGGGTGCCGCCGGTCCCATCAAGGCTTCGTCACCGCAGAGCCCGGAGCATCGACATGGCATCCTTCCAGGATTTTCAGGACGGCTACGAGCGGACCTGGGCGTCGCTCCAGATCCGGCCGGAGAAGCTCGCGACCGTGCGCAAGCTCGCGCAGCAGCTCGCCGCCGGCAAGCCGCGCTACCAGGAGATCGAGGCGCGCACCGGCGTGCCCTGGTGGTTCATCGGGCTCTGCCACTACCGGGAATCGACCTTCGATTTCGACACGTATCTCGGCAACGGACAGAGACTCGGACGGCGCACCACGATCGTCCCGAAGGGGCGCGGGCCGTTCACGGGGCCGCAGGCCTTCGTCGAAGGGGCAGTCGACGCGCTGCGCCTCCAGGGCCTGGTCGGGCTCGGCGACTGGAGCGTCGCGCGGGCCCTCTACCGGCTCGAGGGCTTCAACGGTTACGGCTACCACGGCCGGGGCGTGAACTCGCCGTATCTCTGGGGCGGATCGACGGCCTACGGGCCGCCGGGCGCGCGCGGCGGCAAGTTCGTGCGCGACCACGTGTTCGACCCGAACGTGGTCGACACGCAGATCGGCACCGCGGTGATCCTGCGGAGCCTCATCGACCTCGACGCGACGGTCGCGCTCGCGGCGCCGCGGGCCGTCGAGGCGGCCGTGTCCCGCGAGCCCGACGACGAACTCGCCGACAGCACGCTCTGGGTCCAGCAATCGCTCAATCGCCTCGGCGCGACGCCGCCCCTCGTCGAGGACGGCCGGAACGGGCCGCGGACCATGACGGCCGTCGCGACGTTCCAGGCGCGGTGCGGTCTGGACGATACCGGCCTCGCGGACGCGCGCACGATCGCCGCCATCCAGGAGGCGCTGCGGCCGGCGGCGCCGGACCACGCGGTGCTGACGCGGATCCAGGACCTGGAGCGACAGCTCGCCGCGCGGGCGGCCACCCCGATGCAGCCCGCCCCGATGCAACCTGCCTCGATGCCCCCGGTGGTGATCGCGCCGGCCGCGCCGCCCGCCGACGTCGCGGCGCGGCTCGACGAGTTCCTCCAGGCCCTGCGCCGACAGATCGACGGTGCGCGCCTCCCGACCGCACCGATCTTGCCCGGCCCGCCCGCGGCGCGTCCCGACGGCGCGGTCCTCGGGCCGGTCAACGGCGCGCTCGGGCAGACGATCGGGCAGCTGCTCTCCGGCAAGAAGTCGGCGATCGGCATCATCGGCGCCGTCGCCACGCAGATCCTGTCCCAGGTGCCGCTCAACACCGGTCTCGGGCAGGTGCTCGCACAGCTCACGCCCGCCTTCGGGCTGAGCCCCTACACGATGCCGATCTTCATCGGGCTGACGGCGTGGGGCGCGCTCGGGAAGTTCGAGAAGTGGAACGCACGCGCGGGGCAGGCGACCCCGTAGCGCGCGACGGGCTCCCGGGAGGTCCGGCGCTCACGACGCGCCGCGCCCGCTCACTCGGCGAGCACGAAGGCGAGGCCGAGGATCGCCACCAGCAGAGCCCCGCCCGCGAGCTCCTCGCGCGGCTCCTCTGCGAAACGCGCGGACCGGCTCGCGCTGGCGATCCCAGCTGCGGCGAGCCCGATGATCAGGAAGCCGAGGCCGAGCAGATCGGTCGTCTGAACGGACGGTAGCATCGGTGGTCCTCCGTCAGAGGTGCCTCTCACCCCTCTGGCCAAACCCAGTGCGCCTCGACATGCGCGATCAGCCCGAGCGCGTGATCGCGGACGAGGATCGCGGCCCGATCCGCGTCGCGTGCCTGCAAGGCAGCGATGATGGCGGCATGCTCGCGCATCGAGTCCTCGAGCCTCCCGGCCCGATGGAGGAAGGCCGACCGGATCGCCCGCATGTGGATGAACAGGTTGGTCGTCATCTCGACCATCAACCCGCAGCCGCCGAGACGGATGATCGTCCGATGGAAGTCGAGGTTGGCCTCGTCGTAGGCCTTCAGATGGTCGGGCAGAGTCGCGATATCGAACGCCTCGAAGGCCCTGCCGAGCGCGCGGAGATCGGCATCCTCGGCGTTCCGTGCGGCGGCATGGGCCGCCATGCCTTCGAGCGCGGCCCAGACGGTGATCATCTCGACGATCTCGCGCTTGTTCTTGCGCGTCACGAAGAGGCCGCGGCGCGGCACCGTGGACACGAAGCCCTCCCGCTCCAGGAGCGTCAGGGCTTCGCGGACCGGCGTGCGGCTGATGCCGAGATCCTGCGCGATCTGGTGTTCGTGCAGCCGGATCTGCGCCGATCCGGCGTAGAGATCCATCGCCAGGATCGATTGCTTGATGCTGTCGTAGGCCTGTTCACGCAGACTCAGGGTCTGTCCGATCGAGGCTAGACCCAGAGAGGTCTCGGAAGGCTGCAGCACAGTCGAACTCCGGGAACGCGAGAATGGATTCTGGCCTCAGGTCCTGGAATGGCGCCGAGCGCGGCCGGGCTATCGCGTGAGAGCGAGGCGCCAGGACAGCCGCCCCTCGCCCGATCGTCGATGCGCGCCCGAACATGCGCGATCGTCCGCGGCGCCCTGCGTCTCGACGAGACGGTCTCCGTGCGGGCCAGCTGCCCGGTGCTGGCCGACCCGGCTCCGGAATTCCGGAGCCGGGTCGGGGAGGCTTCGCCCCGGCCGCGGAGCGGCCGGGGCCGTCGCTCAGGCGTGGGCCAGCTTCATCGCCGGAGCCGCCGCGTCGTTGTTCGCCGCGTGGTGCTGCTTGAGCATCGGCCGCAGGACCGCGATCGCCAGGACGGCGGCGATCAGGTCCATGGTCGCCACCGTGTAGAGGACGGTCGCCCAGGTGCCGGTCGCCTGCATGATCAGGTTGCCCACCGGTACGAACAGCGCGGCGAAGCCCTTGGCGCAGTAGAGCACGCCGTAGATCTTGCCGATGTGCTTCGAGCCGAAGGTGTCGGCGGCGGTGGCGCTGAACAGCGAGTAGACCTCGCCCCAGGCCAGGAACACCACACCGGACAGGATCACGAAGGCCCACGGGTTGGAGCCGAAGTAGCCCAGCGCCACGATGCCGATACCCTCCATCGCGAACGCGATGAACATCGTCTTCTCACGGCCGATCCGGTCCGAGACGAACCCGAAGAGGGGGCGCGAGATGCCGTTCATGATCCGGTCGAGCATCAGCGCGAAGGGCAGCGCGGCCATGGCGAAGAAGTACAGGTTGACCTGGAAGTTCTTCACCCCGAGATCCTGCGCGATCACGCCGAGCTGGGCCACGGCCATCAGGCCGCCCGTCACCGTGCAGGTGAACATCAGCAGCATCACGTAGAACACGGGGGTGCGCAGCGCCTCGCCCAGGGTGTAGTCGCGCCGCGACTGCAGGACCTTGGTGGAGAACGGCACCTGATCCTTGCGCGGGGCGCGCATGGCGATGGCGGCGGCGATGATGATGGCGCCCTGGATCAGGCCGAAGACGAAGAAGGCCTGGGCGTAGTTGCCGCCGTCGATCATCTTGGCGATCGGCAGGATGGTGAGCGCCGAGCCGGCGCCGTAGCCGCCCGCCGTGAGGCCGACCGCGAGGCCGCGCTTGTCCGGGAACCACTTGAGCGCGTTGTTGACGCAGGTGGCGTAGACGCAGCCGACGCCGATACCGCCGGCCACCGAGCCGAGGTAGAAGCCGCTCAGGCTGGTGGCGTAGGAGTTGATGACCCAGGCCAGGCCCGTCATCAGACCGCCGAACATGACGACGCGGCTCGGGCCGTACTTATCGATGAAGTAACCCTCGATCGGGGTCAGCCAGGTCTGGACGACGACGAAGATCGTGAAGGCGACCTGGATCGCGGCGCGGTCCCATCCGAAGGTCTTCTGAATCTCGGGGACGAACAGCGTCCAGGCATACTGGATGTTCGCCGCTGCAACCATGCAGATCACGCCGAGCACGATCTGCAGCCATCGATTTGTACTGGGTACTGCCGTAGCCGGCGTGGCATTTGGCATGGCCATGAGCTTCCTCCCTCATTCCTGCGCTGACATTCAGCGGCGTGCTATAGGATTGGCGTGCACGCCGACGAATTCCTTGCCCGCGCCGGAACCTTATGTCGGGTTCCGAAATTGGCACGGCGGCATGCATTATTCTGTGTGCCAGGAACGTATGGCAAGCAGAATAATTCATCCGTTTCGGCCGAGAATTCGGGATTAGAGGGCGATCTCGCGCGTGCTACCGGATCGCGCGGCCGGCCGCCGCTCTCGCGGATGCCCGTCCTCGGTGTGCCGGCGCCATCTGAGACCCGGCCCGCGGCGTCGGCGCGATCCCTAGCTTTGAGGATCGGACGACGTGATCGCTCGGCCCTGAACAGCACCGATGCAGACGATCGGCCCGGATCGGAGGGATCGGAGGGATCGACGGGCGACGCGGACGGCGGCGCCGGGTCGCGGGGCGCGTCAGGGAATCAGCTTGCCGGGATTCATGAGGTTCCGGGGGTCGATCGCGCGCTTCAGGGTCCGCATGAGGCCGAGCGCCTCCGGCCCGTGCTCGCTTTCCATGAAGCGTATCTTCTTCTGGCCGATCCCGTGCTCGCCCGTGCAGGTGCCGCCCAGGTCCAGCGCGCGGGCGACGAGCCGGTCGAGGAAGCCGGCCACCGCGGACATCTCCTCGGGGCTGTCGGCATCGACGAGCGGCAGGGTGTGGAAGTTGCCGTCGCCGACATGGCCGGCGATCGGCGCCGTGAGCCCGGTCGCGGCGATGTCGCGCTTCGTCGCCTCCACGCATTCCGCGAGCCGCGAGATCGGCACGCAGACGTCGGTCGACATGTTCTTGATCGTGGGACCCGGCCGCAGCGCGACCGAGGCCCAGTACACGTCGTGGCGCGCCTGCCAGAGGCGCGCGCGCTCGTCGGCCCCGGTCGCCCAGTCGAACGGGCCGCCGCCGAGATCGGCGGCGATCTCGCCGAACCGCTCGGCCTGCTCGCGCACGCCCGCGTCCGTGCCGTGGAACTCGACGAGGAGCAGCGGGGTCTCCGGCAGGGCGAGCTTCGAGTAGCGGTTGCAGGCCGCCACCTGCACCTCGTCGAGCAGCTCGATGCGCGCGACCGGGATGCCGGACTGGATCGTCAGGATCGTGGCGTCGCAGGCCGCCTTGATCGAGGGGAACGGGCAGATGCCCGCCGAGATCGCCTCGGGGATGCCGTGCAGGCGCAGCGTGACCTCGGTGATGATCCCGAGGGTGCCCTCCGAGCCGACGAGGAGCCGGGTGAGATCGTAGCCGGCCGACGACTTGCGCGCCCGCCGGGCGGTCGTGACGATGTCGCCGTTCGGCATCACCGCGGTGAGTCCGAGCACCGCGTCCTTCATCGTCCCGTAGCGCACGGCGTTGGTGCCCGACGCCCGCGTCGCCGCCATCCCGCCGATCGTGGCGTCCGCCCCGGGATCGATGGGGAAGAACAGGCCGGTATCGCGCAGGTACGCGTTCAGCGCCCTGCGGGTGACGCCGGCCTCGACCGTGCAGTCGAGGTCGTCGGCATGGACCGCGCGGACGCGGTTCATCGCCCCCGTGTCGATCGAGACGCCGCCGAACGGCGCGTTGACGTGGCCCTCGAGGGAGGTGCCGACGCCGTAGGGCACGATCGGCACGTCGCGCTCGGCACAGGCGCGCACGACGGCCTGCACCTCCGCGGTGGAGTGCGGGAAGACCACGAGGTCCGGCGGCTCGCACGGCGCCCAGGTGAGCTGGTTGGCGTGCTGCTCGCGCACCGCCGGGCTCGCCGTCACCCGGTCCCCGAGCACGGCCCGCAGGGCCTCGGCGAGACCCGCGATCGTCGCCGCGTCCGGGCGGGTCCGCGGGGCGGGAACGGGGGCGTTCATGGGCTGCTCCGATGGGCTCGAACTGGGGCGTCGCTGGGGACGGCGCCGGGGACGGCGTGTCCCGGGGGGCGCGCGGCCCCGCGACACGGCCTCCGCCGGGACGACATGGCGACGCGACCGTAGGTCGATCGGCGGCCGCCCGCCACCCGGGCGCGGCGGGGCGGCGGCGCTGCCCCCTCCCCCCGGGTCGCGTTCACCCACCGCGTCTGCCCCGCCGCGCCTACTCCGCCGCCCGCGCGCCGCGCGCCGCGGCCTGCTCCAGGTGCCGGTCGTGGGTGAGGCAGAGGACCGTCACCATGGCGGCGAGGCCGGCCGCCGCGATGAGGAGGAGGCCGCCCGTGAAGGTGCCGGTGGCGTCCTTGATCGCGCCGACCGCGTAGGGCGCGGCGAAGCCGGAAAGGTTGCCGAGGGCGTTGATGATGGCGATGCCGCCGGCCGCCGCGGCGCCGGACAGGTAGGCGGTGGGCAGCGTCCAGATCACCGGGAGGCCGCCGAAGATGCCGAAGGCTGAGACGCTGAACAGGGCCATCTTGGCGTAGGGATCGGAGACCAGCGCCGCCGCGGCCGTGCCGCCGGCCGCGAGCAGGAGCGCGAAGGCCGCGTGCCCCTTGCGCTCGCCCCTGCGGTCCGAGGAGCGCCCGAGGGCGAGCATGCCGACGATCCCGATCGCGAAGGGGATGAGGCTGACGAGACCCGTCTGGACGTTCGTGAGGTCGAAGCCCTTGACGATCTGCGGCAGGAAGAAGCTGAGCCCGTAGAGCAGCGCCACGTTGCCGAAATACACGAAGGCGACGGCGAGCACGCGCCGGTCGAGGAGCGCCTCCGCGACGCTGTAGCGGCGGGCGGATTCGCGCGCCCGCCGCTCCTGCGCGAGGCGCTCGGTGAGCCACGCGCGCTCGTCCTCGGGCAGCCAGCCCGCCTGCGCCGGCCGGTCCGTCAGGAAGGCCAGGACGATGCCCGCGAGGATGACGGCGGGCAGCGCCTCGAGGACGTAGAGCCACTGCCAGCCCTTGAAGCCCCAGACCCCGTCGAGGCCCAGCAGCGCCCCCGAGACCGGCGAGCCGATGACGCTCGAGAGCGGGACCGCGGCCATGAAGGCGCCGATGATCCGCGCGCGGTAGCGCGCGGGGAACCACAGCGTGAGGTAGAAGATGATGCCGGGGAAGAACCCGGCCTCCGCGGCGCCCAGCAGCAGGCGCACGGCGTAGAAGCTCTTCTCGCCGACGATGAAGGCCATCGCGCCCGACAGGAGCCCCCAGGTGAGCATGATGCGGGCGATCCACACCCGCGCCCCGACCCGCTCCAGGATCAGGTTCGACGGCACCTCGAAGACGAAGTAGCTCAGGAAGAAGATGCCGGCCCCGAGCCCGTAGGCCGTGGCGGAGATGCCGAGGTCCCCGTTCATGGTCAGCGCGGCGAAGCCGACATTGACCCGGTCGAGGTAGGAGATGAAGTAGCAGGTGATCAGGAGGGGCAGGAGCCGCCTGCTGACCCGCCGGATGGCGCGCGCTTCCACATCCATCGTCGCCCCCTCGAGGATCCGGAACGGACGCCGGGCGCCCGATCCGACCGGGCCTCCGGTCGGTTGGCGGGAGACATAGCCGGGCCGTCGGCGCCCCGATAGGAGCGGACGCGGTGCGGCGGCGGGCGCCTACGCGCCGGGGCGGGATCCGGCCCCGCAGTGACCGAGCGCGTCGAGCAGGAGGTCCGCGACGGCCCGGGGCTGCTCCTGCTGAACCCAGTGCCCCGCCCCCGCCACGAAGTGGCAGCCGAGCAGGCCCGCGCCGGCGGCCTCCTTCATGCGCTCCAGCGCGCCCGGCGCCTGGAACGGGCCCCAGTCGCGCGCCCCGGACACGAACAGGAGGGGGACCTCGATCCGCCGGCCGGCGAACCGCGCGAGGTCGCGGTCGATGCTGCCATCCATGCGGCACCGGTAGCCCTGGAGCGCGCCCTGGAAGCCGGAGCGCGCGTACTCGGCCGCGTAGACGGCGAGTTCTGCCTCCGTCAGCCAGGCGCAGTCCGCGCCGCCCCGCTCCGGCATCTCCGGCGCCACGGTCGCGGGCATCGTCCGGCCTTCATCCATCACGTAGTAGGTCGGCATCTCGGCGAGGGCCTCGGCCGTCCAGCCGGCGAGCGCGCGGGGTCGATTGTCCGGCCAGTCCGCGCTCTTGTGGTGGAAATAGGCGCGCAGGAACGCGGCGAGGCCCTGGGGACTGCGCTCCATGTCGGCGGCGGCGCGGCGCGTCGCGTAGTAGCGGTGGTAGTGCGTGCGCGGGCGCGGCAGGGCGGCCAGCGCCGCGTGGATCGGGTCGTCGGCCGGCGTCCGGAGGCCGCGGGCCAGGGCATCGAGCCCCGGCGCCCCCGCGAAGGGCGCGCTCATGAGCGCGACCATGCCGAAGAGATCGGGCCGCGCCAGGGCGCAGTAGCCGCAGACCCAGGACCCGTAATCGTGTCCGACGAGCGCCGCGACCCTGTCGCGCTCCAGGGCGCTCATCAGGCACAGCAGGTCGAGGAGAAGGTTGTGCAGCCGGTAGGGCGCGAGGTCGTCCGCGAAGGCGACCGGCGCGTCCGCGGTGCGGCCGTAGCCCCGGAGGTCGGGGGCGACGACGTGGTAGCCCGCCGCGGCCAGCGCCGGCATGACCTTCCGCCAGGAATAAGCGATCTCGGGGAAGCCGTGCACCAGGAGGATGAGCGGGCGGTCGGGACCGCCGTCGCCCGCCTCCAGCACGTGCATGCGCAGGCCGTTGACGCCCTCGACGAAGCGGGCGCGGATTCCGGCCGGGAGGGCGGCCGGATCGAGCGGGGGCAGGACGTTCGTCACCATGGCCGCGCGCTCCCGTGCCGATTGTTCGACGGCCGCCGAGCGTACACGCTCCGCGATCCGACCGCGAAATCCGACCCGCGCGCATCCGGCCCTGCCCCACCTCCGCGCCCGGTCAGTGCGCCGCCGAACCGTCAGGCGGTCAGGGCGGCGCGGGCCTGCCGGTGCCCGGCCTCGGCCCGCCACGCGTCGCGCTCGGCCTCCAGGCCCTGGATCCGGGCATGGAGCTGCCCGGCATCGATGGCCGTCTCCATCAGCATGTCCTGCGCGCTGGCGAGCTGCTCGCGCAGCTCGGAATTCTCGGTCACGAGGGTCAACAGGATCGCCGCCACGTCGTCGCCCATTCGTCCACCTGCCTCACCGTCCGGGGTCGCGGCTGGTAGGACCGGCATGGTTACCGCTCCGGAAAGGATGGCGGCCGGGCGCCCGCGCCGAGGCCACTGTCCACAGCCGGATGGCGCCGGCCGCCGGGAGGCCGCCCGCGGGCCGCGCCGTCTCAGCCGCAGGAACAATCGTCCGTGCGGGAAGATGCCGTCATGCGCACCCCGCGCGAACGGAGCTGCTCGCATGTTCATGAAGCTCGACCGCCTTCAGGCCGAACTGCCACAGCCGAAGAAGCCCGATCCCAACGCGGCGGCCGCGCTGCAGGAGCTGCTCGGCGGCAAGTACGGGGAGATGTCGACCCTCGGGAACTACATGTTCCAGAGCTTCAACTTCCGCAACAAGTCGAAGCTGCGCCCCTTCTACAGCCTCGTGTCGAGCATCTTCGCCGAGGAGCTCGGGCACGTGGAGCTGGTCTCGACCGGCATCGCGATGCTCAACAACGGCCCCGGCGACGACACCGAGGAGGTCGACGTCTCGAAGGCCCCGTTCCACGACATGCAGGACATCCGGCTCGCCGGCAGCTTCCTGAGCAACGGCGGCGGCGCGACGCCGGTCAATTCCAACGCGCAGTCTTGGAACGTCGACATGGTGACGACGACGGGCAACATCATCATCGACCTGCTGCACAACTTCCACTTGGAGTGCGGCGCGCGCCTGCACAAGCTGCGCGTCTACGAGACCCTGAAGGACCCGACCGGCCGCGAGGTCTGCGGCTACCTGCTCGTGCGCGGCTCGGTGCACGCGCACGCCTACGCGCTGGCGCTCAAGAAGCTGACCGGCGTCGAGATCGAGAAGATGCTGCCGACCCCGAACATCGTTCTCGACAAGATTCCGGAGTGCCAGAAATATCTGCAGGAGGGCTCGCACCGGCGCCTCTACCGCTTCAGCCCGGACGACTACAAGGAAGCGGCCGGCGTCTGGTCGAACGACGAGGTCGCGCTGCCGGGGGATCCGCCCGGCAGCCTGGAGGTCGTCGACGGCCTGCCGGAGGGCGGCAAGATCCCGGAACTCGACGGCAATTACGGGGCCTTCGCGCCCAACTACGCCCCCGAGGAGATCTTCGAGATCGCCAGCAAGCTCTACAAGAAGGGGCGCTGAGGCGCGCTGAGAACCGGGCAGGGCCCCGCGGTCTCAGAACCGCGGGCCGCGCCGTCCCCGGTCAGTACCAGTCGTCGTCGTCGGCGGGCGATCCCGGCGGGAGGGGGCCGTCACCCATCACGCCGGGATCCCCGTAGTTGAACGGAGGTCCGTCGAAGCCGACCACACCGTCCGGATTGTCCGGCGTCACGTTGGGGTCGACCTTCAACTCGGTATCCTCGCGCCCGAGCCGTTGATCGAGGCGATCCATGCGCTTGAGATCCTGCTGGATCGGGATGTCCTGCTGGGCCTGCGCGACGATCGCGGGGCTTGCGAGGGCGAACACCAGCGCGGCGACGGTCAAGCGTGTCATAGCAATCGGCCCTTCGCGTCCCGGCGCGCTCCTGAAGTCGATGCATACCGTGGACGGACCACCGAGCATAGCATTGACGGCCGTCAACACTAATCGCGCGTGCATGTCGACCGGGCGCGCGCTCGGCGAATGCGCGTCGCCGCCCGGCCCGACCGGATCGAGATCTGCCTTCGCGCCGTGAGACGTGCCCTCCCCGCTGGGCATCATGCGGGCACCGTGCAGGCCTCGTGCAGGTCAGATCGCGGAAGGCCGGCAATCCTGCGGGCGCCGGGCCTGACCGGTCAGCGCGGCTGGCGGCCGGCCGGGCCGGCGACGTGCGGGCCGGCGGAGCGGTCGGCCGGCACGGGCCGGTGGTAGGTGACGGAGATCTCGGGCAGCATCACCGCGGTGACGTCGGACAGGCCGTGGCGTGCGGCGGATCCCTGCGCGGAGGCGGGCGTCGCGAGGGCGGCGGCGAGGGTCGCGGCGAGCGCGGCGGCAGCGAACAGGCGGACGGTCATGGCAAACCTCTTCTGACTTCGGCACGAAGTCATCCGGTCAACTGTCGCGAGTGAGGAAGATCGTCGTTCCGGCGGTCTTGATCGCCTCGGCTCTGTCGGGCCGAATGTCATCCTTCAACATGGATGTTAGGCCGGCGGTTGCCGCGAATGCGTGCGACGCCGCACAATCGTCAGTATCGGATCAAGCGCGAGGTCTCTTCGTCGCGCCGGACCGGCCCCTTTTGGGCGCGCCCGGCACCGCGGCTCGATCCGGCGCGGCGATGGCCGGCATCCGCGACTCGCGGGCGCGCCGGGGCGCTCCCGCCGGGATTTCGTGGACGGACGTTCGCTTTCCGTACTCATGTGGCATCGGAGTGGCAGCCGGCGCGCGACGGCTCCGCTACGGTGCGGACGTCTCCCTGAGGCGCCCTCGATGCTCATCCCCGCCCCGACCATCCGCCGTCTCCTCATGCTGGGGCTCGTGCTCGTCGCCCTCGTCGCGCTCGCGGACGGCGTGGCCCGCCACGAGTTGCGCACGGCCGCGCGCGCGATGACCCTCGCCGACGCGGCCCCGCAGACGGAGCGCGCGTCGGATGAGTAGGCGCTCGCCCCTCGCGGCCGGCCTGGCGCTCCTCGCGGCCCTGGCGGGGGCCGAGCCCGCCGCGGCGCTGGCAGCGGAGCCGGCCGACCTGCCGGGCCTGGAGCGGGCGTGGCACGGCTGCGTCCGCGAGGCCTTCGACCGGCAGCCGGCGCACCGGAGCAGGCCCGGCCGGGAGCGGGGCGCCCTGGACGCGTGCAAGCCGCAGGAGGACGCCTACGTGGCGGCCCTGATGGCCGCCCGGCCGATCGACGCGAACCGCCCTGCCCTGGCCTGGGCGCGGACCTGGATGGCCTACGTGGTGGATCCGCTGAGGGACTGGATCGCCGCGCTGCATCGCTGAGCCGTCCCACCCGCGGCCGGGCGGAGGTCGGGCGCGGACGGCCGCCCGCGCGGGGCGGGACGCCCGCAGGTCTCGCGCAGCTCTACCGAAGGTGCGCCCCGAGCATTCGCACCAGTATTGTGCATCCCTTTCCGATGTTCGCGCGTTCCAATCTCGAACCGGCCGATATTTCGGTGCGATTGTCGACATAGAGGAGGCGCGAATGCTGCGCGGTGGATTGCTGTGGCTGCTGGGAATCCCGCTGCCGATCATCCTGTTGCTGTATTTCCTCGGCGTGTTCCACTAGGTCGAGGCGGACAGTCGTCGTGCCCTACACGGTCGAGATCACCACGCCGCCGGTGCGGATCGACGGCGCCGAGCAGGCCTCACGGATGTATCAGCTGCCGGACCCGTTCAGCACGCTGGCCGAGGCCAAGGAAGCGGCGATCGCGCATATCGGGGGTCTCGGCCTTGATCCGGCCGGCATCCTCTACACCGTCTTCGATCGCGAGGGTTTCACGGTCGCCTCCAACGCGGATCAGGGCGCGGGGGCTGGATAGAGCGGGCCGGCGGATCAGGGTCCCGTCCCGCTCTGCGGGGCCCTCCGAGCCCGGAGGCGGCCTCCCTGCCCGCCTCCGGCCGGTGCGCGGCCCGGGATCCGTGCGCGAGCGGCGGCCCTGCAGGTGTTCCGGGACACGCCGGACCTGAAAGCTTGGGCGTACATCGGGATCACACCGCGAACACAGTCGCGAACCCGATGGAGACGACGATGACCTGGACCAACCGCATCGCCTTGGTGGCAACCCTGATCGCCGGCGCGGTCGCCCTCGTGACCTACGCGCAGGCCCTCAGCCTGCCGGCCCATTTCGCGTGAGCGAGACGGGCCCGGCGGCCGTCTCGCCCACCGTCGCCGCCTGAACGCGCGCCGAACGGTTCCGCGGCGCAGCGTGACTCTTCGCACCGCACGCAGCCGGCCGATCCGGCATCATCATTGCAGACGAACCGACCGGGTCCGGCTGAGGACCCGCCGCTTGATGAAAGGAGTGCACGACATGGTCCTGAAGGGCTTCTCCTACGCGATGATCGGCGCCTTCCTGGGCGGCCTCGCGATGACGGTGACCGGCTCGGCCGGGGTGCTGATGGGCTTCTGAGCCGCGGCGGTCCTCGGGGCCGCCCGGGCGACGGACTGCCCGAACGGACGGCGGGAACGGCGGGGCGAGAGCCCCGCCGTTCCCGTATGCGGACCCGGACGATGCCGCCGTTCGGGTCGAGGCCGCGCTCACGCGACCGGGTCATCCCATCCGATGGCGCGGCGCAGGAAGGTGAGCCCCAGCGCCCGGAACGCCGCCGTCTGCTCGCTGTCCTTGCCGGCGCCGTGCCCGCCGGTCGCGGGCTCGTAGAAGGCGACGTCGCAGCCGAGGACGCGGAGCTTCTGCGCCATCTTCCGCGCGTGGCCGGGATGGACCCGGTCGTCGCCGCGGCTCGTGGCCAGCAGGATCGGCGGGTAGGCCCGCCCGGCCTCGGCGGCGTGGTAGGCGGAGATGCCGGACAGGAACGCCCAGTCCTGCGGGTCGTCCGGATCGCCGTACTCCCCGATCCAGCTCGCGCCGGCCAGGAGCTTCGTGTAGCGGCGCATGTCGATCAGCGGGATCGTGCAGGCCAGCGCCCCGAACCGCTCCGGGTAACGGGTGAGCATGTTGGCGATCAGCAGGCCTCCGTTCGAGCCGCCCTCGGCCGCGATCCGCCCCGGCCGCGTCACGCCGCGGGCCACGAGATCGGCGGCCACCGCGGCGAAGTCGTCGTGCGCCCGGGCCTTGCCCTCGCGCCGGCCCGCGTGGTGCCAGCGGGTGCCGAACTCGCCGCCGCCGCGGATGTTGGCGGTCACGCAGGTGCCGCCGCGCTCCAGCCAGAGCTTGCCCAGCACGGGCTGGTAATCCGGCAGGCGCGAGAGCCCGAACCCGCCATAGGCCGTCAGGTAGACGGGGGCCGCACCGGTCTCGGCCTCCGGTCCGACCTGAACGTAGGGAACGCGCGTCCCGTCCGCCGACCGGGCCTCGTGGCGCGTCACCCGGATGCCGCGCGCGTCGAAGGCCGGGGGCGCCCGACGCAGGACGGCCGGGGCATCGAGCGCGGGCGGGAAGGCGAGCAGCGCCGGCGGCGTCACCGGGTCGTGGGCCAGCGCCAGCAGGGCTCCGTCCGCCCGCTCCGGATCGCCGTCGAGGGGCCAGAGATGGACGGAGCCGAGGGCGGGCAGGCCGGCGAGGGGCCGCTCGGTCCAGCCGCCCGGCCCCGGCTCGAAGACGCGGTAGGTGGGACGCAGGTCCTCAAGCACGTCCACGATCAGCCGCCCGGCCGACCAGAACACCCTCTGCAGGGCGAGCCGCGCGTCCGGCTGCCAGAGGACCGTGAAGGCGCGACCTCCCGCCAGCAGGTCGGGGAGCGCGATCGCCAGCACCGTGTCGGTGTCGTGCGCGACGCCGTCCACCGTCCAGGGCCGCCGCAGCCGCACGGACAGGTGGTCGCGGTGCAGCTGGACCCCGGCATGCGTGGGCAGGTCGAGGCGCGCGCGCAGGCCGCCGCGATCGCCGATATGGACAGCCGCGTCGAAGAAGCCGAGCTGCTCGACGACCGTGATCCGCTCGGTCCCGGCTTGCCGGTCGGACGCGCCCCAGACCGCCATGCTGGTCTCGGCGGTCTCGAACAGGACGGACGCGTCGCGCGGGTCCGTGCCGCGCGGCCAGAGCCGGACGGTGCGCGCGTAACCGGACCGCGTGGCCATGCCCGGGCCGAGGGCGCTCGACAGGAGCACCGTCTCGCGATCGAGCCACGTCGCGCCGCCCTTGCCCTCGGGCAGGACGAAGCCGTCGGCCACGAAGGTGCGGGTGTCCAGATCGAACTCGCGGATCACGGCCGCGTCCTTGCCGCCGCGGCTGAGGCGCACGAGGGCGCGATCGAGCGCGTCCCTGAGGATCGTCGCCCCGGCCCAGACCCAGTCCTCGCCCTCCGTCGCCGCGAGATGGTCGAGATCGAGCAGGATCTCCCAGTCCGGGACCGCGGCGCGGTAGCCGGCCGCGTCGACGCGCCGCCACAAGCCGCGCGGATGCGCGCCGTCCGTCCAGAAATTGTAGAGCCAGGTGCCGAAGCGCTGGACGAACGGGATGCGGTCCGGCCGGTCGAGAAGCGTGCGGGCGATGTCGCGGTCGCGGAGGAAGCCGGCATCGCCGTAGCGGGCGAGCGTCTCCGCGTTGCGTGCCTCAACCCAGGCGAGCGCGTCGGGCCCGTCGACCTCCTCCAGCCAGAGGTACGGATCGTCGTCGGGCCGCGCGAGGGTCGGCCTGGGGTCGGGGTGGGGGTCGGTTGCCGCGGACATCAGTGGGAGCGTAGCCCCAGCGCGCCACCCTCGATAGGCGCGCGGCATTCCCCCGATGAGCGGTCAATCGTCTCGGACGCGCAGATGTTCGCACGCCTCGCGCAGGTGGAAAGGACGATCCGGACACGCGGATCAGGACGTTTCCGCATGCGGGCGGCCGATCCCCCTCCCGAACGTCGCCCCCACGCGCGCCGTCGACTCGGCCGGCAGGCCGCGCAGGTCTCTCGGGCGCATCTATACTTATCTTTCCAGCGTCATTCGGACCATATCAGATCTTTGACTGTTTTCGTTTTTATCAAATCAGCACATAAGCCTTGCATTCGCACCGATCATGGTATTCAATGATGGTTCTGTCGCGTACGGTCTGGTTCGTGCTCTGAGTCCCCATGGCCTTACCGGGGGTCGCTGCGATGCGCGTCGTCGAACAGGGGTTGCGTAGGTCTCGGCTCGCCGAGACGGCGATGGTCGGCGTCGCGGGCGCCGCCGTCCTGGTCTCGGGTTGTCTCGGCATCTCGCCCGGATGGGCGGTGGACGCGGACGCGGTCGTCGGGACCTGGCGCCTCGCCGCGGCCACGCGCCGGATCGTGGATACGGGCGAGACCATCGACGCCTACGGCGGCCCGAAGCCGACCGGCTGGATCCATTACGGCCACGACGGGCGCATGATGGTGGTCTGCGCCCACGAAGGCCGGGAGCGGCCGATCGCCAACGACAAGATGTCCGACGCGGACCGGATCAAGCTCCACAAGACCTTCTTCGCCTATGCCGGGACCTACCGGCTCGAGGGCGACCGGATCGTCCACGACATCGACACGTCCTGGAACGAGGCCTGGACCGGGACCTCCCAGGTCCGGCACGTCGCGCAGGAGAACGAGCGGCTCGTCCTCACGACGGTGCCGTTCAAGTTCAACGTCGACGGCAGGATGAGCGTCATCACGCTCACCTGGGAGAAGTACCCTTAGTCAAGATCCGGAGCTCCCGCGCCTTCGCACCGTGATCGACCAGAACACTTCACGATGGAGGAAGACATGCTGCGCCCCCACGTCCTGCACGCGACCGTATTCGCTGTCGCCCTGATGACGCCGAGCCTGTGCCGGGCGGACACCGTCCAGGCCGACGCGCAGAGCGCCGCGAGCCAGTGGGACGCGGCGTATAACGGCGGCGACATGGACGCGCTGGCCAAGCTCTACACGCCCGACGCGATCGTCGTCACGAAGGGCGCGCCGCAGACCAGCGACGGCATCCAGAAGTTCTTCGCCGGGCTGAAGGCGAAGGGATGGGACGAGCACAAGACGACGGTCAAATCCGCGCTGCCGAAGGACAACCTGCTCATCGTGTCCGGCCGCTGGGAGATGACCGGCCCCGGGGACGGGGGCGCGAAGAAGAAGTTCGAGGGCAACTGGGTGAACGTGCTGGAGAAGCGCGACGGCGCCTGGCGCACGGTCCTGCACACCTGGAACTGATCGCTCCGCCCAGCCGGGGGACGGCCGGGCGGAGCGCCTCCCGGTCTCAGTGGATCGGGCGCGGAACCGTGCCCCGCGCCCGGGCGGCCGGGCCGCCCTCGGCCGGCGCCACGCCGGCCTCCAGGCTCTCCAGGCTCTGGCTGCGCGGCTCGACGCCGAACGCCGCGACCGCCACGATCTGCAGGGCGAGCAGCCCGATCATCAGGCCGGTCACGCCCGCGATGCCGTAGGTCTCGAACAGGGTAACGACCAGGAAGGGCGTCACGATGGTCGCCCCGCGCCCGACCGTGTTGCACAGGCCCGACGCCCGCAGGCGCACCTCGGTCGGGAACAGCTCGGGGATGTAGATCCCGAACAGCAGGGCCACCAGCACGTAGATCGGCACCGTCAGCCCGAACCCGACCAGCGGCAGCAGGACCGGGTCCAGGGTCATCGGGTAGAGGATCCCGAACAGGATGGCCGTCGCCGAGGCGCCGATGATCGTCGGCTTGCGGCCCCAGCGGTCGGCGGTCAGGGCGCCGATGGCGCTGCCCACCGGCGCGCCGAGCCCCATCAGCAGCGCGTAGCCGAAGGAGGTCGCCACCGAGAGGCCCTGCCGGATGAAGAAGGTCGGCAGCCAGGTCACGAAGCCGTACAGCAGGGTGTTGATCACCACGAGGCACAGGCAGCCCAGCAGCAGGCGCGACAGCAGCGGCGGCCGGAACAGGGCGGCGAGCCCGAGCTGCGTGACGGGCGCGGCCGCGGCGGCGGGCGGCAGGGGCGCGCCGCGGGCCGCCTCGGCCTCGATCGCGCGCATCAGCGCCTCGGCCTCGGCGTGGCGCCCCACGGCCTCGAGCCAGCGCGGCGATTCCGGCAGGCTCTTGCGGGCGTACCAGACGGCGAGCGCCCCGAGACCGCCCAGCGCGAACATCGCCCGCCAGCCGAAGGCCGGGATGATCAGGTAGCCGATCAGGGAGGCGGCCGGCAGGCCCGTGACGACGAACACCGCCATGAGGCCGAGGAAGCGCCCGCGCGAGCGCGCCGGCACGAACTCGGTCATGGTCGAGTAGCCCACGACGTTCTCGGCCCCGAGCCCCACGCCCATGATGAAGCGGAGCACGATCAGCACCGTCATGTTGGGCGCGAAGGCCGCCCCGATGGCGGCCAGCCCGAAGACCAGGAGGTTGGCCTGGTAGGTGAAGCGCCGCCCGTAGCGGTCGCCGAAGAAGCCCGTCAGGAACGAGCCCGCCATCATCCCCACGAAGGTGGCCGAGACGAACCACGCGTTCTGCGGCAGGGTCGAGAAGCCGCTCTTCAGGGTCGCGCCGAGCACGGTGGCGGCGATGTAGATGTCGAACCCGTCGAAGAACATGCCGATCCCGATCAGCCACATGATGCGGCGGTGGAACGGGCCGATCGGCAGGCGGTCGAGGCGGCCTCCGGCGTTGACCGCCGGGCTCACGGCTTCGGACATGGGGCGTTTCCTTCCTCGGGTTCGGGGCCGGCGCGGAAGGGGTCCGTCCGGCGCGGACCTCGCATCCCCCGCGCCGCCGGACGTCAGTTCAGGCGGCGCTGGCCGGCCGTGGCGCGGTACCAGTCGAAGGGCCCGTCGCCGGTGGCGACCATCACGCTCTTCACGTCGAAATGATCGTTGAAGCTCTCGATCCCGCACTCGCGGCCGAGCCCGCTGTCGCCGACCCCGCCCCAGGGCGAGGCCGGGTCGAGGCGGTGGTGGTCGTTGATCCAGACGATGCCGGCCTTGACCGCGTGCGCCACCCGGTGGGCCCGGGCGACGTCGCGGGTGCGCACGGCCGCGGCGAGGCCGAAGGGCGAGTCGTTGGCCAGCCGGAGCGCGTCGGCCTCGTCCTCGAAGCGGGTGACGCTGGTGAAGGGCCCGAACACCTCCTCCTGGAAGATGCGCATGTCGGCGGTGACGTCCGCGAACACGGTGGGCTCCACGAAGTAGCCGCCCTCGAAGCCCGGCACCCGGGCCGCCCGCCCGCCCGCCACCGCGCGGGCGCCCTGGTCGCGGCCGTAACCGGCATAGGCCAGCACCCGCTCGCGCTGGCGCTCGGAGATGACCGGGCCGAGCTGGGTCGCCGGGTCGAAGGGGTCGCCGAGGCGGATCGCGGCGGTCTTGGCGGCGAGCCGCTCCACGAACTCGTCGTAGATCGAGGCCTGGACGAGGTGGCGGCTGCCGCAGACGCAGGTCTGGCCGGCGCCGATGAAGGCGCCGAAGGCCGCGTAGTTCACCGCCCGCTCGACGTCGAAGTCGTCGAACACCATCACGGGGGTCTTGCCGCCGAGCTCCATGGTCTGGTGGGCGAAAACCTTCGCGGCCGCGGAGCCGGCGATCCGGCCGGCCTCGGTGCCGCCGGTGAGCACGAGCTTGTTGATGTCGCCGTGCTCGGCCAGCGCCTTGCCGGTCGAGGCGCCGAGCCCCAGCACGATGTTGAACACGCCCGGCGGCAGGCCGGCCTCGGTGAAGATCTGCGCGAGCTTCAGGGTCGTGAGCGGCGTGTACTCGGAGGGCTTGACCACCGTGGTGCAGCCGGTGGCGAGCACGACCGCCAGCGACTTGCACAGGATCATCAGCGGGTGGTTGAACGGCGTGCAGTTCGCCACCACGCCGATCGGGGTGCGGCGGGTGTAGTTGAGGTAGTTGCCCTCGACCGGGATGACGTCGTCGCGCCGCGCCAGCGCCACGCCCGCGAAGTAGCGGAAGAAGTCCGGCAGCCGCGAGAGCTGCGCCCGGGTCTCGTTGACCGGCCGGCCGTTGTTGGTGGTCTCCAGCCGGTAGAGCGTGTCGAGGTTGGCCTCGAACGCGTCGGCGAGCCGGTTCACCAGCCGGGCGCGCGCCCGGATGTCCATCCCGCCCCATTCCCGGCCCTCGAAGGCCGCCCGGGCCGCGCGCATCGCCCGGTCGACGTCGGCCGGCCCCGAATTGGGGATCCGGGCGATCACCGCGCCGGTGGCGGGATTGCGCACGTCGATCAGCGTCCCGTCGCCGGCCTCGACCTCGCGCCCGTCGATGAAGTTGCCCCGTGTCTCGACGGTCGGTTCCGGCGCGTGCAGGGTCATGGCGTCTCTCCCGTGTCGGGTCCGTAGTCGGGCCTGGTCGGGCCCGGTGTCGTGTTCGACCGCGTCCCTCGGCTCCGCGCCGGGCGCGGGCTCGTTCAGAGGACGATCGCGCTGCGTTCCAGGGCGGTCAGGATGCGGCGCTCGGCCTGGGCGACGTGCGCGCGCACGAGGCGGCGCGCCCCGCGCCCGTCGCGCCGCTGCACGGCGTCGATGATGGCGGCGTGCTCGTCCACCAGCTGCGCCGGGTCGCGCCCGCGGATGCCGTCGAGGCTGACCCGGACGAGCCGGTCCGCCTGCTCGACGAGGTCGCGCACGGTCGCGGCCATGCGGCGGTTCCCCGACGCCTCGGCGAGGGCGATGTGGAAGGCGCGGTTCTCCGCGATGAAGTCGGCGCCGTCCGCGACGGCGCGGAACGCGTCGAGGGACGCCAGGACGGAAGCGGGCGCGCCGGCCGCGGCCTCGGCCGCGCAGGCCGGCTCCAGGGCGAGGCGCATGCGCAGCAGATCGCGCGCGTCCGCCACCGAAATCGCGTTGATCTGATATCCCTGACGCGCGTGAACCGTGACGAGCCGCTCGCGCTCCAGGCGCAGCAGCGCCTCCCGGACCGGCTGCCGGCTCACGGCGTAGCGCTGGGCCAGTTCCTGCTCGCGCACCTCCGCGCCGGGGCGCAGGACGCAGGCCAGGATGTCGGCGCGGATCGCCGCGTAGATGTTGTCTCGGAGCAGCACGCACGGCCTCGTTCGATCGACACATGCTGCCATTCGTGAAATATCACGTCAACCGGATTGCGAGCGAACGCGTCGGATGCGACAGCGTCGTGGAGCCGCCGGCAGAGGCGGCGGGGGAGGTCTCGGATGCAGGCGATGTTCGCGGATGGCCAGGTCGCGGTGACCGCTTTCGGCGAGGGCCCGCCCCTCGTCCTGCTGCACTCGCTGCTCGCCGACCGGACGAGCTTCGACCGGGTCACCCCGGCGCTCGGCCGCGACTTCCGGCTCCTCCTCCCCGACCTGCCCGGGTTCGGCGCCTCCGCGCCCGCGCCGGGCGGCCTCGAGGCCGTCGCCGACCGGGTCGGCGCGGCATTGCGCGCGGCGGCCGGGGGCCGGCCGGCGGCCGGGCTGGGCAACGGCTACGGCGGCTTCGTGCTGCTGCTCTGCGCCCTGCGCCACCCCGACCTCTTCGACCGGCTCGTCTTCGCCGATTGCGGCGCCTGCTTCCCGGAGCCCGGCCGGGCCGCGTTCCGCGGCATGGCCGGCGCGGCGGCCGAGAAGGGGCTCGCGGCGCTCGCCGACACGGCCATGCGCCGGCTGTTCGCGCCCGCGTTCCAGGCCGCGCACCCGGACCTGATGGCCGAGCGCCGGGCCGCCTTCCTGCGCACGGACGTCGACGTGTTCCGGGCGGCCTGCGCGGCCCTGGCCGGCCTCGACCTGCGCGCGCGCCTCTCCGAGATCCGCGCGCCTGCGCTGGTGCTCGTCGGGGAGGAGGACGAGGCGACCCCGCCGGCCATGGCCCGCGAGCTCGCGGCCGGGCTGCCGGACGCGCGGTTCGTGACGCTGCCGGACTGCGCCCACGTCCCGCAGCTCCAGGCCCCCGAGATCTTCGCCCGCGAGGTCCTGGCGTTTCTCCGGCCGGGCGCCGCCTGAGCGGACGCGCGGAACGGTGCTAGGCTCGGCCGCTCCGGCGGGGTCGGCGGCCCCGATCCGCGCGGCCGCGGCGGCGCGCCATCCAGCGAGACGGACATGAAGACATTTTTCGTGCAGATCAAATGCGAGATCGGCAAGACTTACGCCGTGTCCGACGCGCTCGTCGCGATGGAGATCGCGTCCGAGATCTACTCCACGGCCGGACGGTTCGACATCATGGCCAAGTTCCACGTGGACAACGGCGTCGATATCGGGCTGTTCGTGAACGAATTCCTCCTGCGCCTCGACGGCGTGAAGGATTCCGAGACGATCATCGCCTTCAAGGCCTTCCACTGACGCGCCCGACCGGGACCGGCGGCCGGCCCCGCGCGCCGCGGACGTCCGGGACGGCCCGGCTCAGCGGACGCGCGACGGGTCGATCACCAGGAAGTACTCGCACGCCTCCGTGCCGACGTTGGTGAAGGCGTGCCCGGCATCGGCCTCGAAATACAGGCTGTCGCCGGTCTCCATGATGACCGCGCGCTCGCCGATCACCGCCCGCAGGCGGCCGCGCAGGACGTAGATGTACTCGGACACGCCGCGGCGATGGGCGGTGAACTCGCCGGTGCTGGCACCCGGCGGCAGCGTGTTGAGCACCCAGTCGATGCCGCGCCCGGGCAGGACCGGCGAGATGCAGCGCCGCAGGTAGCCGGACGCCTCGTCGCGCAGGATCGGCTGGCGGCTCGCCGGGATCACCAGGATCTCGCGCTCCGTCGCGGGCGCCATCAGCCGCGAGAAGGTGACGCCGAGCGCCTCCGCGAGGCGGGACAGCACCACCGTCGACGGCACGGCCTCGGAGCGCTCGATCTTGGAGATCATCGAGCGGCTGACGCCCGAGCGCGCCGCCAGCGTCTCCAGCGACAGGCCCTGCTCCCTGCGGCGCCGCCGGATCTCCTCGGCGATGTGGATCTGCGGGGACGTCTCCGTCGCTGCCGGGTCCGCCCCGATGATCGTCCTCGCCGTCATGCCCCGTCTTCCGCGCCCGCGTCCGGGCCGCGCGACCGGGGCGCGGCACCGAGAGAGTCGCCCCCGCCTAGCGCAGGGGCTGCCGAAATGCACCTTGCGCCGCACCTTGCGCCGAAGTGCACTCCGGAACGCGCGTCGCCGGGCTGGCACGCCGCTTGCCTCCACAAGAATGGATTTTTATCCATCACAGTGGAGGATGTGCCGTGGCCGATACCGCGTTGCCCCTTGAGGCGTCCCCCGTTCTCGATGCCGGCCCGGTGCCGGTCGCCGACCGGCGCCAGATCGTCTGGTCGAGCGTCATCGGCACGACGGTCGAATGGTACGACTTCCTGATCTACGGGACGGCCACGGCGCTCGTGTTCAACAAGCTGTTCTTCCCGAGCTTCGACCCGCTGGTCGGCACCATCGCGGCGTTCGGCTCCTACGCGGTGGGCTTCCTGGCGCGCCCCCTGGGCGGCGTCATCTTCGGGCATTTCGGCGACAAGATCGGCCGCAAGGCGATGCTGTCCCTGACCATCATCATCATGGGCCTCGGCACGTTCCTGATCGGGTGCCTGCCGACCTACGCGCAGATCGGCATCTGGGCCCCGATCCTGCTCGTGGCGCTGCGCCTGGTCCAGGGCATCGGGATCGGCGGCGAGTGGGGCGGCGCGGTCCTGATGGTGGTGGAGAGCGTCCCGGCGGAGCGGCGCGGCTTCTTCGGCAGCATCGTCCAGCTCGGCTACCCCCTCGGCGTCATCGCGTCGATCGGGGCCTTCGCGCTGTGCGGCTTCCTGCCGGAGGCGGACTTCCTCGCCTGGGGCTGGCGGATCCCGTTCCTGGCCAGCGCGCTGCTGGTCGGCCTCGGGCTGTTCATCCGCCTGCGCCTGCACGAGACCCCCGCGTTCCAGCGGGTGAAGCGGCGGTCCGCGGTGGCGCGCCTGCCGGTCATGGAGATCCTCACCGAGCACCCGCGCACCTTCCTGAAGGCCGTGGGCCTCAAGGTCTCCGAGATCGCCTACGTCAGCGTCGTGACCGTGTTCTCAATCTCCTACGTGACCGGCCAGCTCGGGCTGTCGCGCAGCATCATCCTGAACGGCATCCTGGTGGCGGCGGTGATCGAGCTGTTCACCCTGCCGGCCTTCGGCTGGCTGTCGGACCGCTACGGCCGCCGGACCCTGTTCGTCGCCGCCTGCCTGTTCTCGATCGCCTTCGCGTTCCCGCTGTTCACCCTGCTCGACACGCGCGACCCGACGATCATCACCCTGACCGTCGCGGTGGCCCTGAGCTTCGGCCAGGGGATCATGTTCGGCACCGGCGCCGCCTGGATGTCCGAGCTGTTCGACGCGCGCCTGCGCTACAGCGGCGCCTCGCTGGGCTTCCAGGTGGGCGCGGCCCTCAGCGGCGGCTTCACCCCGCTGATCGCCGCGGCCCTGCTGGGCTGGAGTTCCGGCGCGACCTGGCCGATCTCCGTCTACCTGATCGCCCTCGCCTGCATCACCCTGACGGCGACGCTCCTCGCCCCGGAGACGGCGCGCAAGCCGATCGACTGACCGGATGAGCCGCCGCCCCGGACGCGCGCGGCGGCTTCCCATACAGTGGATTATCGTCCACTATTTGAAACAGACCGAGGCGAGATCGACCGCATGACGAAGCACACCATACGCACCGAGAAGGCCGCTCCGGCGGTCGGGCCCTACGCACAGGGGATCCGGGCCGGCGGGCTGGTCTTCGCCTCCGGACAGCTGCCGATCGATCCCGCCACCGGCGCGTTCCCGGACGGGATCGAGGCGCAGACCCGGCGCTCCCTCGCCAACCTCGCCGCCGTGCTCGAGGCGGGCGGCGCCAGCCTCGCGAGCGTCGTGAAGACGACCGTGTTTCTCAAGGACATGGCGGAGTTCGCCGCGATGAACGCGGTCTACGCCGAGCACTTCCCGGGCGAGGCCCCGGCGCGCTCCACGGTCGAGGTCGCGCGCCTGCCGCGCGACGCCCGGGTCGAGATCGAGGCGATCGCGCTCGCCACGGAGGCCGCATGACAACCGAGGCGACCAGCACGATGACCGGCGAGACCGCACCCCGCATGGTCGAGGCCTTCGCGCACGCGGCCGGATCGGCCGCCGTCCGGGTTCCGGGCGGCGCCGCCGGCTGGGTCGGCAGCCTGACCCACATCCACATCGCCCCCGCGGCGAGCTACGAGATGGAGGAAGTGTCCAAGGCCGTGTGCGTGGCCGGCCGCGGGATCGAGGGCGACCGCTACTTCCTCGGCACCGGCACCTACTCGCCCAAGCCCGACGTGCGCGAGGTCACGCTGATCGAGCAGGAGGCCCTCGACGCCCTCAACCGCAACGACCCGCCGCTGCAGGAGGGGCCGCTGCGCCTCCTGCCGGGGGACCATCGGCGCAACCTCACGGTGCGCGGCGTGCCGCTCAACCACTTGGTCGGCCGGCGCTTCCGGGTCGGCGCGGTGATCCTGCGGGGCGGGCGCCTCAACTTCCCCTGCCGCTATCTCGAGGAGCTGCTCGGAATGCCGGTCTACCTGCCGCTCTACAACCGCTCGGGCCTGAACTGCGGGATCGAGAGCGGCGGCGTGATCCGGCCCGGCGACGCGATCGCGCTGCTGGACTGACGGAGCTGCGCGCGATGACGGCCCGCCTGATCATGAAGCTGCGCGTCGCCGACGCGGTCGCGACGACGCCGGAGGTGCTGCACCTCGGTCTGGTCCATCCCGCGCGCCCGGAACTCCCCGCCTGGACGGCCGGCGCCCACGTCGACCTGCGCCTGCCGGACGGGCGGGTGCGGCAGTACTCGCTGTGCGGCGACCCGGCCGACCGGAGCCGCTATGAGATCGCGATCAAGCGGGAGGCGGCCGGCCGGGGCGGCTCGGCCTGGGCGCACGAGACGCTCGCGCCCGGGGCGTTCGCCCACGTCTCGGCGCCCCGCAACAACTTCCCCCTCGACCCCGGCGCGCGCCGCCACCTGCTCGTGGCCGGCGGGATCGGGGTGACGCCCCTGCTCGCCATGGCGCGCGTGCTCGCCGCGTCGGGGGCCGAGTTTGCGTTCCATCTCTGCGCCCCCTCCCCCGAGGTAGCGCCGCTGCTGGCGGATGTCCGGGCGGTCTGCGGGCCGCGGCTCATCGGCTGGTTCGGGTCCGAGGGGCGGCGCTTCGACCCCGACGCCCTCGGCCCGGCCGAGACCGGGACCCACGCCTACGCCTGCGGGCCGCGGCGCCTCATGGACGCGGTCCAGGAGGGTCTGGTCGCGCGGGGCTGGCCCGCCGAGCGGGTGCACAGCGAGCATTTCGAGCCGCTGCGCGACGAGGGCTTCGTACCGGAGCCGTTCGAGGCGCGCATCGCCTCCACCGGGCAGGTGCTCCACGTGCCCGCCGACCGGTCGCTGCTCGACGTGCTGCGCGGCGCGGGGCTCGACCTGCCCTCCTCCTGCGAGCTCGGCGTCTGCGGCGCCTGCGAGTGCGGCTATCGCGACGGCGCGGTCCTCCACCGCGACGCGGTCCTGCCGCTCGCCAAGCGCCGGAGCCGCATGATGCCCTGCGTCTCGCGTGCGCGGGACGCCGTGACGCTCGAGCTCTGACGGCCGGACCCGCGCTGCGGCGTTATCAGACGTGCGGCCCCGCGCGGGCGACGACGCCGGCCGCCTCGCCGCGCGGCCCGCGCGACCGTGAGCTGCGCCAGCGCGCCGCACGATTCGGATCAGCGAACCTCACGCGGCGGATGGCGATGCCGCTCGGGCTGGGTTAGCCCGCCTCGACAGTGCCATCGCCGTGGGGCAGTGCCCCGCCCGCCAAGAGGAGGTTGTGAGAATGAGCCGATCCACGCTGTCCATCAGCGCCGGTCTGGCGGCGGCCGCAGTCGTCCTGGCGGGCCTCTGGATCTCCTACGGGCCCCGCCCTCACGCGAGCCGCGACAGGCAGGCGTCCACACCGATTCCCGTGTCCAAGCAGGACCGATCCGGGATCGACCCGCAGGGCGAGGCCATCCGGTCCGTCTATCCGGGGCCGAACGCCGGATCCGCCCAGCGCGTCGCCCCGGCACCGCGGAACGCGACAACCGCCCCCCCGTCGTCCCTGGCGGCAACCCCGCCCGCATCGCCGCCCGCATCGCCAGATGCCCCCGCGGCGAGCGGGGTGGCGAAGCCGGCGGCGCCGCCGCAGCAGGTCGAGGGCGCGCCGGGCTCCGGCCAGCCGCCGGCCTCTCCGGGCCAGGGCGTCGACCTCAACACGGCGTCCGTCGAGGAGCTGAACGCCCTCGGGGCCGGCATGATCGGGCGCCGGATCGTCGCGTTCCGGCCCTACGGCTCCCCGGAGGATCTCGTGACCCGGCGTGTCCTGAAGAAGGCCGATTACGAGGCGATCAGGGCTGCCGTCGCGGTGCGGCAGACCGAGTCCGCTGGCGCGGGCCGCCCGGATTGAGGGTCGAAGCCCGTCGGCACCGAGCCGGGCTCGCCGGTCCCAGCGGAGTCGGACCCGCGCAGCGGCGCGGACTCTACGCGCGCTTCGACGGGGCGGGCTGTTTGGCGGCGAGACGTTTGCCGAGCCGCTCGATGTCGACGATCATCCGCTCGTGCGTCCCGGCCCCGATCTGCTCCGACTCGTCCCAGGCCGCGACGCGGAACTGGATCTGGCGTCCGGCGACGCCGACCACCTCGGCCTCCGCCCGGACGCGGTGCCCGACCGGGGTCGCCGCCATGTGGGTCACGTCCACCTTGGTCCCGACGGCGCTCTCGCCGGGATCGAGGTACTGGCGGACGGCGTTCAGCGCCGCGTTCTCCATGATCAGGACCATCATCGGCGTGGCGAAGACCGGCGGAAGGATGTTGTCCTTGAACTGGCTGGCCAGATGTGACGGCCCGACCAGCATGGCGAAGCTCCCCTTCGCCCCCAACGGGATGTCCTGCATGCGCGCGCTCCAGATCCGTTTCGGCCCGATGACCGATAGGTAGGGCCGAGGGACCGCGTCCGGACATCCCGGGACCTTCGCCGCACGCAGCCCAGCCCCCTCCCCGCCGCCCGGCCAGGCACGGGAACCCCGGACCGGGAACCGTGGGGAGGGACGAGCGCCCGCAAGAGAGTCGCGTCCGGTCAGCGCCGACGGCGGGGCTGGCCGGCCGCCTCGAGGATGAGGTCCGCGATATCTGGAGCGCGCGAGATCAGGGACAGGTGGCTCGCCCGGAGCTCGACGGTCCGCGCGTTCATGCGCTTGGCCATGAACCGTTCGAGGTCCGGGTCGATGGTCCGATCCTCGGTCGACACCGCGTAGAAGCTCGGCTTCGAGCGCCAGGCGGCCTGGGTGGTCCGTCCCGTCAGCAGGACCTTGCGGAACGGCTGCTGGACCGCGAACAGCACCCGCGCCTTCTCCACCGGCAGGTCGCCCGCGAAATCCCGCAGGAACGCCGCCTCGCTCAGGCGCCCCTCGTCGCCGTCGAACACGATGCCGGCCGAGGCGGGCGGGGTCGGGTAGGCCTTCGCCAGCGCCGCGTAATCCTCGTTCGCGTCCGGCGCCCGCGCCGCCACGTAGACCAGCGCCGAGACCTTCGGGTCGATCCCGGCCTCGGTCACGATCATGCCGGAGAACGAGTGGCCGACGAGGACGGTCGGTCCCTCCTGGCGGGCCAGCACGCGCTGCGCCGAGGCCACCGCTTCCGCGAGGGTGGTCAGCGGGTTCTGCACGGAGGTGACGGAGAGGCCGGCCGCCTGCAGGTGCGGGATCACCTCCGACCAGCACGACCCGTCGGCGAACAGCCCGTGGACCAGCACGACGTTGCGCGCCCGCGGGAGGTCCTGGGCGGTGGCCGGTCCGGGCAGCAGCGCGGCGGCCGCGCCGGCGGCAAGGGTGCGGGTCAGCGTTCTGCGCGTCATCATGGGGGCGCCTCCATCCGGACTCGTCGATGCGGGACGTACCGTCCCTGTTCGCCGTCGGCGCGGGAAGGATACAGCCTCGGGCCGCCCAGGGCGCATCTCGGCGCGCATCTCGGCGCGACCCGGCGGCGGCCGGGACCGCGCGCGGACGGGCACATCCGGGCGCAAGCGTCCCGGGATGTTACCCGGATATGCTGCGCGATGCTGGACGAGGGCGGCCTTTCAGCCTCTCATGGCGGCACGAATTGAGTAAAAACCGGGAGAGGAAACCGAGATGCTGCGACGCGTGCTGCGTCGGCTGACGGCTGCGGCCTCGCTGACAGTGCTGACATTCGCCGTTCCGGCCTTCGCCGAGGAGCCGCTGCGCTTCGAGGTCGATCCGGCCTGGCCGCAGCACCTGCCGAACGACTGGATCATGGGTCAGGCGGCGGGCGTCGCGGTCGACGCGCAGGACAATGTCTGGGTGATCCAGCGGCCGCGCACCCTCACCGACGACGAGAAGGCCGCGAGCCTCGATCCGCCCCGCACCCGCTGCTGCAAGCCGGCGCCGCCGGTCCTCGTCTTCGACCAGGCCGGGCGCCTGGTGAAGTCCTGGGGCGGCCCGGGCGAGGGCTATCAGTGGCCCCAGAACGAGCACGGCATCCACATCGACCACAAGGGCTTCGTCTGGCTCGCCGGCAACGGCGACACCGACGGCCAGATCCTGAAGTTCACCCCGGACGGCAAGTTCGTGCTGCAGATCGGCAAGCAGGGGCCGCAGACCGACAGCCGGGACACGAGCCGTCTCGGCAAGCCGGCCGGCATGATGGTCGATCCGGAGACGAACGAGCTCTACGTGGCCGACGGCTACTACAACCACCGCGTCATCGTGTTCGACGCGGAGACCGGCGCGTTCAAGCGGATGTGGGGCGCCTACGGCAAGCCGCCGACCGACGACAAGCTCGGCGCCTACGATCCGGCGGCGGCCCCGTCCCAGCAATTCGCCAACCCGGTGCACTGCGTGCAGGTCGCCCGCGACGGCCTCGTCTACGTGTGTGACCGGACCAACGACCGGATCCAGGTGTTCCGGAAGGACGGCACCTTCGTGAAGGAGATGTTCGTCGAGAAGAACACCCGGGCCAACGGCTCGGTCTGGGAACTCGCCCTGTGGCCGGACGAGCGCCAGACCTACCTGCTCAACGCCGACGGGGCCAACAACGAGGTCCGCACCCTGAGCCGCGACACCGGCGAGATCCTCGGCCGCTTCGGCCGCAACGGCCGGATGGCCGGCGACTTCCACTGGGTCCACAACCTCGCGATCGACTCCAAGGGTAACGTCTTCACCACCGAGGTCGACACCGGGAAGCGGGCGCAGAAGTTCCTGTTCCGGGGCGACATGGTGCTGCGCAAACGCGCCGCCCTGCCGGAGGGCGGCGCGCGATGATCGCGGCGGCCGATCCGGCCACGCCGGTCGCCGGCGCGGGCTGCGCGTGCTGCCTGCCCCGGCGCGGCTTCCTGGGCCGCCTCGCGGGGCTGGGGGCGGCGGCTCTGACGGCCGGCGCCGCGCGGGCCGAGCCGTCGCGCTACACGGGTCTGGTGATCGATTGCCACGGGCACTACACCACCGAGCCGGCCGCCATGCTGGACTGGCGCAAGCGCCAGATCGGCGCGCTCAACGACCCGGGCCAGTCCCCCAAGCCGTCGGACCTGCAAGTCAGCGACGACGCGGTGCGCGCCAGCGTGAGCGGGCGGCAGCTCAAGCTCCAGTCCGAGCGCGGCATCTCCCTGGCGCTGTTCTCGCCGCGGGCCGGCGGGATGGGCCACCATATCGGCACGGCCCGCACCAGCCTCGACTGGTCGATCGTGTCGAACGACATGATCCACCGTGTGACGAGCCTGATGCCGCAGAACTTCGTCGGCGTCTGCCAGCTGCCGCAATCGCCGGGTGTCTCGCCCAAGAACTGCACGGCCGAGCTCGAGCGCTGCGTCAAGGAGCTCGGCTTCGTCGGCTGCAACGTCAACCCGGACCCGTCCGGGGGCTACTGGACCGATCCGCCGCTCTCCGACCGGTTCTGGTACCCGCTCTGGGAGAAGATGGTCGAGCTCGACGTGCCCGGCATGGTGCATGTCAGCGCCTCGGCCAATCCCAACTTCCACGCGACCGGGGCGCACTACATCAACGGCGACACCACCGCCTTCATGCAGTTCGTGACCTCGGACCTGTTCAAGGACTTCCCGACGCTGCGCCTGATCATCCCGCACGGCGGCGGTGCCGTGCCCTATCACTGGGGGCGCTACCGGGGGCTGGCCCAGGACATGAAGCGGCCGCCGCTGTCCGAGCTGATGCGCAACGTCTTCTTCGACACCTGCGTCTACCATCAGCCCGGCATCGACCTGCTGCTCAAGGTCGTCCCGCGCGAGAACGTGCTGTTCGCCTCCGAGATGGTCGGCGCGGTGAACGGGGTCGATCCCGAGACCGGCCACGCCTACGACGACACCAAGCGCTACGTCGAGGCCGCGGCGATCCCGGACGCGGACCGGGCCAAGATCTACGCCGGGAACGCGCTGCGCGTGTATCCGCGCCTCGCGGCGCGGCTCCGGTCGGCCGGCGTGACGCCGTAGGGCCGCCGAGGGCCCCGGAGGAGTCGCAGAGGCGGGGCGGACCCGATCGCGGATCCGCCGGCGCGCGCCTGCCGGTGACCGGGCGAATGTGTCTCAGATCGACGGCGCCGCCGCGCGAACGATGTTGGTCCCAGGGCCGGACCGGCGGGTGAAGCGGGGATGTCGTTCATGAGGGTCACGATCTGCGCCGTCGCGCTCTGCCTTGTCGCGGGCCTGGGCCACGCTCAGGAGGCCGGACAGACGGTCGCCGGCGAGGGCGACTGGGTGCTCAGGAAATCGGCGGCCCCGTCGAGCGGCGACGTCGCCTGCGTTCTGGCGCCGAAGGCGCGGTCGCGCATCCAGATCGTCGGCGACCGCATCGAGGTCACCGGCCTACCGAAGAATTCCATCTTCAATTATCAGTATCGGATCGACGACGGACCTGTTTCAAACGCGATGTTTCCCACAACGCAGATGCAGGACGCCGGAGTGATCACGCTGAATGGGGACGTATTGAAAGATATTCTGGCCGGTCGACGCTTCAGCATCCGCCTGCTGGACCGATGGCACGAGGCCATGACGGAGGAGATCAGCCTCTCCGGGCTGCGCGGCCTGATCGACAAGCGGGCCGAGGCCTGCAGGTAGCCGGCGCCTCACGCAGCGCGCCGGAGCCCCCTCCCCCGTGCGGGCGGATCGCGCGCGGCGGATCTCGGGAACCGGCGGCCTCGCGACCGGTCCGCCCCGGCGGCGCGAGGCCCGCGCGGCGCGACCTCAGAGCCCGGATCGCTCCGGGCCGCGCGCCTGTTCGCGCTCGTAGGCCGCGAACAGCTCGGGGAGGCGCGCGACGAGGAAGTCGCCGAAGGCGGGATGGAGCGTCTCGTCGATGATCAGGCCCACGGTCGTCGGGGTCCGCTCGACGCGCGCCAAGTGGCGCCCGTCCTCCGCCAGCCCCACCTCCGGCCCCGCGCGGACCACCGGCGGCGCCGGGGCTGGGACCGGCGCCACGGCCGCGTACACGCGCACGAACCGCTGGTCGGAGGACAGGGTCGCGAAGGCGTCCGCGGCGACGATCTCATCGACCCGCGCCCGCATCTCCGGGCTGGCGAGGCGATCCGCGAGGCTCATCCACCGGCGGCGTCCCGCCTTCGGGGCGGGACCGATGGCGGCGATCACGGAATCGGGCAGGGCGCGCCGCGCCGCGATCAGGCGCGACAGCTCGGTCTTGTCGACGAGCAGGGCGGCCATGATCACGTCGCGCCCGTGCCCGAGCCGCTCCAGCGTCAGGGCGAAGGCGGCCCGCTCGATGAAGCTGAGATCGGCCCGCGCGTTGTTCTCCTGACCCTGGGCGACGACGAGTTCGGCATCCGTGAGCGTCCGCACCAGCGCGCGGACCGGCCGCCCCAGCGCGGCGGCGGCCCGCAGCCGCCGGTGGCCGAACGCGACCTGATAGCGCCCGCTGACGGTGGGATGGGGCCGCACCAGGATCGGGGTCTGCTGCCCCTGCGCCCGGATGACCGCCACGAAGGCGTCCTCGCCGGGGCCGTCGATCACCGGCAGCCGGTCGGGGGCCGGCGACGGGTCGACGAGGCCCGGATCGAGATCGACCGCGACGCTGCCGGACCTGAGCTGGTCCTCCGCGGCGCGCGCCGAGACGACCTCGGAGGTCAGGCGCTCCAGGGACCGGCTCATCGCGCCGACCGCGCCGCGGCCGGTGAAGCTGGGAACGGCCGGGGCGGGGCCCCGCTCCGATCGCCCGGCCGCCGCGTCGTCGCGGGGCGAGTTGACCGCGGTCAACTCGGTCTGGTCGGCCGGATCGAGCAGGCCGGCGAGGAGGTTCTTGCGGGCCATCGGATCAGCGTCCCCATGCCGTGCGGATCAGCGCCTCGATCTCACCGTTGACCGCGTCCAGGCTCTCCATCGCGCGGTCGTAGGTCGCCCGCGTGAACTGGTCGCGACTGACCTCGAACAGGGTCTGCTTGGTGATGCCGGCATCCGAGACCGCCGTGCTCTTCAGCATCGCGTTGGTGAGCACGCGCTCCCCGAACAGGGTCCGCATGAACGCGACCATCTGGGTCTGCGGGCCGTCGGTCGGCTCGTAGCGCGTGACGAGGTAGCGCATCCAGTCGTAGTTCATGTCGCCGCCGGCCTTGGCGACGACCCCGAGCATCTCGGAGGTCATCAGCAGGAACTGGCACATCGACATCACGTCGAGCATCTGCGGATGCACGGTGACGAGCACGCTGGTCGCCGCGCACAGGGCCGAGAGCGTCAGGTAGCCGAGTTGCGGCGGGCAATCGACCACGACCACGTCGTAGCGGTCGGCGACCGGCGCCAGGGCCTGGGCGAAGCGCGTGAAGAACAGCGAATCGCCGTCGCTGCTCCGCTGGAGGAGGGCGCGCGGTGTCTCGTGCTCGAACTCCATCAGCTCGAGATTGCCCGGCACGAGGTCGAGGCCCGGAAAGTAGGTCTTCTGGATGACGTCGGTCAGGGGACGGCGCGCCGCGTCGTACCGGATCGCGGCGTAGAGGGTCTCGTTGTCCCGCACGTCGAATTCGGGCTGGATCCCGTGCAGGGCCGACAGGCTCGCCTGCGGATCGAGGTCGACGGCGAGGACGCGGTAGCCCTGCAGCGCCATGTGCTGCGCGAGATGGGCCGCCGTGGTGGTCTTGCCCGAGCCGCCCTTGAAGTTCACCACCGCGATGATCTGGAGATGCTCCTCGGCCCGCCGCTCCTTCCGGTACCGCCGGCCGGTCTTGGCCCCCTCGTCCAGCATGCCGCGCAGCGCCTGGATGTCGGCGCTCGAGTAGGATCGCCGCCCGGACGGCCCGATCTCGGGGGCGGGTCCCTTGCCGTCGAGCGAGAGGCGCCGCAGGTAGCCGTCGTCGACCCCGATCAGCTTGGCGGCCTCGCCGGACGAGAATCGCCGCAGCTGCTTGCGCGCCTCGGGCGGGAAAAGCCGCTGCCGGTGCGACTGCAGTTTGGCCGACAGCGCCTGCGCGTCGCCGGCGATCAGATCGTGCATCGCCATGGAGGTTGACCCCGAAGAGGGTAGGGCGGCGAGCGCCGCGGGGCTGGCCACGGTTCCGAACTCCTGTCACGGTTTTCGCGGCCGCAAACGCCGCCGCACCGTGACAAGATCACAGTCAACCTTAACAGAATGTTGACGCTCGCGCCGCCCCGCCTCCGAGCGGGCGAGCGTGTTGACCGCGGTCAACTTCCGCGACGCGGAGGGGACCGCTTGGGCCGTCGGATGACGCTCGACGGCGCTGGCGCCACAGGGCGAAGAGCATCGGCCAGGCCGAGAACCGGCCGGAGCGGGCCTTCCGCGTCAGGTCGCGGAGATAGGCGCCGGGCGCGCCGATCGACTCGGCGCGCTGGAGGATCGCCGACAGCGCCGCCAGCGCGTGGTCCCGCCCCATCGCGGCCAGGGCCGCCTCCCAGACGTCCGGGCCGATTCCCAGCGCCGGACGAACGACCTCCGCCGCGCCGGCCAGATCGGACCAGCTCCGGATGCCGTCGCGGGCGTAGAGCACGACGTCGGGACAGGCCTCGAGCACCATCGGCAGAGGCAGGGGCGAGGGGAGGGAAGAGGGGACCGGCGCGGGGAGGGGACGCGGCTGGCCGGGCGCGGGAGCGACGTCGGATCGCGCGGCTCCGGCCGGGCCTCGCCGGGGGCACCGTTCAGAATCGTCAGCAGGATCTGGATCTGAATTCTGATGGTGGCGCTCACCGTGAGACGCAGTGCCGACCATTTCCGTCGCATTCGCCAAACTTGGCAGCCACTTGTCCACCTCCCGGCGCAGCGCGCGCAGCGGCTCGGCGGCGGCGTACAGGTGGGGCTCGCCGGCGGTCCGACCCGGCATGCCGCCGCAGGCCGCGAACCGGTCCGCGAGCGCCGCCCAGGGCCCGGGCCATCCGGATTCGGCGGCCAGGGCGAGGATCTTCGACAGGTCGCGGCGGTGCAGGGCGATCTCCTCGCGCAGGAGCAGGCGCCGGCGCGCGGCCGCCCGCACCGCCCGGGCGAGCGCGGCGAATTCCCCCGCGCGCGCCACGAGCGGCGTCAGGTCGAACCCGAAGGCGCGCGCGATCGCGCCGGCGCCGTCGCGGCGCGCGTAGCGCTTGCCGTTCGGGCTGTCCCGCCGGATCACTAGGCCGGCCGCGACGAGCTGGGCCAGCGCGCGCCGCAGCGTCGCCGGGGACGGGCCGTGCGACCGCAGCGACAATTCGCGGTTCGACGGGAAGACCACGAGCGGCGAGCCGGGCGACAGCGCCGTCTCGGGATGGAACGTGAGCAGCGCGCTCAGCACCGCGAGGGCGCGGTCCGAGACGGCGAGGTGATCCTTCGCCTCGGTCACGTCGCGGAAGATGCGCCATTTGTGCCCGACCGCGTCGTCGGGGCAGGCCTTGGCCGCCGCCTGCGCGGCCATCATGCCGAGCGAGAGCGGTCGCCGCCCGAAGGGCGTCGTGGGTTCGTGTCCGGGAAGCATGGTCCTCGCCCGCGATGAGGCAAGAGAGCAGCGCCCGCCGAGGCGATGGCCGCGTCGCGTGGTTGACAGCGATGTCCGGGAGTGATTCTCTGAGGTTGTCCAGACGACAGAGAGGGCTTCCGGGGCGAACGTCTCGGGGGCCTTTTCTTTTGCCGGGTTGCTCCGTCTAGAGGGGTGGGGGTGGGCCGCCGTCAGGCGCGCGCGGCACCGGCCGGCGTCAGCAGGTCCGCGCTCTCGCAGGGGCCCGTCTGATCCGGGACCCGCGCGGCCTTGCGCGCCCGCGGCGCGGCGCGGGCGCGACGGGTCGGGCCCCCCGCGACGGCGACGAAGGCGCGCCGCAGCTCCGCCGGGTCCGAGTGCCGCAGCACCAGACCCTCGGCCGTCATCGCGACGTTGGCTTCCGGGTACGCGTCGAGGGTGCGCTTGATCGATTCCGAGAAGGCCTGCTTGAAGCGGGAGGCGAATTCCGAGGAGCCGAACTGCGCCATCAGATCGCGCCAGGTCAGCAGTTCGCTCTCCCCGCGCGACAGCAGCGGCAGCCGGTAGCAGAGGTACACGAGGATATCGATCGCCATGGCGTTGTGGGCGACCTGGCGCAGCCTGGCGGTCGGCACCGGGATCGAGTGCCGCGTGAAGCGGTCGTAGGCGTTCTGGCTGAGCATCAGCGCTTCCGGCCAGCGCATGGCGCTGTGTCCCCCGGCGGCCCAGACCTCGAGGTCGTCATCCTTGAACGCGCCCCCCTCGATCAGGCTCTCGCGCTTGAACACGTGGCCGCCCTCGTCGCCGTTCAGGACCATCGTGAAGATGGGGAAGCTCAGCCGGACGAGCTGGTCCTTGGTCGGCCCGATCGAGCCCCGCTCGCCGCCCGTGACCGGCAAGCCGACGGCCTTCAACCACTCGGTGATCCGCCCCATCTCCATCCAGCGGTCGCCGGCGCTCCGGCGCGGATCGCGGGCCTCCGTGGCCAGCCACATGGAGAGGAGGCGCGCCTTGGGTCCGAACGGGACGCCCACCTCGATCTGGCGCCCGTTGGGCAGGACGAACCGGGCCGGCTCGACGGTCAGCGAGAAGCGACCGTCGCGCCGGTTCCACGGCTCCATCGTGTTCTTGGGGCGGCGCAGCGGCAGGCCGGCGATGCAGAAGCCCTTGTGGAGGAACGACACATCCATGCGGCCGTCGAGCGCGGGGCCGAGCCCGGTCGTCGGCCGGTCGGCTCCGGCCTCGGGGCGCAGCAGGCTCTGCTCCCACAGGCTCAGCTGGCGGGTCTCTGCCGCGTTCATGCCGGTCTCGCTCTCCTCGTGCCGAGCACAGGGCAATTTGGAGCCTATCAGTCGCGAGTCGCCGACCGGGCGCAATCATCGGGTTTCCAAATCTCAGCGCCCCGACCGGGATTCTTTACAAAACTCAGCGTCGGCGACCCGCGGCCGCCCGGCGGTCGAGCCGCGACGGCGTCCCGGCACGGCTGCGACCGCCGTTGGCGCCGGTCGCGGCGGCGCGAGTGCGAAAAATCAGCGCTCCCCGACCGTCCGCTGGCAAAAGTCAGCGTGGCGCACGCCGTCGGTGACGGGTGAGGGCGCTTGGCGACCTTCCAAACCGCGGCAGGCGCGTCCACCTGCGCTGATTTTTGTAAGTCCCGCGCCGTCGGACACCGCTTGGGCCGCGCTGAGTTTTCTCAGGAGCGGACCGGGGGCGCTGATTTTTGTAAGCGGTCGCGTCGGCAGGCCCGGCACCAGCGCGTTGGGGAGCCACTGACCGGCGACGCGTCTCGGGCGCGCTCGGACGCCACTGGACAGAGACGCGAGGCGTGCGATCAGCCGCACGAAGGGTGGCGACCCGGCCTGCTCGGGACCTCGCCGACGCGCTTCCAGCGGCGGACCGTAACCCGCGCGCCCGTGAGGCGGCGTGAACCGATCGGCAGGGACGACCCAGATGCGAGCCGCGCACCGCAGGATCAGGATGGTGGTGCGGCGACGCGTCGGCCAGTGGCGTCGCTGACCGGCAAGGTCCGCGTGGCCCAGAGACGGTCGGGCATCCGGTCGCGGCCCGCGACGACGCGGTCGGTGACCGCCCGACACATCGGAGCGCTACGGAGCGGGACCGGGAGGGGAGGGGAGGGCGCCTTCGGGCCGCTCGCGCGACGGGCGTCGGCACCGGGCCGGTCATGGACGCCCCGTGCGCCCCTGCGCGGGCCGCGCGTCCCGCTCACCTATCGCCTGCGAAGTTCCAGGACGTGCCGCGTCGCGGGCGGCAAGTTGTCGCTCGAGGACAGGACGCGCGCATCCGAGGTGAACCGAATCTTCCTGTCGTTGTTTACGCTCGCCACCGAGGAGCGTTGACGACGTGACACCCCGATACGGTGTGTGACGCGGCGATCCGGGCCGTCTTGCCTTCCCGGAGCGGGGTCGCGCGCCGCGATCTCTGTCGACGCCCGAAGATCCGATTTGTCAGGAGGAGATCCATGAAGGGATTCACGAAAATCGTGTCGTACGCGGCGGCCGCGGCGGCGGTCTGCATGCTCGCGGTTGTGGTGGTCCAATCGGCGGGGCTCCTCGCCGGGTGATGGGCCCCACGCGGTGATCCAAGTTCAAAGTTCGTACAGGGTCAGGAGCGATCGTCTAAATCTGTCTCATCGACGATGATGCCGGTATCGGGACCGTGGAGGAACAAGCGGCTTGGCGACTCTTCCCGGCATCGTCCGAGCCGAACGCCGACTCAGACCGGGGTAGGAAGACGGGCGATGACCTTGATCTCGAAGTCGAATCCCGCGAGCCAGGTCACGCCGACGGCAGTCCAGTTCGGATAGGGCGGTTCGCCGATCATTACGTCGCGTACCGCCATCACTGTGTCGAACTGCGTTTCAGGGTCGGTGTGGAAGGTTGTCACGTCCACCACGTCGTCGAAACTGCAGCCGGCCGCCGCGAGAACGGCGTTCAGCCTGTCGAAGGCACGGCGAACCTGCGCACCGAAATCCGGTTCAGGCGAGCCATCCTCGCGGCTGCCGACTTGGCCGGAGACGAAAAGCAGGTCGCCGGACCGGATCGCGGCCGAGTAGCGGTGCCTGTCGTAGAGGGCTTGCCGTCCGGGCGGAAAGACTGCATCGCGCTTCGACATATCGCGTGTCCTCTGCGAAGGGTGCCGACGGCTTCCATCGACCTCGCGGCACCATTCACATACGCCGCGTATGTAGAAATATCAAGACATACGCGGCGTATGTCAACACATGCGGGCATACGCGAAGGATCGAGGCATCCTGTGGCATCGGGACGGCGCGCGCTGAAGATGGAGGAAACCCGCGCGCGGCTGATCCGCGCGGCGCGTGCAGCCTTTGCCGAGAAGGGCTACGCAGCGGCGTCGATGGATGAGCTGACGGAAGCGGCCGGCCTGACGCGTGGCGCGCTCTATCACAACTTCGGCGACAAGAAGGGCCTGCTTCAGGCCGTCATCGCGCAGCTCGACGCCGAGATGGTCGCTCAGGCGCGGGTCGCGCGCGAGAGGGCGCCAACGCCCTGGCTCGGCTTCCTCGACGAGGGCGTCGCCTACATCGAGTTGGCCCTCGAGCCGGAGATCCAGCGCATCGTGCTCCTCGACGGACCGGCAGTGCTGGGCGATCCGTCGCGGTGGCCGGGCCAGACCGCCTGCCTGCGCACGACGACCGAGACGATCCAGGCCCTCGTGGAGGCCGGGACGGTCAAGCCTGTCGATGCCGAGGCCGCGGCGCGCCTGATCAACGGCGCGGCGCTCAACGCCGCGCTCTGGGTCGCCGCGTCCGACGATCCGCCGGCCGTCCTCGCCAGGGCCACCGAGGCCTTCCGGTGCTTGGCGAACGGCCTCCTGAAGTAGGCCGTCCCGCCGGTCTGGACGCGTCATCCTCGGGCGCACGACGCGTTCGTCGGGGGACACCTTGCAGGGTGGCCCGCGCGCAGACAGCGAGAGAGGAGATGACAACGACGTCTGCCTCGAACCCATGTCGCTCGAAGGCGGACCAGCCGGAAGCCATCCGTCTGAGACGTTCAGGCGGGCGTCGCGCGATGGCGGATGTTGGCCGAGAGCGGAATGGCCGCCGTGGAGCGCGACCGCTGCAAAGGCGGACGGCCTCCCACCGACCCGACCCTGCCGTCAGAGCGTATCGGCACGTGTCCCGGAAGCGGATCTCCAGCGTGCAGCGACCGGACGATGCGCGCCCTGCTCAGTGCGCCGGCGATCGGTCCGATGCGTCCGACGAGCGCTACTTCCTCTTGCGCTTGCTCGCTTTCAAGACCACGTCCGCGTTGTCCTCGGCGATGCGCTCAGCCAGCGCGAAGTCGTGAAGCTCCGCGGTCGCGCCCTCGGTAGCGGTCGGCGCTTCTGTCACGGCGTAGAACGCGGCGCGGACGATCTCCTTCTTGCTCGCCTCCGGATGCCGCTCACGGATGGCGGAACGGATCGCCTTCGGCTTCATGCCCGGCGCGGCGATCCTCCTCAGCGTGTCCGCGATCTCCCGGATCGATGCCATACCGCTACCTTCACCTGACCCCTTCTGCCGGCTCACAAACCCGTCAGCCGACGGGGCGTTCCGATACCGCGGCCACACAGGCGGCTTCCCGCGCGCGACGTCCCGCACCCGCGGACGTGAGCTCGCGCCGAACCGCCGCGCTCCTCCCGAGACCGCAACGCGCTCGGCGCGCGCGGGGGCACGCAAGCGGGCCGCGTTCACCTCAGTAGCGGGTGATGGCACGCAGGCCGAACACCGCGGCGCCGCGCACCCGCTTGCCGTCAAGATCGCGCGGATTGGCGATCCCGCCACCCGGATGGGCGACGTACTGCACGGTCGGCTGCAGGGCGATGCCCGGCGCGAGCACGGCCTGATAGGTCGCCTCGAGCAAGATCTCGGCGCTCCGGCGCGGTGCGGGTGTCGTGCTCTGGAGCGCGGCGATCGCATCGAGCCGGCGTGCCGCCGGGGAGATGCGGGTGATGCCGACGGCGAGGCCCAGCGTGTCGTCCGACCGTCCGGGGATCAGGCCGCGATAGGCGATGCCGCCGTCGATGTAGAGATCCACCAGATTGCGGTCCCCCGGCGAGACGGACGCACGCAGGAAGACGCTGGCGCCGTCGTTGGGATCGTCCGGCTCCTGGTAGATCGTCTGGTCGATGAGCCCGTAGAGGCCCGAATTGCCCGAAACCCTCCGATCGAGGCCACTCACCGGATCCGGCGTGAGGGCATCGACGCGGCCGAAGCGATGCCAGCCGCCCAGCGTGACGGTGCCCGGCCGGCCTTCGGAACCCGGACGGGTGTTGTAGGCGTAGGCGACCTCGGCGATGACGAGCGGGGGGTCGGAGACGGGGAAGCGGATACCGTTCGGATTGCGGCGCTGCGGGTCTACGCCCGAGCGGGGACGGCCGCCGCCGGGTGTGCCGTCGATCACGCTCGCCTGGAACGAGAGATCGGGCGTCGGGACGTACTTCAGGCGGACGGTCGGCGCCGAGAGCGGATAGGCCGGCCCTCCGTCCACCATGTTCGCGGCGAAGATCTCCGGCCAGCCGAAGGTACCGTTGGTGAACAGGATGCTGGTCTGGCTCACCATGTACTCGGTGTCGGCGGAGAGCTGGCCGATACGGACGGACAGCCTGTCGTCGAACAGGCTCTGCTCCAGCCACAGCTCCGAGAGCCGCGAAGCCGGCAGGGCCTCGATCTCGCTGATCGTCATGAGGTTGCCGACGCGGCTGCGGGAGGCTCCGCTGCCCTGGATCTGGTAGACGGTGGCGTGGGCCGTCGCCCCCTTCCACCCGGCGAGCGTGTCGAGATCGACATCGACGTCGAGATCGAGCAGCGTCAGGCCCGTGGAACCCCGCCGCAGGCCGCCGCGCAGGTTGCGGTAGGTCTCGGCCACACTGATCAGGCCGAAGGTGATCCCGCGGCTCTCCAGGAAGGCGCGGTACCCGCCGGGATCGCCGGCGGCCCCGAGGAGGGGCTGGAACGAGGTCGTGACCTCCGCCGCGCGACCGGCCGAGAACACGGGCTGAGCGACCGAGGTCTGCGGATCGCCGCCTGCGCCGGAGGGTGAACCGATGGCGAGGCCCTCCGCGGCGACCCGCGCGGCCGTCGCCAGCGGATCCGCGGCCGGTTCGGCCAAGGCACGGCCGACCGGCGCGACGAGAACGAGCGTGATGCCAGCGAGGGCGCAGATGACAGAGCGCACCAGGACCTCTGGAGACATCGGGCTCGGCGAACGAAGGCATAGCCTCGTGACCATTCGACGACGGCGGTGGCGAGACATCGCCGCGAATTGATGGGACAGACGCGGCACTGACGCTGGCTCGTACAACCGCAGGTCGCTAGGGTTCTCCGCATCACCGGAGGTCCTCCACCGTGCGTACGCTCGCTCTCGCCTCGGCCCTCGTCTTCGCCTGCACGGTGTCCGTCCGAGCGCAGGCCCCCGCACCCTCGGCGGCTCAGACCGCGCAGCGGGATCGGATGAAATCCTGCAACGTGGATGCTGGGACGCAACGGCTGTCGGGCGCCGCCCGCAAGAGCTTCATGGCAGATTGCCTCGCGGGAAAGAGCGCCGCGCCGGCCAAGGAGCTGACGCCGCAGCAGATGAAGATGAAGAGCTGCAATGCGGATGCCTCGGCCAAGAGCCTCAAGGGCGCCGAGCGCAAGGCGTTCATGAGCACGTGCCTCAGAGGTTAGTCGCCTGCGCCCATACCGCGTCCCTGTTCGGCTTCTGACCAATGTCAGGGCTGCGTGAAACGGATGCCGTTCGAGATACCGACCGATCTCGGGCGTCCTGAACGTCACTCGGGCTTCCACGAAGCGGTCGACGTCCCCCTCACTCTCCCCCCGCTCCGTCGCGGAACGGTTTTGCCAGCCTCGCCGTAACTGACCCATCGAGCCGCGACGGCGCGGGTCAGATGGCCGAGGCGGTCCCAGCATGAAGCGCGCTCCCTTCCGCATCCTGATCCGCATCGAGGGCGATCGGCGCGTCCTGCGCGCGACCTCGGAGCGCGAGGCGGCGCTCAAGGCCGAATCCGTTCTCCGGCGCTATGACGGCCCGCCCGGCGGCGCCGGCCTCATCATCGAAGCGTCGGACACCCGGGCGAGCGCGCGCATCGCGGCCTATCTGGCCGACGTCGCGCTCGAGATGGAAATCGCGTGATCGGCCTCCGAGGATGACGGTCTCGGACAGCGCGGTCCCCTACGTGCTGGGTGCTGCGGCGGTGCGCTCGGTCGAGGTCATCGACGGCGGCGGCACACTGGCGATCCGATTGCGGTCGCCCGACGACAGTGAGTTCTGCGTCCTGCTGCCGATCGGTGTCGTGGGCGACCTCCTCTTTCAACTCGCGGATGTGATGAGCGTCAGCCTTGACCCACGCCCATGACCGAGAGGATGCCCGCCTGGGCGAAGGGGATGACCCGGTGCTCGACGCGGTCGCCGTGCTTCGGTGCCGCGGGTACACGGTCGAGCCGGATGACGACTGCGCGCGCTGGCGGATCGACGGTGCTGACTGGATCACGCTCAGCGACCTGTTCGCGCGGGCTCTGCGGCTCGGCTTGAGAGACGGGCCGGGACGCGCGCAGTAATCCCCGGCCAGACCGGGAGCCTGTCCGCTGAGGGATCGACCGGCGGGATCAAACACCTAGTTGATCAGGCAGAAGCCGGCTTCCGCCCTGTCGACGCCGCCGACGCGCCTCCCGGTCTCGCAACTCGGGGCGACGGCGCGCACCGCTTGGACACGCGGCGTTTCGGGCGGCGGGCGGAGGAGGGTGGGCTGTGGCCGAAGCTCCGGCTCGCGCGCTTCGGCCGGGGTGTTCGCCACCGCTGCCGCGGCCGCCGCAGGAACGGCCGCAGCGATGGGGGCCGGCGCGATCGCGATGGTGGGACGGTAGCCGGCACGGCCGCTCGGGGCCGTGTCGGTCGCGGCGACAGACGGAGGCAACGCGGGTCGCTGCGCCGTCGACGACCGCCCGAAGAACAGACGCCCGCGTCCCTCGACGGTGTCGATGCTACCCACAAGTGTAGAGAACGCCACACCTGCCACCAGCCACGCGCGCATGATGTCCCCCACCGCACGCGAGGAGTATGGCATCGAACCAATTCAATAGTGCTGCCATGACCTTTCAAATTCGATTGATTTGATGAATGCAGAACGCGGGATCTCCGCGCGCCTGACCTGTCGGCACCGAGCCGCGATCGACCGGACAACGCTGTCCTTCAGCAAGAGCGGCTCCCGGCGCGCCGATGACCGATTGCGCCGTGCACCGTCCGCCGTGTCGCGTGCTGAGCCGACCGATACGGTGTGGTCGCGCAGCCGGGAGGACACGCCCCCGCGGCAAGTCTCGCGGGCAGGACTTCCGGGCACGACCCAGCGGCAAGCCTTCTTACGCCCCCGGCCCCGCGGCGCCGGAGACCGGGGCCGAGACAGCCGGGCGTCAGGTACCGGGGCGGCCCAACCAACGACACCCTGGAGCCGCACCGCCCGGCGGGCCGCGCCGTGCCGGAGGGCCGGATGAGAACGGTGACTCCACCCGTTCTCGATCGAGGGCCCGTCGCCCGCCGGATCTCCTGCCCGTGTTTCGACGCCGCAAGACTTCTCCGACCGACGCGTCGCCCGGCGCCGGTTCAGGTCCCGCCGCGGGGCAACTCGCGGTGTCGGGCGTGAGCCGACGCTACGGCCGGACGCTGGCGCTGGACAACGTGTCGCTGACGCTCGGTCCGGGCGAGATCCTGGCGGTGCTCGGCGCCTCCGGCTGCGGGAAGAGCACGCTGCTGCGGCTCATCGCCGGCCTGGACGCGCCGGACGCGGGCGAGATCGCCTTCGGCGATCGCCGCGTCGCCGGGCGCGGCCGCAACGCGCCGCCCGCGAGCCGCGGCGTGGGCCTGATGTTCCAGGACTACGCGCTGTTTCCCCACCTCACCGTGCTGGCCAATGTCCGCTTCGGCCTCGCCCATCTCCGCGGCGCGGACGCGCGGGACATCGCCCGCGAGCGCCTCGATCAGGTCGGGCTGGCACACCGCGCCGACAGCTATCCGGGCACGCTGTCGGGCGGAGAGGCGCAGCGGGTGGCGCTCGCCAGGGCCCTGGCCCCGCGTCCGCGGGTGCTGCTCCTCGACGAGCCGTTCTCGAACCTCGATGCCGGCACCCGCGAGCGTGTCCGCGCCGACACCCTGGCGGTCCTGCGGCGGGACGGCATCGGCGCGATCCTCGTCACGCACGACGCGGCCGAGGCGGTCGCCTGCGCGGACCGCATCGTCCTGATGCACCGGGGTCGGATCGTCCAGAGCGGCAGCGCCGAGGCGCTGTACGCCGCGCCGGCGACGCCGTTCGCCGCCCGGGCGCTCGGCGAGATCATCGAGATTCCGGGCCGCGCCGTCGACGGCCACGTCGCGACACCCCTCGGCACGCTGCCCCGGCCCGACGCCGTGCTGGAGGGCGCGGTCAAGGTCTGCCTGCGCCCGGAGGCGATCCGCCTCGGGCCGGCGGGCGCCGGCGTGCCGGCCAGGATCCTGGGCCGGGCCTTCGCGGGGCCGCGTCTGCGCCTGGACATCGCGGTCGCGGGCCTCGGCGCGCCGCTGCGCCTCGACCTCCCGCCGGAGGCCGTCCCGGGCGAGCAGGTCGGCATCGAGCTGCTGCCCGGGCGCGCCCACGTCTTCCCGCTGTCGGACGGAGTCCAAGTGTTGTCAGATTGTAATTAGAATATATCTAAATAAATCCGCCTTGCAGGGCGCATTCTTACTGTATAGCACCAGCTCGTCGCTCGACGAACGGGGTTTATCATGTTGAACGTCTGCAGAACCGGAGCCTGGGCGAGCCTGTGCCTGTCTCTCTGCTTCGGCGGACCTGCCTACGCGGCCGAGGTCAACCTCTACACCACCCGCGAGCCGGGCCTGATCCGGCCGCTGCTCGACGCCTACACGGCGCAGAGCGGCGTCACCGTGAACACGGTCTTCGTGGAGAAGGGGCTGGCCGAGCGGGTCGCCGCGGAGGGCGCGCGCTCATCCGCCGACGTCCTCATGACGGTCGATATCGGCAACCTGATCGAACTCGTCGACCGCGACCTGACCCAGCCGGTGCGCTCGCCCGTGCTCGAAGCGGCCGTGCCGGCGCCCCTGCGCGGCGCCGACGGGCGCTGGTTCGCCCTCTCGATGCGCGCGCGCGTGCTCTACGCCGACACGGGCCTGAACGATCTCGCGGCCGCGACCTACGAATCGCTCGCCGACCCGCGCTGGAAGGGCAAGGTGTGCCTGCGCTCGGGCCAGCATCCCTACAACACCGCCCTGATCGCCGCCTTCCTCGTCCGCCACGGCGCGGAGAAGACGGAGGCGTGGCTGCGGGGCGTGAAGGACAACCTCGCCCGCAAGGCGACGGGCGGCGACCGGGACGTGGCCCGCGACATCGCGGCCGACCTCTGCGAGGTGGGCCTCGGCAATTCCTACTATGTCGGACTGATGCGCTCGGGTCGCGGCGGGGCGGACCAGCAGAAATGGGGCGCGGCCATCAAGGTCGTGCTGCCGACCTTCGAGGGCGGGGGCACGCACGTGAACGTGTCGGGGGCGGTCGTCGCCAAGAACGCGCCGAACCGCGACCAGGCGGTCAAGCTCCTCGAGTACCTCGTCTCCGACGCCGCGCAGGCGCTCTACGCCAAGGTCGACTACGAGTATCCGGTGAAGGCCGGCGCCCCGATCGAGCCGCTGCTCGCGGAACTCGGTCCGCTGAGCGTCGATCCGACGCCGCTCGTCGAGATCGCCCGCAACCGCAAGGCGGCGAGCCTGCTCGTCGACAAGGTCGGCTTCGACAACTGAGTTCGAGCCGGGCCGGATGTCGGTGACCCGCTCTCTGGGCTGGGCGGGGGCGGTCGCCCTGGCGGCGCTGCTGCTCGCGCCCGTGATCTCCCTGGGCTTCACGGCGTCCGAGGGCGGCGGCGAGCTGTGGCCGCACCTCGCCGCCTACGTGCTGCCGCAAGCGATCCGCGACACCGCCCTGCTGCTCGCGGGCGTCGGCCTCCTGGTGATCGGGCTCGGGACCGCGACGGCGTGGCTGGTCGCGGCGTTCGACTTCCCCGGTCGGCGCCTCCTCGAGGCCGCCCTGCTGCTGCCGCTGGCGATGCCGACCTACGTGGTCGCCTACGCCTATCTCGACCTGCTGCACCCGCTCGGGCCGTTCCAGGTCGGGCTGCGGGGCCTGCTCGGCCTGTCGAGCCCGCGCGATCTCGCTTTGCCGGACCTGCGCTCGCTGCCGGGCTGCAGCCTGCTGCTCGGCTTCGTGCTCTACCCTTACGTCTATCTGCCGACCCGCGCGCTGTTCCTGATGCAGGCCGGCTCGTTGCTGGAAGCCGCGCGCACGCTCGGGGCCGGGCCGTGGCGCAGCTTCCTGCGAATCGCCCTGCCGCTCGCGCGGCCGGCGATCGCCCTCGGCACCGGCCTCGCCCTGATGGAGGCGCTCAACGATGTCGGCGCGGCCGAGTTCCTGGGGGTGCGCACGCTGACGGTGCAGGTCTACGCCACCTGGGTGAACCGCTCGGACCTGCCCGGCGCCGCGCAGATCGCGCTGGTGATGCTGGCCGCGGTGGTCGCGGTCGTCGGCCTCGAACGGCTCGCGCGGGCCGGCCGCGGCTATGCCGGCGGCGCCCGCCGCCACACGGCCGGCGCGCGCCGCCGGCTGGACGGCTGGCGGGCCGGGGCGGCCCTGGCCCTGGGCACGGCCCCCGTCGCGATCGGATTCCTGGTGCCGGCGGGCTCTCTCGGCCTCGAGGCGTGGCGCCGGATCGACGCGAGCGGCTTGCCCGACGCGCTCGCCGCCCAGGCCCTCAACACGGTCTACTACGCGGGCCTCGCCACGGCGGTGACGGTGCTGGCGGGCCTGGCGGTGGCGGCCGTTCCCTCCCTGCTGAGCGCCCGGGCCGGGCGCCTGCTCATCGGCGCGGCCGGGATCGGCTACGCCATGCCCGGGACCGTGCTGGCGGTCGGGCTCCTGGGTCCTCTGGCGCTGGTCGAGGCCGGGTTGTTCGAGGCCGGCCTGACGACCGCACGGGTGGGGCTCGGGACCGGCGCCGCCCTCGTCATCGCCTACGCCCTGCGCTTCCTGACCGTCACGGTGGGCGCCAGCGAGGCCGGCTTCGCGCGGATCCCGCGCACCATCCCCGACGCCGCGCGGGTGCTCGGGCGGGGTCGGCTCGCCACGCTGGTCACCGTGCAGCTGCCGCTGGCCTGGCCCGCGGTGCTGAGCGGCGGCCTCCTCGCCTTCGTCGACATCGCCAAGGAACTGCCGGTGACGCTGCTCCTGCGTCCCCTCAACGTCGAGACGTTGAGCACGCATCTCTACGGCGAGGCGGCGCGCGGCACGTACGAGGACGGCGCCGTCGCCGCCGTGCTCATCGTGATGATCGGTCTCCTCCCGGTGACGCTCCTGCTCAGGCTCGACCGGAACGCGATCGGGCCGGGACGGTTGGCCGGGGAAGAGCCGCGGACCGGCCGGGGATAGGTCGGGGAGAGGCCGGGGAGAGGTCGGGAATCGATCGCCCGCCCTTCGCGCCGGCCGCTCCCCGCGCCGGTATCCGGCCCGCGCCGCGCGCCCGTCTCCGCGTCGCGGGCCTCGGCGGTCAGGCGACGGTCGGCACGATCCCGCCCTCGACCCGGAGCGCGGCGCCGTTGGTCGCGGCGGCGAGGGGACTCGCCAGGTAGGCGATCATGGCGGCGACCTCGTCCGGCTCGATCAGGCGCTGGATCAGCGACAGCGGCCGATGGAGCCGGAAGAACTCCGCCTCCATCGCCTCGGGCGACAGGTCGGGATCGGAGGCGACACTCTTCAGGAAATCGCCGATCCCGTCGGAGCGCGTGGGCCCGGGCAGCACCGTGTTCACGGTGACGCCGCTGCCCTTGGTGAGCTGCGCGAGTCCGCGGGCGATCGTCAGCTGGGCCGATTTGGTCACGGCGTAGTGGATCATGTCGGGCGGCGGCACGATCCCGGACTCGCTCGAGACGAACAGGACGCGCCCCCAGCCGCGCGCCTGCATCCCCGGGAGATAGGCCTGCGCGAGCCGGGCCCCCGACACGACGTTGACCGCGAACAGGCGGTGCCAGTCGTCGTCGGCGATGTCCGGGAAGGCCTTGGCCTCGTAGATCCCGAGATTGTTGACGAGGATGTCGACCGCGGGGGCCGCGCGCACGAGCGCGGCAGCGCCCTCGGCCGTGGCGGGATCGGCCAGGATCGCGCGCGCGCGGCCCGCGGCGGCGACCGCGGCCGCGGCCGCGTCGAGCTTGGCCTGCTGGCGCCCCGCGATGATGACCTCCGCGCCCTCCGCGGCCAGCCGTTTGGCCACGGCGAGACCGATCCCGGCGGTCGAGCCGGTGACCAGGGCGCTTCGTCCCGTGAGCTGCAGATCCATGACGGTTCGTCCTCGTTGCCGTGTCGGTCCCGAGGAGATGGACGGCCGCCGGATTGCTGAGTAGCAGGCATCGCGGCACGATGATCGTGACTTCAATGCACGAGTGGCGGCGCGATGGACAACCGGCTCGGGGACATGGAGGCGTTCCTCCAGGCGACGCGGTGCGGCAGCTTCGCGGCGGCCGCCAAGGCCCTGCGGCAAACCCCCTCCGCCGTGAGCCGGGCCGTCGCCCGCCTCGAGGCGCGCCTCGGGGTCGCGCTGCTCCGGCGCACGACCCGATCCCTGACCCTGACCCCGGAAGGCGAGGCCTACCGCGAGCGGGCCGCCGAGCTGATGGCGGAACTCGACGCGATGGAGCGGGGCCTCACCCAGACCGCCGCCGAGCCGAGCGGGCGGCTCCGGGTGAACGCCTCGGTCCCGTACGGGACCCACGTCGTCCTGCCGGTCCTGCCGCGCTTTCTCGCGCAGCACCCGCGGATGAGCCTGGATCTCGCCCTGACCGACGAGGTGATCGACCTGCCCGCCACGCAGGCGGACGTCGCGATCCGGATCGGCCCACTCCGCGACACCCGCCTGCGGGCCCGACGCCTCGGGCGCAGCCGGATGATCGTGGTCGCCGCCCCCGCCTATCTCGCGCGGGAAGGTGTCCCGGAGCATCCCGACGACCTCGCGGCGCACAAGTGCCTCAACTTCAGCTTCCGCCGCTCCCTCGATACCTGGCCGTTCCGCGTCGGAGCCGGTCTCAACCAGCGGCCGATCCAGGGGAATTTCTACGGCAATTCCGGCGAGGTGGTGCGCCTGATGGCGCTCGGCGGCGCCGGGATCGCCCGCCTCGCCCGGTTCCATGTGGCGGCCGATCTCGCGGCCGGTCGGCTCGTGCCGGTGCTGGAGGCGTTCAACCCCGGCGATGCCGAGGACGTCCACGTCCTCTATGTCGGCCACGCGCGCTTGGCGCTGCGCATCCGAAGCTTCGTCGATTTCCTCGCCGCCCACGCGACGGTGGAGGAATGACATCGGCGCGGCAGACGCTTCACGAGCGATGCCTCGACTGCAGTAATATTTATTTTCATTGCTCGAAGACGCGCAATATTTGAGACGCTTGGGTCCTAAACAGGATCAGATCCCGCGACGGAGAGGCCGGCTCGCGGTCCGGACGCTGGAACCGAGCGTCGCCGAGCCCGTCCTGCGCGGCCCGACCTCGGTGCAGCGCGCGCGTGCGCGCGACCCCGAACCGCTCTGGCAGCCATCGGCCGCTCTGAGTGCTAACCGACTGAGATCGCGGGCGATTCGGCGTTTGTTAACAGCTCAGCCGGCAACTTTCTTGCTTCGTCGTGGGTCACTCTCACGATGCGCGCAGGAGGGGCCGCCATGAGCGTTTCGACCGCCTTCCGTCGTCAGCTGGAAGGCTACAGCCTGACGACAGCCGAGATCCTGTATCACCTGCCCGACCATCCCCACCTGCTCCAGACCTTCATCTGGCAGCAGCACGATCTCTTCCCCGTCTTCCCGGAGCTGAAGCGCTTCCTGGCCTTCTGGCAGGGCGCCCTCGATGGGCCGCTGCATTCGGTGAAGGTGGCCCACAGCCGCCTGATCAGGCCCGCGGAATTGCGGGCCGTCGGCAGCGAGTTTCACCTCCACTGACGCCGGGGGCGGGAGCCGAGCTTTCCGCGGGCCCGCGCGGGAAGCGCGATCGCGATGGTCGCGGAGATCGCGGAGATCGCCTGCGCCGGCCGGATGCGGGTGCCGGGTCCGCGCTCAGATCTCGCCGCGACTCATCCGCTTGGCGATGTGGTCCGCCTGCCGCAGGGCCAGCGCGACGATGGTGAGGGTCGGATTCTCCGCGGCGCCGGTCGTGAACTGGGAGCCGTCCGAGACGAACAGGTTCTCGACATCGTGGGCTTGGCCGAAGCGGTTGACGACGCCGTCCCGGGGCTTCTCGCTCATGCGGTTCGTGCCGAGGTTGTGCGTCGACGGATAGGGCGGGGTGCGGATGGTGCGGACCGCGCCGACGGCCTCGTAGAGGGCGCTGCCCTGCCTGTAGGCGTGCTCGCGCATCGCCTCGTCGTTGGGATGGTCGGCGAAATGGACCGACGCGACCGGCATCCCGTAGGCATCCGTGTCGTCCGACAGGGTGATGCGGTTGTCGGAACAGGGCATGTCCTCGCCCACGATCCAGAGGCCCGCCATGTTCCGGTACTTGTCGAGGGCGCCGGTGAAGTCGCGGCCCCACGTCTGCGGGTCGAGGAACGCCGCCATGAAGGGCAGGCCCAGGGAGAGCGTCTCGAGCTCGTAGCCGCCGACGAAGCCGCGGCTCGGATCGTGCCGGGCCTCGTCGCGCACGATGCCGGCCATCGTGGTGCCGCGGTACATGTGGACCGGCTTCTCGAAGATGGCGTAGACCGAACCGGTCGTGTGGCGCATGTAGTTGCGCCCGACCTGCCCCGACGCGTTGGCCAGACCGTCGGGGAACTTCGCCGAGTGCGAATTGAGGAGCAGCCTCGGGCTCTCGATGGAGTTGCCGGCCACGGCGACGGCCCGCGCTCTCTGCCGGTGCTCGACACCGTCCTTGTCGGCGTAGACCACGCCGGTGACCTTGCCGCCGGGATCGTGCTCGATCCGCAGCACCTGGCAGCCCGAACGGACCTCGAGCCGGCCCGTGGCCTCGCCCTTCGGGATCTCCGCGATGAGCGTCGACCACTTGGCGCCCGACTTGCACCCCTGGAAGCAGAAACCGAGCTGCATGCACGCGGCGCGGTCGTCGCGCGGCTCGGAGTTGATGGCCATCCGGCCGGTATGCACCTCCGTGTAGCCGATCTTGCGGGCGCCGGCCTCGAGCACCTTGAAGTTGTTGTTGCCCGGCAGGCCCGGGATGCCGTTGGTGCGCGTGACGCCCATCCGGTTCTCGGCCATGGCGTACCAGGGGTCCATCTCCGGGAGGTCGACGGGCCAGTCGAGGAGGTTGGCCCCCTTCACCGCCCCGTAATGCGTGCGCGTCCTGAACTCGTGCTCCTGGAAGCGCAGCGACGCGCCCGCCCAGTGCACGGTCGAGCCGCCGACGGCCTTCACGATCCAGGCCGGCAGGTTGGGGAACGTCTTGGCGATCGGCCACGGCCGGGTGGCGTGCCGCTCGTCCTTCCAGGCGAGCTGGGCGAACGAATCCCACTCGTCGTTGACGAAGTCGAAGGTCTCGTGCCGGTCGCCCGCCTCGAGGATGACGGTGTCGATGCCCTTGAGCGCGAGCTGGGTCCCGAGGGTCCCGCCGCCGGCGCCCGAGCCGACGATGACGAAGACGGAGCCGTCGCTGAGGTCGTAGGGAGCTGACATGGTTTCCTCCTGCCGCGGATCGGCCCCGTCCCGTCTTCGCGCGGGATGGTCGGACCGAGCGGTTAATGCGTGTCGCGCGCGGCCGCCGGCGCGGGCGCCGGGCCGCCGTCAGAGCCAGTCGATGTCGTCGAATCCGCGCTCCAGGTAGCCGCCCTTGTCGAAGGAGGCGCCCTCGTAACCGAAGATCGGCCAAAGCTCCTTCTGGTTGTAGAGACCGACGATCAGGTTGGCCCGCACCTTCTGGAAGAACGTGGTCGGCTCGATGGTCTCGAGGAGGGCCGCCCGGTCCGTGTCCTGCGGAACCTTGGCGTAGGGCAGGCGGTGCCTCTCGACGGCCGCCCGGTTGAGCGCGGCCATCCCGTCCTCGAGGAGCGTCAGTTCTCCTGGAGCGGTCCGCGCCGCGTCGTCGAGGATCTGCACCGCGGCAGCGTAGTACCTGTCGGCGACGCGGTCGTGCGGGTAGCAGTCGCGCGACATCTGCACGAGCGAGGCGAAGGTCTCGGGCTTCGTCGCCTTCGGCATCTGCGCCCAGGCCCGCCCGGTCACGCTGCCGTCCGGCATGACCGCGACCGCGAGCAGCGTCGAGCCCGCGGCGCCCAGGAAGCCGCGGCGGGACAGGTGCGCGCCCGTCTCCTGCATCCTCATCCCGTCCTCCCCTGTCCGTGTCGGTCGTGCCGGTGCCGCGGCGGCCGATGGCGGGCCGTCGCGGGTCATCAGGCGAAGCGCCAACCGCGGGCGAGCACCTCGATCTTGTGCTCGTCCGGGTCGTCGATGAAGCAGGAGCGCGCCGTGCCCCGGGCGACCCCCCACGCCCAGGCCGCAGGCGCCGTCGTGGCCCGTGTTGACCGTCAGCGCCGACGCGAGACCGGACGCGGCATGCGCGAGATCGATCGGGGTGAAGGTTTCGAAGCCGGGCCGGTCGGCGGTGTCGAGGCCGAAGGCGGCCCGGTAGAAACGCGCGGAGCGCGCCGCGTCCCGGACCCGGATCATCGCGGGGATCCGCTCGGGCATGTCGGACATGTCGCGCATGATCCCCCCTGTCGAGGCCCGAGGCCGAAGGCCCCGGGGGGTCCCGCCGAGCGGAAACTTAGAGCCGCTCCAGCGTGCGGTGGTAGTATCATGCTACTGCGGAGCGGGCCCGCGACGATCCGCGGAGCGCGTTATGCCAGAGCCCGGAAGGCGGTGGAAACGGGCGCGCGCTGCATTATTGTTCCTCATCCCGGGGAAGCGCGGGCGGTCGCCGCGGGTGAGCGGCGCGGATCGCAGGGGTGGACATGTGCAATCTGTACTCGGGGATGCCGCCCGCCGACTACGAGGGCGAGACCCGCTCCATCCGGCTCGGCGGACACTCGACCTCGATCAGGATCGAGGTGATGTTCTGGAACGTGCTCGAGGACATCGCCGCCGCTCAGGGCATGACCCTTCCCCGCCTCGTGACGCTTCTCTACGACGAAGTGCTCGCTCTCCACGGTGAGGCACGCAATTTCGCCTCGCTCCTGCGGTGCGCGTGCCTGAGGCACCTCGAGATGAAGGCGGACCGCCTCGCCTCGGCGCAGCGGCGCGCCGTGGAACAGCGCGGCAGGGTCGCGGGGGACGTCGATGGCGCCCTGGACCGGATCGACGACCGTGACGTCGGCGTCGGACACGTCGCGCGGACCGCGCGCGCCCTGCGCGGCGACGCGGTCCGGCCGCGCGATGCCCGCGGCGAGGGCTGAGGCGCGTCCCCCCCGGCATGGCCGATGCAGAGGGCTGGCGCGGTCGGCCGCTCCGGCCCCGATGAACGGATACCCGACATGCCGCTGCAGGAAGCCCCGAGGTCGCCCATCCGCGGCGGTCGCATCGCGATCGCCGGCCTCGGCACCGTCGGGCTGGCCGTGGCGCGCGCGCTCGATGCGGGCGCCATATCGGGGCTGAGGCTGACCGCCGTCGCGGTTCGCGATGCCGCCAGAGCCCGGGCCGCCCTCGCGGCGCTCGCGGAGCCGCCGGAGGTCGTCACCGCGTTCGACGCCCTGGAGCCGCGGGCCGACATCGTGCTGGAATGCGCGCCGTCCCAGCATCTCCCGGCGATCGTGCGGCCCTTCGTGGCGGCGGGGAAGACCGCGATCGTGCTGAGCTGCGGCGCGCTCCTCGATCACGAGGACCTCGTGGCGACGGCCCGCGCCCACGGCGGTCAGATCGTCGTCCCGACCGGCGCGCTGCTCGGCCTCGACGCCGTGACGGCCGCCGCGGAGGGCACCATCCGCACGGTGCGGATGATCACCCGCAAGCCCGTGCGCGGCCTCGTCGGCGCCCCCTACCTCGCGGAGAACGGCATCGAGATCGGCGGCATCACCGAGCCGATGCGCATCTTCGCCGGCAGCCCCCGCGAGGCGGCCCGCGGCTTCCCGGCGAATCTCAACGTCGCGGTCGCGCTCTCGCTGGCCGGCAACGGTCCCGACCGGACCGAGCTCGAGATCTGGGCCGACCCCGGCCTGGAGCGCAACACGCACCGCATCGAGGTGGAGGCCGACGCCGCGCGCTTCGCGATGACGATCGAGAATGTCCCGACCGACGAGAACCCCCGCACGGGCCGCATCACGGCCCTGTCGGTCATCGCCTACCTGCGCAAGCTCACAGCCCCGCTCCGGGTCGGAACCTGACAGACCGGACCCGGCTGCCGCGCCCCCGCGCCCGGAGCGATGCCCGGGCGCGGTCGCCTCTCAGAGCCGGAGCGGTCCGTGACAGCGGCGAGCGGCGCGATCCCGTCCGCCATCGAGCGGGCCACGGCGGCGCCGTCAAGCGCGGGCGGCGCCGGCCGCGGGCCGCGCGGCGAGGTCGAGGCGCGGCCCCGCGGGCTCCGCGCTCACCTCCCGGACGCCACCCGCGATCTCACCCCGCCACTTGGCGACCGCCGCGGTGGCGAGCCCGTTACCGAGGACGTTCGTGACGGTGCGCCCCATGTCGAGGATCTGGTCGATGCCCATGATCAGCAGGATGCCGGCGGCCGGGAGACCGAACATCGGCACGGTGGCGGCCACCACGACCAACGAGGCCCGCGGCACGCCGGCGATGCCCTTGCTCGTCACCATCATGACGAGCAGCATCGTGAGCTGCTCGCCGAAGCCCATGTGAATCCCGAACGCCTGGGCGATGAACAGGGCGGCCATGGCCTGGTACATCATCGAGCCGTCGAGGTTGAACGAGTACCCGAGCGGCAGCACGAACCCCGTCACGCGCGGGCGCACCCCGAAGCGCTCCAGCACCTCGACGGTGCGCGGGAAGGCGGCCTCGCTGCTCGCCGTCGAGAAGGCGAGGATCATCGGGGCGCGCAGCAGGCGCAGCAGCTCCACCACGCGGCGGCCCAGCACGGCCCAGCCGGCACCGATCAGCAGCAGCCAGAGCAGGGACAGGCCCGCGTAGAAGCTGGCGATGAACTTGCCGTAATCGAGAAGGACGCCGAGCCCTTGGACGGTGACGACCGCCGCGATGGCCGCGAAGACGGCGATCGGCGCGAGCCGCATCACCGTGTCGGTGACCCTGAACATCACGCGGGCGAGGCCGTCGAGAAGCTGCACCATCGGCTCGCTGTAGCGCCGGTCGATCGTGCTGAGACCGAAGCCGAAGAAGATCGAGAAGACCAGGATCTGCAGCACCTCGTTGCCGGCCATGGCCGAGACGATGCTGGTCGGGAAGACGTGGACGAGGAAGTCGCGCAGGTTCAGCGAGGCGGCCTTCAGGCCGGTCTGCGCCCCCGCGTCGGGCAGCGGCAGGCCCAGGCCCGCGCCCGGCTGGAACAGGTTCGCGGTCAGGAGCCCGAGGGTGAGCGAGACGACCGAGGCGGTGACGAACCAGCCCATGGCCAGCGCGGCGACCCGGCCGACCGAGCGGGCGTCGCCGAAGCTCGCGATGCCGGCCACGATGGTGGCGAACACGAGCGGCGCGATGATCATCTTGATCAGACGCAGGAAGATGTCGGTCGCGAGGGTGAAGTGCGCCGCGAACGCCTTGGCCTCGTCGGGTCCGGCCGCCAGTCCGTGCAGGACGGCGCCGACGAGGATGCCGAGTGCCAGCCCGAGCCCGGTATAGAGCGTGAGCCGGCCCGAGCGCGATGTCGTGGAATCCGGGTCCGTATCGGCGTGCGTCATCCGTTGTCCTCCCATGGGATCGTGTTGTTCGGCGTGCGGGATCCGACCGCTGGCGTCGCGGGCGCGGATCCCGGATTCTGGATCAGGCCCCGGCGACGGCCCGGGCGATGACCGGATCGGGGGCTTGCGGGCGGGTCAGCCGCTCGGGCCGGAGGACCGCGTCGAGCTGCGCGCGGGCCATCAGCCCCTTCTCGAGCACGAGGTCGTAGACGCCGCGACCGGTCGCGTGCGCCTCCATGGCGACGGCCGTCGCGTTGCGGTAGCCGATATAGGGGTTGAGCGCGGTCACGATCCCGATCGAGTGCTCGACGCTGGCGCGCAGCCGTTCGCGGTTGGCGGTGATGCCCCGCACGCAGTGGAGATCGAGCGTGCGGCAGGCGGCTTCGAGATGCGCGAAGCTGCGGAACAGGCTGTAGGCGATCACGGGCTCGAAGGCGTTGAGCTGCAGCTGGCCGGCCTCGGCCGCGAAGCTGATCGTCACGTCGTTGCCGATCACCTCGAACGCCACTTGGTTCACCACCTCGGGGATCACCGGATTGACCTTGCCGGGCATGATCGAGGAGCCGGCCTGCCGGGCCGGCAGGTTGATCTCGCCGAAGCCCGCGCGCGGACCGCTGGAGAGCAGGCGCAGGTCGTTGCAGGTCTTGGACAGCTTCACGGCCACCCGCTTGAGGACGCCGGACACCTGCACGAAGGCGCCGCAATCCTGGGTTGCCTCGACCAGATCCTCGGCCGTGACGAGCGGGATGCCGGTGATCTCGGACAGCCGCGCGCGGACCGCGGCCGCGTAGAGGGGATGCGCGGTGATGCCGGTCCCGATCGCGGTGGCGCCCATGTTGATCTCGCGGATCAGCAGCTCGGCCTCGCCCAGCCGGGCCTCGTCCTCGCCGAGCATGCGCGCGTAGGTGCCGAATTCCTGGCCGAGCGTCATGGGCACCGCGTCCTGCAGCTGGGTGCGGCCCATCTTGAGCACGTCCGAGAACTCGGCGGCCTTGGCCTCGAAGCTGCCGCGCAGCGACGCCATCGCGGCGACGAGCCGACGGATCGCGCCGATGCCGGCGATCTTGAGGGCCGTCGGGTACACGTCGTTGGTGCTCTGGCCCATGTTGACGTGCTCGTTCGGGTGCAGCTGCCCGTAGGCGCCGCGGGCGTGGCCGAGCAGTTCGAGCGCGCGGTTGGCCACGACCTCGTTGGCGTTCATGTTGGTCGAGGTCCCGGCCCCGCCCTGGATGAGATCGACCACGAACTGATCGTGCAGGCCGCCGGCCCGGATCTCCTCGCAGGCCGCGACGATCGCGTCGCAGCGCGCCGCGTCGAGCAGGCCGAGTTCCCGGTTGGCGAGCGCCGCCGCCTGCTTGATCGCCGCGAGCGCCCGGATCAGGTCCGGGCAGGTGGCCAGCGTGGTGCCGGTGATCGGGAAGTTCTCGACCGCGCGCAGGGTATGGATGCCCCAGTAGGCCGCCTGCGGAACCTCGCGGTCGCCCAGGAGGTCGTGCTCGGTGCGGGTGGCGGCGGCGGAAGCGATCTCGGACACGGCTCTCTCCTCGCGCGCGGAAGCGATCCGGCGCGCCGTAGGGCAGGACGGTTGGGCAGACGATTGCGCGTGAGCGACCGGCCCGCGTGAGGGGGCGTCGACGCTCTCGACGGTGCGCGATGAAGGGTCGCCGCCAGTCGCCCCGCCCTCACGGGCGGCCGCGCCTGACCGGCCGGCGTCTGATAGTCCCGGTGCCGGCGGGCCGCCAATGCTAGTTGCGACCAGAACTATTCCGAACCGGAATAGTTCTTCGAATCCGCGGCGGCGGCCGACCAGACGGCCTCCAGGAACGGCCGGGCCCGCTCCGCGCTGCGGTACAGCCGGATCTCCATCGACATCTCGGGGCTGACGATGGCGAGCGCGCCCGCCGCGATCTCGCCGGCCACGAGGCTCCTCGGCAGCCACGCGACCCCGTGTCCCGCGAGCGCCATCGACCGCAGGGCCTCGGCCATCGAGTTCTCGTTCGTGTGGACCGGATAGGTCGCGGGCGCGCCCTCCCGGGCCTGGGCGATGGCGGCGAGCCGGCCCAGGAAGGAGCCGCGGGAATATTGCAGGAGCGGCAGGCGGCCTTCCCGGTCGCGGGGGAGATCCGCCGGCGCCGCCACGGCCACGAGGCTGTCCTGGCCGACGACGAGGCAGGGAAAGCGATCGGGCCCGAGCGGGATCGGGATGCCCGGATGGTGATAGGTCAGCATGAGGTCGTAGCCGCCCTCGACCAGGGCCTGGAGGCAGATGTTGAAGTTCTCCGGCAGCACGCGGCTGCTCATCGCACCGAGCTCGCCCCGGAGCGCGCCGAGCCAGCGCGGCAGGAAGGAGAGGCAGAGCGAATGCAGGGCCGTGATGGCGACGACGGGCAGGCTCGACCGCTCGCTGCGGTTGCGGAAGTCGGCGCGGCTGAGGGTGAGGAGGCGCACCACCTCCTCGGCGGTCTCGAGGAAGTGGCGCCCGTCCGCCGTGAGGGTGATCGGGTAGGTGCTGCGGTCGAGCAAGGCCGTGCCGAGCCAGACCTCCAGGGAGCGGATGCGGCGGCTGAACGCCGATTGCGTGACGTGCCGCGCCTCGGCCGAGCGTGAGAAGCTACGGGTCTCGGCGAGGCTGAGGAAGTCCTCGATCCACTTCAGTTCCATCGCCGGCCGGGCCACGTCCAGGGGTCACGGTCTTGAAACGCCGAAAGGGCGGGCCCGGCAAGCGGGGCGGGCGCGTCCGCGCCGACGCGGTCCGGCGCCCGATCCTGGGCGATCGTGGCCGATCCTGCCGAGAACCGCGCGCCGACGGCGCGGCCCGGAGCGGCTCAGCGGTCCGCCAGGCGCCCCTCGGAGAAGCGAGGCGGCACGATCGTGGGCTGCGCGATAAGTCTCAACGCGACGGTGGCCGTCACGACGGCGTCGGAGGAGCGGCGCGGGGCGCTCCCCCGGCAGGCGGGCTCAGGCGAAGTGCGTCGGCAGACTCAGGGCCTGCGCGTAAGTCACCAGCGCGATCGCGCCGCCGATGAGGGTCGCGGCTATGGTGATGCGGTTCGTCCAGGTCATCGTCGTCTCCATCGGGCTCGCGTCGGTCGTCGCGGTGTGATCCCGATGTAGGCTCAAGCTTTCAGGCCCGGCGTGTTCCGGAGCACCCGCGCCGGCGGCGTTGCCGGAGCGACGGGGTCGCCGTGGCCGCCGGCGCGGACCGCGGCCGGCTCGGGGAGCGCCCGACCGAGCGGCCCCTCCGGCGGCCCGCGGCGATCGTGCAGGCGTGCGACACATCGAACGACACGGCGCAGCGATGTGACCGCGGGGCCTCAGCCGCGGGCGCGGCGGCCCGCGACAGGGTGCTACGTCCTTCGGTCGAGCCCCGAGCACCACAAATGATGGCGACGGAAACGCCCGCGCGGGCTCTGCGCCTGGACAGGACTGGTCCGAGTCTGGGTCAGCCTCGGCGGCCGGCCGCAAGATCAGCATGAGCCGGCTGGCCGCGATCCACGAGCGTCGCAGGACACACATGCAGGAAACACCCCGCAGAGTCGTGATCCGAACGGATCCCGATTTCGAACAGGCCGTGATCGGCGGATTCAAGCTGGTCGAAGACGCCTACGCGCGCGGGATCATCTCTTGGATGCGCCGGTGCGCGTTGCTGGACCTGTTGGCGAGCGGCGAGTCCGAGCTGTACAAGAGGCGCACCTATGTGACGCCGCATTCGGACCCGGATGCGATCCAGATCGGCGTCTATTTGGAACCGACTTGGGCCTTCCTGATCGAACTCGGTCTGCTGACGCCGGAGATGACCGCGCCCGAACAGGCCGATTCCGGGGCCGACCGCGAGCGCTAGGGCCCGAGGCGCCGGGACGGAGGCTCCGGCCCGGCGGACGCGGGGTCATGCAGGGAGCTCGCGGCGCGAGTTGCCCCGCCGCTGTGCTCCGGACACCGCCCGCTGACGCGGCCGCGCGCGCCGGGGCGCGGCCCCGCGTTTGCCTCGCTGCCTCTCCGAGGGCACCATGCAACGCGACGAGGGTGACGGGCGCACGGTCTCCGATGGCATCCAGCACGAGCGCTCTGCGATGAGGCGCCGCGAGGTCCTCGCCGCCCTGGCCGCCGCCGCGGTCGCGCGGCCCGCCGTCGCGCAGCCCGCCAAGGTCCTGCGCTTCATCCCGGAAAGCGACGTCGCGGTGATCGACCCGATCTGGACGACGGCGACCGTGACGCGCAACCACGGCTACCTCGTCTTCGACACCCTCTACGGCCAGACCGCGGGCTACGAGTTCCAGCCGCAGATGGTCGAGGGTCACGCCGTCGAGGCGGATGGCCGCCTCTGGCGCCTGACCCTGCGCGAGGGCCTGCGCTTCCACGACGGCGCGCCGGTGCTGGCGCGCGACGCGGTGGCGAGCGTGCGCCGCTTCGCCGCCCGCGACGCCTTCGGCCGGGCGCTGATCGACGCCACCGACGAACTCGCGGCGACCTCCGACCGCGTCGTGCAGTTCCGCCTCAAGCGGCCGTTCCCGCTGCTGCCCGCAGCTCTGGGCAAGACCGGCACCTCGATGCCCTGCATCATGCCGGAGCGCCTGGCGAAGACCGACCCGAACACGCAGGTCACCGAGATGGTCGGCTCGGGCCCGTTCCGCTTCAAGGCGGACGAGCGCGTCCCGGGGGCGCTCACCGTCTACGAGCGCTTCGACGGCTACGTGCCCCGCCCGGACGGCGCGGCGAGCTTCACCGCCGGACCGAAGCGGGCCCATTTCGAGCGGATCGAGTGGCGGATCGTGCCCGACGCTTCCACCGCCGCGAGCGCGCTGGCGGCCGGCGAGGTCGACTGGTGGCAGAACCCGACGCCGGACCTGCAGGCGCTGCTCAGGAGCAGATCGGGGATCCGGCTGGAGGTGCTCGATCCGGCCGGCGGCATCGGCTGCCTGCGCTTCAACCACCTGCATCCGCCCTTCGACAATCCCGCGATCCGCCGGGCGCTGCTCGGCGCCATCGACCAGACCGAGTTCATGAGCGCGGTCGCGGGCGACGAGCGCGCCCTGTGGAAGGACCATGTCGGCGTCTTCAGCCCCGAGGCGCCGATGGCGACGCGCGCGGGCACCGACGGGCTGGTCGGCCCCCGCGACTACGCCGCGGTCAGGCGCGCCCTGGCGGAGGCCGGCTACCGGGGCGAGCGCGTCGTCATGCTCGACCCGACCGATTACCCGGCCACCCATCCCCTGGCCCTCGTCGCGGCCGAAGCCTTCCAGAAATGCGGGCTCGCCGTGGACCTCGTCGCGATGGACTGGGGGACCCTGGTGCAGCGCCGGGCGAGCCGCCAGCCCCCGGACAAGGGCGGCTGGAGCACCTTCGTCACTTACCTGAACGGCACCAACAACTTCGATCCCGCCGGCCAGCTCGGCATCCGCGGCAACGGCGACCAGGCCTGGTTCGGATGGCCCCGCGCGCCCCGTCTCGAGGAGCTGCGCGCCGCGTGGTTCACCGCGCCCGATTCTGCGGCGCAGAAGGCGATCTGCGCCGAGATCCAGCGACAGTTCTTCATCGACGTGCCGTACCTGCCGCTCGGCGCCTATTACGAGGCGACGGCCTATCGGGGCCTGACGGGCGTGCGCAACGGCTTCCCGCAATTCTACGACGTCAGGCCGGCCTAGGTAGGGGACTCATTCAGGTCCATGCGATGACAGAGGAAACTAGCGCGACGGCTGCGAGATAGTTGCAGGCTAGGCGATCGTAGCGGGTCGCGACGCGCCGCCAGTTTTTGAGGTGGCCGAACAGCCGCTCGATCCGATTGCGCCGCCGGTAGGCGACCCGGCTGTGCTTATAGGGTACCGTCCGGGTGGCCGTGGATGGGATGGTGGCGATCACCCGGTGGCTCTTCAGCCAATCTCTCAAGCTCTGTGCGTCGTAGGCCTTGTCGGCGATCAGACGCTTGGGCGGCACCACAGCGCACAGCAGGGGCAGCGCCATGGTGATGTCGGCCA